>DATGJX010000257.1:0-25857 GCA_035294905.1 Vulcanimicrobiaceae bacterium | reverse complement strand
CGCTCGGGGTGGTTCGATACCTCACCATGACAAGTATGGTTCGCAGTCCTGCGCGCTCACCGCGCTATAACCGGAAACTTGAAACGAGACGGTATACGTGTCGGCCGCAAGTGCAACGAGCGAGTAAAAACCGCGCGCGTCGGTTGTGGTCGGCTCGGTTTGGCTGAGCGAAGCGGCGGTGACTTTCACACCCGCAATCGGCGCATTGCTTTGCGCGCTGGTGACGATGCCGCCGATCAACAAAGCGCCTGCTAGTCCGAGGATTGCGCTTACGCGCACGACAGAGTTCATGCTGCAAAGCCTCCATCGGAGACGGTACGAAGACTGTTTCAGCGCGCGAGCGTGCGTTCCCACCAGTTGAGCATGCGCGAATAGATGTCACGCCGGTGCATAATCTTGCGCGGACCGTGACGCTCGCCCGGATACACGAAATAATCGACGCGTTTGCCTGCGCGCATGAACGCGTCGAGCAGCGAGAGCGAGTTCATCAAGTGCACGTTGTCGTCGGACGTGCCTTGCAAGATCAGCAGTGAGCCGGTTAACTTACCCGCTGCGGGAATCACTGACGTGGCGACGTATGCTGCGCGCTGCTCCGACGGTTTGCCCATGTAGCGTTCGGTGTACGCCGTGTCGTAAAAGTGCCAGTCGGCCGGCGGTGCGCCCGCAATACCTGAACGGAAGACGTCCGGTGCGTGCGTCATGGTGAACGCTGTGAGGTATCCGCCGTAACTCCAGCCGGTGATTCCGAAGCGCGCGGAATCCGCGTACGGCTGTTTCTTGAGCCAGCTCGCGCCCGCCAGCTGGCCGGCCATCGCAATCAAGCCCATTTGATGATAGAACATACGCTCTGACGACGCGCGATCGATGTACGACGCCGGACCCGATATCGTAAATACCAGATAACCGTGCTGCGCGAGCAGAAATGGAAACAGCCCACCCCAACGGTTAACGGTTTCATTCGTATCGACGCCGAGCGGTCCGCCGTACGGGGTGAAGATTATTGGATAGCGTTTCGATGGATTGAAATCCGCCGGTACCACCAGCTGCGCATCGAGCGTTCCCCATTGCGAGGGAACTTCGAGCGGGCGAACCGTGCCAAGGTGAAAGCGCGAGAGATCCGGCGTTCGGAAAACGACCGCGCGCGCACCGCTGCTCAGCGAACGCCGAGCGATCACCGGCGGCGTACTGAACGACGAATCGGTTTCGATGAAGTTCGGCGCGTGCTCGGCGAGGACGACGCTATGGCTGCCGCTTCCCGGCGTGAGGTTGAGGATGCTGCCGTCTTCGAGCGAAACGCGCAGAAACGAGAGATCGCGCCGCGTCGGATACTGCGCTTGAACGTACGCGAAGCCGCTCGCGTCGTCGAGCCGCTGCACGGAAAGAACGGCGTAGTTGCCGGTGATGCGGTGCGCCGCATCGGATCCAACGTCGATTCGCCACAGCGCCTGCGTGTTTTGGCGTTCCGACAGCAAAAAGAGCGAATGCCCGTCTTTGGACCAATGCGGAACCGGCTGCACGTCGACGAATTTCGGATCCGATTCACGCATGACCGTGCGCGATGAGCCGTCACGCGAAAATGCGACCCATCGCAGGTGCTTCTGCGCGCGATCCATGATTTGGTCGAGCAGCACGCCGCCGCTGGGCGACCACGTGAACGAGAGCACGTATTCGTCGTGCGGACCGCCGTCGTACAGCAGCCGCGACTGTCTCGTCGCAACGTCGACGACGTTCAGGGAAACGCGTGCGTTTTTGTCGCCGGCCAGCGGATAGCGCTGCTCTTCCATGACACTAATGCGCGGCACATAGTTTTCGATGGGAAACGGCCGAATGGGTGACTCGTCGAATGAGAGATACGCGATGAGGTTGCCGTGCGGCGACCACGCGAATGCGTGCTCGACATCCATCTCTTCGCTATAGAGCCAGTCCGGATCGCCGTTGATGCGGGTATCGGAACCGTTGCGCGTCAGGCGCGTGACGCGCCGCGTCGAGGGATCGACGACATACAAATCGTTCTCGTGCACGTAGGCGATCCGACGGTCGTCGGGCGACCATTGCGGATCGTCCGCATCCTGCGCGAGGCGCACTTCACGTCCGGTCGCCGGTTCGATCGTTTCCAGCGAGCCCGCATTGATCAGCGCGATGCTGCGGCTGTCGTGCGACCAAACGATCTCCGCGATTTCGCGCGAGCGGGAACCGCGCTGCTCGGAACGTGCTCGAAAGAGCTGCCGGTCCGTCCCGGCGCGCATCTCGTGCAGCCACAAGACCGGCGGCGAACCTTCGTGCGTCCCGGCCATACTGTATACGTACGCCGAGCCGTTCGGTGCCCACGTGAACGCCGTGGGCGGGTTGCCGTCGACCGGATGCTGCGCGACGATGTCGTTCACCGTGAGAAGCGCGCCGAACAGAATCGCTGCGATCATTTGACCTCCCGGTACTCGCGCTCACCGCTTTGCGCGTTGTAGAACACTTCGACCATCTTGTTCGTGGACGGATCGATGAACTTTTCTCCGGTCGATTGCCACGAGCCCGACGAGCGCCGAATGCGCCCGCGATAGTGCGGTTCCAGGAATAAGCCGAGCGAGATTATCGCGCCGAGGATCAACATGTAGATTCCGGGGCCGATGAGGGCGTGAATTGCAACGATGCAGTAGATGCCGGCAGCGCACAGGGCCAAACCGATTACGGCGACCAGCGCCCGCAGCATTACATGGGCTCCAGCTTGACGGCCGTACCGTATGCGACGATCTCGCTCATGCTCGCACCAATCTCCGAGGAGTCGTAGCGCATCATCGTGATTGCGTCGGCGCCCATTGCCTGCGCGTTTTGCACGAGGCGGTCGACGGCGTGACGGCGCGCCTCTTCGAGCAGTTGCGTGTACTCCTTTATCTCGCCGCCGACGAGCGACCGCAACGACGCCATGATGTTTCCGCCCAACCCGCGGCTGCGGACGACGACGCCGAACACTTGTCCAATCGTTTGAGAAACTTTGCGCCCCGCGATATTTTCCGTGGTGGTGACGATCATTACGCTGCTCCGTTCATTGGATCGCCGCCGCAGCCGTGGCGGCGCGCAGTGCTGCATGGATTGTTTGCGGATCTTTTTCGAGTCCCGGCAAGATAGCCGCGCCGCGGCCCGTGCCGTAAAGCAGCGAGCGGTTCCACTCGCTGCCGTCACTTTGGAAAAATGCCGCTTCCGCGTTTCGCAAACGCGTTTGGTCGGCTTGCGCTCGTGTATCGTCGCCGCGCGCGACCGCGGAATCCGCATCCGCGTCAAGCGCCGTCGCCGCCGTGACGAACGCCTGCGCATCGGAAGCCAACGCGGTGACCTTTGCCTGCGTTATACGCTGCTGCACGGCGGTCGCGATATCGCTCAGGCGAATGTCCGGATACGCCGCGTTCGCTAGCCGTAATACCAGCAATCCGGTATAGCGCGCGGCGGCGTCCGCTTCGCGCATGCCCGGGTCGAGAATGCGCAGCGACGCGGGGTCGTCGTATGCGGAATGGTACGTGCCGAACGGGCCGCCGTAACCGGCGCCTGCCGCGGGCAAGCTTTCGTGATAGACGAACGCCTCATGATCGCTGCCGGCGCCGGCCGCATGTACGTCGCGCTTCGCATCTTGCGCACTCCAGTACGCCGTCAAGCTCTTTCCGTCCGGCGCGATTGCCGCATCCGCCGCTTCACGCAAAAGCCCGGCCAAATCCGGCGTGGCGTACGCGTCGAATCGCGGACCGAACGCAACTTCGTCGGTGTTGATGTATGCTACGAGACCAGTGCGCAGCTGCGCCTCGTGTTGATACACCCATTCCGCACTGCCGAAGAGATTGGTCTCTTCGCCGTCCCACGATCCGATGACGATGGTGCGGCGCGGCTTCCAACCTTGCGCCTTGAGTTTTCCGAACGCGCGTCCGAGCTGCAGCATGTCGACGCTTCCGCTGATAGGATCGACCGCTCCGTACGTCCATGCGTCGCGATGGCCGCCGACGATGACCATTTGATTCGGGTCGGTGCCGGGCATCGTTGCGATGACATCCCAAATGGGGCCGATGAAACGCTTCGACTTGATGACGAAATGCGCGCGAGCCGAGCTGCCGGTATGCACCGCCATCGCAAAGCCCGGATGCCAGTCGGACGGAACGGCCGGGCCGTCCATGACCGCGAGCAATTGCCGCGCGACCAAACCGGTTATGGGAGTTTCCGGAATCGGCGGAAGATTGATCGCTGAAAACGGCTTGTGCTTGGCGCCCGGAACCGGAATGCCGATTGCCGTCGGATCGCCCGGATCGTCGAGAAGCGTTAGCGTGTTGCGCAGCGCACCGCCGAGCGGACGATACGGCCCTTTGGGATAAACGTCGCCGTCCCAGTATCCGCCCGTCATCGGGTCGGCGAACAGCAGCACCGCCTTCGCGCCGTGCTTTGCGGCCTCATAGGCTTTACCCGTCAGGCTTCCGCCGCCGCCGATGCGCGCGACGACGATTGCGCCGCGAACGGAAACGCCCATCGCGGCGAGTTTCGCAAAGTCGTCCGGCTTGGCGTAATTCGCGTAGACGAGCGGCCCGGCAGCGTCACCGTCGACCGCGTACGCGGAATACGGCTTGCCGATCGCCGCGTGGTTTTGCGAGTACGGATCGCCGGGAACGGCGGGCTCGTACAGGTCGACGTCTTGCCGCTTCGGCGTTAGAAGCGTCAGCGTTTCAACCGTCGGATACGCGATTGCGACGTCGTACTCGACGAGTTTCGCATCCCATCCGGCCTTCGCCAACTGGTCGCGAAAGTACACCGCGGACCGCTTGTCGCCGGACTGCCCCATGCGATGCACATACGAGGCCATGCCGAGTTCGTCGCGCGTCGCCTGCCCGGCGTTCGGCGAGGAATTGATGATAGCTTCATATCCGTGCTCGGCGGCAAGCTGCGAAGGAGAAAATCCGCGAATGGTGCCGCTACTTTGACCCAAAGACGCAACGAGCAGCGCTGCGATGATGCTGCGAATCATGCACGTTAGGTACGACTCGTACGCGTATTCGCCCCGTGACTGAAAAAAGGCATCGTGTGTCATCCTGAGCTATCGAAGGATACGGCGCGCGAGCGCGCCTACATCAGGAATTTCCGGTATACGATGAAGCCGGAGCGTTCGGCGATGCCGTCGTAGAGGCGCTGCGCGACGGCGTTCGATTCATGGGTTTGCCAGTACACGCGCGCACACCCGGCGGCAGTCGCCCACGCGTACACTTCCTCGATGAGCGCGCGGCCAACGCCCTTTCCGCGCTGCGTCTGCGCGGTGAACAAGTCTTGCGGATAGCATGATGGCGCAATCGCAATGGTGCTGCGATGCAAGAGAAAATAGCGCGACCACGTCATGTCGGTGATCTCCGGCGCGAGCGCCGTCGGGACCGCTGCGGCCGTAAAAGGCGTTGTAGCCGTCCCAGAGTGGCAGCCATTGCTCGTAATCCGTTGATTTAACAGGACGGATGTTCATCGGGCATTTCCTTTCTCGGTCAGCCTCACTTCGATCTCGCCGTCGACGATGCGCACTTCATGCGCGAAGTTGCTGCGCAGCGTCATCACGTTGAATGCCGATGCGCGCGCAGCATGCAGACGGCAGAACGCCGTTCGTTCACCCGCGAAGGCGAACGGGACGAGCGGCTGCAGATCGACGCGTTCGCCGTCGGCGAATTCAAGCGTGAAGCCGGCATCCTCGGCCACGATCGTGCGTTCGTAGCCCGTATAATCGGAAAACGGGCCGTCGCGCTCGATTTCGGCGATCGAGATGCGCCATCCGAAGGGCTCGCGCCCCGGCGACTGCGCGAGCACGCGCGTCCATCCGCCGCCGTTGCGCCACGGCACTCGGCCTGAAACATCCGCCATATTCGGACGATAGTACGAATATATGGCACTTCCCCGTCTGCTGTTCTCGGCAGCCCGCAACTTCCGGCGCGCTTGGCCGCTGATGCGCGATGAGCGCGTACCGGCCGGCCTGAAAATCGCGACCGGCGCCATCGCGCTGCTCATCATTTCGCCGCTCGACGTCTTCGCCGACATTCCCGTCCTCGGGTTCCTCGACGACGCAGTGCTGCTGACGCTGCTCTGCATGTTCTTCGTCTGGCTCGCAACGCAGACCGTCGAGAAGAACGTCACGCCGCGCTCGCGGCGCGACATCGGCGGCCCGCCGATGGTGCAATAGGGCGGATTTCGCCCGACCGCGTATAATCGGCGCTTCATGAAGCGCCTGATTGCCGTAACCCTCGCGGCCGCGCTGCTCGGCGCGGCGCCCGCCGACAAACTCACGAGCAAATTGCAGTGGCGAAGCATCGGTCCGTACATCGGCGGACGCGTCGTCGCCGTCGCGGGTGTTCCAACTGAACCCGGCGTGTTCTACATGGGCGCCGTGCAAGGCGGCGTGTGGCGCAGCACCAACTACGGATTGACGTGGGAGAACATCACCGACGGCAAGCTGCCGATGAATGCATACGGCATCGGCGCGCTTGCCGTTGCTCCGTCGAATCCGAAGATCATCTACGCGGGAACGGGCGAGGCAGACATCCGCCAAGACTTTGCGCCGGGCGACGGCATCTACAAAACGATGAATGAGGGCAAGACGTGGACGTACGCGGGTTTGCGCGACACGCACATGACTACGTCGCTCGTCATCGATCCGCGCGATTCGAACGTCGTCTATGCGACGTCGATGGGTCACGTCTTCAAACCGAATCCCGAGCGCGGCGTCTTCAAAACGACCGACGGCGGCAAAACGTGGAAGAAGATACTCTTCGTCGACGATACGACGGGCGCCGCGCAAGTCGTCATGGACGCGAAGAATCCGAACGTCTTGTACGCGTCGATGTGGCAAGCGCAGCGCACGGCTTGGGGACTCACGAGCGGCGGCCCCGGCAGCGGCTTGTATAAGTCGACGGATGCGGGCGCGAACTGGACGAAGATTTCGACGAACCCCGGATTCGCGCGCGGGCTGCTCGGCAAAATCGGCGTAGCGGTTTCGGCGAGTAATCCGAACGTCGTCTACGCCATCGTGCAGGCGAAGGAAGGCGGCGTCTTTCGTTCCGCTGACGCCGGCGCGACGTGGAAGCGCATGAACGGCGAGGACAAACTGCGCCAGCGCGCGTTTTACTACATGGCAATCTTCGTCGATCCCAAGAATTCGAACGTCGCGTTCGCACCGCAAGTGGACGGTGTGTACAAAACGACTGACGCCGGCAAGACGTGGAAAGCGCTGACGCCGCCCGGCGACCATCACATCATCTGGGTCAATCCGCGCAACACCAACATCATGCTCCTCGGCAACGACGGCGGTGCGCAGGTTTCGGTGGACGGCGGCAATACGTGGAGCACCGAAAATAATCAGCCGACAGGGCAGTTCTATCACGTCGCGCTCGACGACCAATTTCCGTTTCACGTCTACGGTGCGCAGCAGGATGAAGGCGCGTACGAAGGGCCGAGCGCGTCGAACGAAGGGTTGACGCTCGGCGCGTGGCATACGGTCGCGCAAGGCGAAAGCACGTTCGTCGCGCCGCAGCCCGGCGAGCCGGGCACGACGTACGGCAGCGGGTATTACAGTTATCTTGCGCGCTTGAATACGCCGACCGGCGAGCTGAAGAACGTTTCGCCGTGGCCGCTGTACCAGTCGGGTGCGTGGAGCTCGCAATTGAAATACCGGTGGAGTTGGACGCATCCGATCTTTTTCTCGCCGGTGGATCCGCACGTACTCTTCGAAGCCTCGCAGGTCGTCATGCGAAGCGACGATTACGGACAGACCTGGAAAACCATCAGCCCCGATCTCACGCGGAACGACAAGCGAACGGAAGGGCCGAGCGGCGGACCGATCTCTCTCGACGAGACCAATGCCGAAACGTTTCCGGATATTTCCGCGCTTGCCGTGTCGCCACTCACCGGTGACGTCATGTGGGCCGGCTCGGCCGACGGTTTGGTCCATGTCACGACCGATGCAGGCGCGCATTGGCAGGTGGTCACGGCGCCGCAGATGCCGCAGTGGGCACAGATCAGCAGCATCGAGCCGTCGCACGTCAATCGAGCGGCGGCGTATCTGACGGCGAACCGCTACATGTGGGACGACTTTCACCCGTATGTGTACATGACGACGGACTACGGCGCGCACTGGACGCAAATCACGCGCGGGTTGCCGAGCGGTCAGTTCGTGTTCGTGATACGGCAGGATCCGCGGGAACCCCGTCTGCTTTTCGCCGGTACGCGCAGCACCGTGTACGCGAGCTACGACGGCGGTGCGCAGTGGCAGCCGCTTTCACTGAACTTGCCGTACGTACAGGTACGCGATCTCGCGATCGACGCGCGTGAAGGCGAACTCGTTGCGGCAACGCACGGGCGTTCATTCTGGATACTCGACAATCTGAAATTCCTCGAGCAACTTTGTCATGGTGACCCTTCGATGCCTCAGGGCAGGGCTTCGTCGAACCACCCCGAGCCTGTCGAGGGGCGCGCGTTGCTCTTTGCGCCGGAAAATGCGTGGCTTACGCATGCGTATGGCGGGGGGGCTTCAGGTTCCGGCAGCGGTGACAACCCGGACTACGGCGCCGCCGTGTTTTTCAATTTGCCGTCGAACTACGACGGCAAGACGCCGGTATCGCTTTCGTTCGAAGACGCAAGCGGAAAAACGGTGCGCAGCTTCTCGCTCCACTTGAAATCGAAGCGTGAGAAGAAGCCCTCCCCCGAAGACATCTCGGAAATGGACGACGTGCACCAAATGGCGTACGCGCTGAGCCAGGCTACTGCCGTCGAGGCCGGCATGAACCTGTTCCGGTGGGACATGCGCTACGCTCCCGCTGCGGACGTACCCGGTTTCCACCTGCCGACGTCCGACGATATCACGGACAGCCCGCAGGGACCGACGATTCTGCCCGGCACGTACACCGCCGTTCTGACCTACGGCGGTCAGACGATTCGGCAATCGTTCGACGTCGCCGTCGATCCGCGTTTGCATCCGGCGACCGATGCGCTGGCGAAGCGTTTGGCACTTGCGATGCAAATTCGCGACTCACTCAACTCGCTCGACACGGCTATCGACGATGCACTCGCTGCGCGCGCGCACGCATCCGCTGCAAAGCGCGCGCAAATCGATCGGGCCGTCGGGAACCTGATTCAGTTGAAGATCCAATCCAGCGAAGGCGACGTGATGAATGAAGTGCGGCTGCGCACTTATCTCGGGTTTTTGATGAACGAGCTGGATACGGCGTATCAGGCACCGACGCAAGCTGAGTACGCAACGTACGATCTGCTGCGATCGCAAACGGATTCGGCGGTTTCGCAGTTGCACGCGCTCATCGGACGGTAAAGAAAGAAGGAGACCCCGCCGAAGCGGGGTCTTCTTGCCGTGCGGCTATGTGGGCACTAGCTGCACTTCCCTTGCACTGTGGTGAATGTTCCTTCGAACGAGTAGACTCCACCGGTACCTTCCGACGGTGTGCGTAAGAACCAGTCGAAGAATACCAGCTCTTGCGGATGGTACGTGAAGCCGTTGTACGTAACGGTGAACGCCGTTCCAGTGAGCGGATCGCCGACTTCCAGGTTGTCCTGGCACGCGGATTGCTGGCCGACATGGCCCCATGCCGGCACGAGATTGACGGTACTATTGCTCTGCACGAACGGATCGTTGAATAGCTCACCGATCTCGTGCGTCCACGCATGAATGTCCGCGATGCCCGAGGCGGTGAACAGGCCTGGATCGGTGTAAGCGCCGATCGCATATGTTTGCGTTCCGGTCGTTCGGACGTAGGCGTTGTGGTAACCGATGACGCAGCAGCCGCCGCTTTCCGTTTCCACGATGTTGTACGAAAGCACGAGCGGTACTTCCGTCGGCGTCGCGTACTTGTTTACGATGCTTTGAATGATTGAATCAAACGTGTTGATGTCAATGCCCCAGAGCGCGTGGGCTTTGCCTGCGCAGTCCCCGGCCTCTTCTTCCGTACCCGTTGCGGTCTCGGTGAGTACGATCGGCGTCGTTTTGGTCGCAACCAACATCGTGTGATAGCCGTCGCCGTTGACGTGCGACCAGAACTCCGCGCGTTGGAACCCGTCGTTGATTTGCGCCGGACCAACGCTCACGCCGTTCGAGGTCAGCGGCACGGCGTTGAAGCTCGGTCCCTTGAAGAACCGATTCTCAACCGACACGGTATCGCCGCAGCCCGGCTTGGTCGGATCGACGGTAGTGGTGCCGAATTTCCACTTGACGACAATCGGCACGTACTTCACGTCGGTCGTAGCGGTGCTTGTCGCTGGGTTCTTTCCGACGACGTGCAGCGTATAGGTTTTGCCGTTGAGCGGCGAGGTCACCTTTCGCGTATAGAACGGAAGCGTCGTTGCCGCGAATTGCGCCGTGTCGATGTCGCCGTAGTTGATGTTCGGCGGCTTCGGCACGTAGTAGTATGCGTTCAAACGAGCATGCGGTTCAGTCGAATCCGGCTGAGCCGTTGTGCCCACGCTGCTTTGCTGTTGTGGGGCGGGCTGCGATTGCGTCGGTGTCTCTATCTGTGGCTGCGCCGGCATCGAACCGCCGCTTTGACCACCGCAAGCTGCCAAAATCGAAGAAACAAGCGCGAGCGAAGCAAGGGTTGCGAACCTTCTCACAAAGCTCTCCTTTCACTATGTTGCGTTCTCCAACGCTAATGCTCTTTGGTGTGCCTCACAAGGGAAGAAATATCTAGAGGCGGCCTCGTCACCGGCAAAAAAAAGACCCCGCCGAAGCGGGGCTTTTTTGTTTCTGAGCCTTAGGAACTAAGGCGTGCACTTTCCTTGGACGCCGGTAAATGAACCTCTAAACGAGTAGAGGCCGCCCGTGCCTTCCGATGGGGTCCGGTAGAACCAATCGTAGAACACGAGTTCTTGCGGATGATACGTGAAACCGTTGCGTACGACGATGAACGGCGTTCCGGTTAGCGGATCGCCGACTTCGAGATTATCCTGACATCCGCCGACTTGGCCGACGTGGCCCCATGCTGGTACGAAATTGGTGACGAACGGGTCGTTGAAGAGTTCGCCAATCTCGTGATTCCAAGCGTGAATGTCCTCGATCGGGACATTGAAAATGCCCGAATCGTTGTATGCGGCAATTGCAAGCGTTTGCGTTCCCGTCGGGCGGCTGTATGCCTGATGGAAGCCGATGACGCAGCATCCGCCGCCAACCGTTTGGAAGACGTTGTAGGTGAGCATCATCGGTATTTCTGTCGGCGACGAATACGCGTTGGCGATGCCGATGATGATGTTGTCGAACGCGTTGATGTCGATCGTGCCGATACGGTGACCGGCCCCGGAACAAACGCCGCCGAACGTTCGCGATCCTGACGGCGCGTTCTCGATCAGAACGACCGGTGGACTAAACGTAACCAGGTTCGTGTGATAGCTGGTGTTGGTGCTGACTTCCGACCAGAATTCGGCGCGCTGATCCGCGTCGTTCAACTGCGCCGGTCCTACCTGGATGCCGTTCGACATAACGTTTTGGGCGTTGAAGCTTGGTCCTTTGAAGAACCGATTCTCCACGGAGACGCTGTCGTTGCAGGCGGCGTTTCTGGGATCGAGCACGGTGCCGTCGGGGAACTTCCAGACGACCACGATCGGCACGTATACCACGTCAGTGGTCGTGTTGCTCGTCGCGGGGTCGGCGCCGACGATTCTCGACGTATAGGTCTTGCCGTTGAGCGGCGATATGACGGAACGCGAGAAGTACGGAATCGTGTTCCTTATGAAGCCCACACTATCGATCTTGCTAAGGTCGAGATTCGGCGACTTTATCACCGTGTACATCGGTGTCCAATGATTGATTTGCGCGGGGCTCAGTGTATGCGTGGACGGAATGGATTGCACGGTTCGCGTGGTGCTAGGCTGGGAGACGGACTGCGATTGCGTAGAACTTTGCGGCTGCGACGGAATTGAACCGCCGCTTTGGCCGCTGCAGGCCGCTAATAGCGAACTAACAAGAGCGAACAGGGCAAGAGTCGTGAGTCTTTTCACAGGGCTCTCCTTCGCAAGTGCGTGTACCAACGCTATGCCTTTCGTACCGCCCGAACAAGGGAAGAAATATCTAGTCTGCGCCGCGAGCAGTAGGGCCTGAGCCGCCGCAAAGCTAACGAGCCGCCATGCTGCATTCCGACGCCGCGCCCGCCGCGGTTACCACCGACGCCGCAAGCGCGCGTCTGGAACTCACTGTCCGCGGTCTCGTGCTGGGCGCCGTAATCACGCTCGTATTCACGGCGGCGAACGTCTATCTCGGGCTAAAAGTCGGACTCACGTTCGCTTCGTCCATCCCGGCCGCCGTTATCTCGATGGCAGTCCTGCGAATGTTCAAGACGGGCACGATTTATGAAAACAATATCGTGCAGACGGTAGCATCGGCGGCAGGAACGCTATCCTCCATCATCTTCGTGCTGCCGGGTCTGGTGATGGTCGGCTGGTGGAGCGGCTTTCCGTTCTGGCCGGCGTTCGGCGTCTGCGTGGTCGGCGGCGTGCTCGGTGTGATGTTCACGATCCCGCTGCGCCGGGCGCTCGTTACGACCTCCGACCTGCCGTATCCGGAAGGCGTCGCGGCCGCGGAAGTTCTGCGTGTGGGCACCGGTTCGCGTGAGGGCGCGGCTGAAGGCAAAGCCGGGCTGCTGGCAGTCATCGGCGGCGGCATCGTCTCGGCGGCGTTTGCATGCGTTGCGGCGACGCGCGTATTTGCAAGCGAAATCGACTACTATTTTCGCGCGGGCGCCTCCGCAAGCGGCATCGGCTTTCCGCTGTCCTTTGCACTGCTCGGCGCGGGGCACCTGATCGGACTTGCCGTCGGTATCGCGTTTCTGGTCGGCGCCGTGCTCGCATGGGGCGTGTTCGTGCCCATCCTTACGGCGCTGCATCCGGCAGCGGGTGACGCCGCTACCGTCGCGACGACTGTTTGGTCGCACCAAGTGCGCTTCATCGGCGCCGGCGCGATCGGCATTTCCGCGATCTGGTCGCTTGCGCGCCTTGCGATTCCGGTATGGACCGGATTGATTGCGGCAATCGAAGCGTCGCGACGCCGCGCGCGCGGGCAAGCTTACTTGGTGGATCGCACGGAGCAAGACATTCCAATCACGCTCGTCGCGATTATCAGCATCGCGTGCTTGCTGCCGATGGCGGTACTGCTCGTGGCGTTCTTGCACGGCGGATCCCTCGGCAACGACATTGTGCCGCTCGTCATCGCGTCGGTGATCTACGTGGTCGTGATCGGATTCATCGTTGCGGCTGTTGCCGGGTATATGGCCGGCCTCATCGGCAGCTCGAATAGTCCGGTATCCGGTCTTGCGATTCTGGCGATCATCGGTATCTCGCTGATCATTCTGCTCGTTGCGCACGGCGCAACGGGATCGACGAAGGACGCGCTCGTCGCATTCGCGCTCTTCGTAACTGCCGTCGTGCTGAGTGCCGCAACGATCGCCAACGACAACCTGCAAGACTTGAAGACGGGCCAACTCGTCGATGCGACGCCCTGGCGCCAGCAGGCGGCGCTCATCGTCGGCGTGCTGTTCGGCTCGCTCGTGATTCCACCGGTGCTCAACGTCCTCAACGCTTCGTACGGTTTTGCAGGCGGCCCGCACGGCGCCGCGGGCGCAACGCCGCTGCCTGCGCCGCAAGCGACGCTCATCTCGACGCTTGCCAAAGGCGTCATCAGCGGCAACATCAACTGGGGGATGATTTCGCTCGGCGTGCTGGTCGGGATCGCAATGATCGTCATCGACGAAGTGCTACGCGCCACCAGCAAAGAGAAACGCAAGCTGCCGCCGCTCGCTGTCGGATTGGCGATTTATTTGCCGACGTCGACGACGCTCGGCGCGGCCGCGGGTGCAGTGATCGGCTGGTTCTACAACCGGTTCATGGATCGCACGAGCAATCCGGAGTTCGGCAAACGCCTTGGCGTTCTGCTCGCTTCGGGACTCATCGTCGGCGAAAGTTTGTTCGGCGTGATTCTTTCGGCAATCATCTACTTCAGTAAGAAAGGCGCACCGCTCGCGCTCGTTCCCGATTCGTTCCTCGTCCCATCCGAGATCGTCGGCGGCATTGCGTTCGCCGTGCTGATCGTCGTCATGTACCGCTGGATAGGAAGTATGGCGCGCTCACGCGTCGCGTCGCCGTAACGCGGAGATATTCACGATCGAACCGCGGGCTTGACGAACGGTTCGTGACGGCGCTCCGGAATGACGAAGTTGCCGATTGCCGCCAAGATGAAGACTGCGACGAATACGACGATCGCGACGACAGCCATTGCCTTGGCGTAATCCGGGTGTCCTGAAGGTGTCGGGAATTTGTCGGCGGCAAATGCCGCCTCGAGCTGCAGCGCGTTGGCCGAGATCAAGTTGCCGAGCTGATAGGTGAGCCCCGGAAACGTTCCGCGCATCGTGCGGGGCGAGATTTCGTTCAGATGTGCCGGGATAATGCCCCATGCGCCTTGCACGACGACCTGCATGAGAAATGCACCTACGCCGAGCGCAACCGCCGTTTGACTGTACGCCCACAGCGGAATCAAGGCAATGCCGAAGCCGACGCACACCATGATCATATTGCGTCGTCCGAAGCGCTGTGAAAGCCATCCGAACAGCACGCCGCCGATGATCGCCCCGACGTTCATGATGGCGGTAAGCGTGCCCGTGAGGGCGGGCGAAAAGCCATGCTGTTGTGAGAGGAACGTCGGATACAGATCCTGCGTGCCGTGCGACATGTAGTTGAATGCCGCCATGAAGACGACGGCGTAGATAAAGAGCGGCCAGCGCATCTTGATCGACTGCGCGATGGAATCCGCACCCCCCGCGATCTTCTGCGCTCGTCCGGCCAGCCACGCGGCCGATTCCGGCACGTAGCTGCGAATGTAGAAGATGAGCAACGCGGGCAGCACGCCGATCACGAACATGCCGCGCCAGCCGATGTGCACGTACAAAACAGCGAGCACTATTGCCGCGAGCAAATACCCGACGGCATAGCCTTCCTGCAGAATACCCGAAAAAATCCCGCGCTTTTGCGCGGGCAGAGACTCCATCGCGAGCGCCGCGCCCAGGCCCCACTCGCCGCCCATGGCCACGCCGTAAAGCGCGCGTAGGACGATGAACACCGTAAGGTTCGGCGAGAACGCCGTCGCGAGTTCGAGAACGGAGTAGAGCGCGACGTCGGCCATCAGCGGAATTCGTCTGCCGTAGCGATCCGCTAACCAGCCGAAGATCAGCGCGCCGGCCGGACGCAACATCAGCGTTATCGTCACGGCGACGGCCACATCTTTGACCGCGGCGTGAAAATCATGCGCGATATGCGGAACGGTGACGATGACGAGAAAAAAGTCGAATGCGTCCAGCGACCATCCAAGGAAGCTCGCGATGAACGTGGTTCTCTGCTGCGGCGTGAGGCCGCGCATCGCGTCCGTCGTGCTCATTGGGCGACGGGTTCGGCTGCGCGGCCTAATATCCGCTACGTCGCGGCGTTACGGTGTTGCGTCGGCGAAACTGGTGACGTAGAACGTACCGTGCAACCAATAACCGTTGGCGATCACCTGTCGGCCGACCGCAACGTTTCCGGTGGCCTTGTTATTGAGTGCCGGCTGGTCGTTCACGTCAATCGAGCGCGTCGCTTGCTGCAGCGTAACGGTAGCGCCGCTAACGGCAGTGATCGTTCCGCTCAAGCTGTCCGGAATGTGCCGAAACGCACCGAAATCGGGAACGTCTTCATCACCGGCTGAGTTTGCGTCGGCGATGGTCGTCGCGTAGAACGTCCCTCCTCTCCAGTAACCGATAGCCACGATTTGACGTCCGGTTGCCACGTTGCCGCTCAGCTTCCGATTGAGCGCCGGGGTCGTGTTGATCGCAAGCGAGTTGCCGTCGGTGCCCTGCACCGTGACGAGATGTCCGCTGACGTTCGTGATCGTTCCGCGAACTGCACCGCGCAGCCGTCCAATGAGTCCGTTGCCCGGTTCATCCATTCCGGAGTAGCCGTACACGTTTGAATCTGCAAAGCTCGTTGCGAAGAACGTTCCGCCTTGCCAGTATCCGCGCGCAACGACTTGGCGTCCGACTGCGACGTTTCCGGTCATTTGGTTGTTCAATGCGGGCTGGTCGTTCACGACGATCGATCCGTTACTCTGTTGAATCGTGACCAAGTGTCCGCTGACCGACGTGATCGTTCCGCTGATTACGTGCGGTTGCGACTCGTCTTGCGCCGAAGCCGGCGCAAGCAAGGCGACGCACGCCGCCGCTAGTATGAGTACTTGAAGGTTTCGCATGCCGTAAAGGTACCCGCCTTAGCGCTCCGCTCGCTCCTCAGGCGGCTTGGTGCCGCGAAAAAACGTCCAGTACAAGCCGGCGTTCAACAGCTGCAGCGTAGCGGCTGCTTCCAACATTGCGCCGATCCAAATCGAGTGCAGCATGATGCCGGCAATTGACGGGCCCGCCATGCTCGCAAACTGCGAGGGAAGATTTGAAATGCTGGCAACGCGCGCGCGTTCGTGCGGCGCAACGATGCCCATGACGTACGATTGCCGCACCGGAACGGTGACGGCGTTCACCAGCACGCGAACCAGAAAGACCGCTCCCGCCAGCCACAGCGACGGCATGAACGGCAGCACGGCGAGCAGCGCGCACGAGACGACGCGCAAGCTCACGACGGTGCGAACGGCGCCGCCGATGAGTTCGACCGCGCGTCCCACGAGCGAATACGAGACGATCGTGCAAAAACCAATCACCATGTAGATCGTGCCGATTTTATCCGCCGGCGCATGATAGCGCAGGTGAAACCAGAGCACGAGCATCGGGCCGAGAAATCCGACGGCCAACCCGTTCGTTGCGTTCGTTACGATGAAGCGCGAAACGAGTGCGCGCGTGCGTTTCGAGAGCGGTGTGAACTCCACGCGCACCGGCCGCGGGTCATCCTGTGCGGCAGCCGTTTCGCGTATCGGGGCAATCGAGACGAGCAATAACGCGCCGATAGCCGCGGCGATGAAGAAGATCAACCGGTAATCGTGAACGTACGTGAGCAAGAAGCCGAACGCGCCGCCGATCGAGCCGATCATCGAAAACGCCGCGAATACGCGCGTGCGCAGCTTCGGATCGATATGCTCGGCCACCAAAGCTTGCTCGGCGGAATAGAACGGTCCGAACGCGCCGCCTGCCGCCGGGCCGCCGCCACGTCCGATTGCTCCGATCGCTCCGGCTATCGCGAGCACCCACAGCGGCATGCCGAACGCGAACGCAAAGGGCGCGACAATTCCAAAAATGCTGAAGAGCGCGAGCACCGTTTTGCGCCCGAAGCGATCGCCCACGAAGCCGGCGGCAAAACCGAGAAGCGCGGTACCGCTGGTCCATATGGTGACGAGCACGCCTATCTCCGCCGCGCTCGCGCCGCGGCTGAGCAAATACAGCGGCGTGATAACGCCCAAGTAGGCCTGATTGAAACTGCGAAGCATCCGCCCCACCGAGAGAAATCTCAGCGAAGCGGATGCTGCTAGTGCTCGGTAGGCGCTAAAGTCTATGGAGTTTGATCACTGCCGGGCGTCGGCATCGACATCGGTATACCGCCGGTCGGCATCATGGTCGGGGTCGGGTAGGTGCCCGGAAACGCACCCGGTATCGGCGGCATGCCGGAAGGGAGCGGCGAGGCTGACGGCTGCGTGGACTCGTCGTCACCGTACAGCACCAGCGTGTACGTGCTGCCTTTGCCAATCGTCATCTTGGGTGGTTCGAATGAAAACGTCAGCGTGTCGTCGTTGAGCACCGATTTGTCGAACGTCCAAATCGGTTTGTAATCGGAACTGTGCTTGTGTTTGTTCACTTGGAACAGTTGCATCGCAAAGCCGCGATTTTCAACTTGCGATTTCGGCAGCGTGAACTGCGCGTTCACCCAACCGTCCAGAACGAAATCGTCGTTCGTCGTGAGTTCGACCATGATTAGCGGAACGGTGTCCAGCGTGTTCGCCGGGATGTGCACCATCTGCGGTGCGTCCTTCGGCGGCGCTTGTGCCGTCAGCGTGATCGTCGGCGGTGTCGGCGTCGGACTCGGGCTGCCGCTGGGTTTTGAGCTCGGTCCGGCACTCGCGCCGGCCGAGGGATCGGGCGACGGACTCGGTGACGGCGATGCCGTGGGTGAGGGTGAAGGTGACGGTGACGCGGTCGCCGCGTGCTTGCTATTGGCGTTCTTCGCGCCCGGTGAAGGCGTGGGTGTCGGCGGCGGGAGATTGAAGCTCAACGAGCAGCCGTATCCGTCGCTGCTTTGCGGGCATGCGAAGCCCTTTTTGGCGTCGGCGATGAGATAACTTGCGGTGGCGACCGGTCCCGGCGACGGTGGCGGCGGCGTAAACTGGTTTATCGGCAGGCCGTTTTGATTCATGGGCGGCATCGGCGTTTGACCGTAGACCGGCGGCATACCGCCTTGCTGCGGCATGTTTGTGCCGGTGTCGAAGTTTCCCGAACACGCCGCCAGTGCGACGAGGGCGAATGCGATAACTGCGCGTTTCACTGTTTCGTGTCAACCTTCGTTTGGAGTTCGCCGGCGAACTGCTCCACCGTTGCGCTGCGTTTAGTATCGACGCCGCGCTCGTTTACATTAACCGTGCCGTCCGCGGCCTCTTGTTTGCCTGCCACGAGAATGTACGGGACTTTTTGCGTCTTCCACACGGCGATCTTCTTGCCGAGCTTCTCGTTCGATTCGTCCACCTCGACCCGGAATCCGCGCTCGTGCAGGGCCTTGCGCACGCCGTGCGCGTAATCGAGCTGATGTTCGGAGATCGGGGTGATGACCGCTTGAATGGGCGCAAGCCAAGCTGGGAAGTTGCCGCCGAAATGCTCGATGAGAATACCGAAGAAGCGCTCCATCGATCCGGCGAGCGCACGGTGAATCATCACGGGCGTCTCGTCGCGCTCCGGTCCGCGGTATTTGAGATCGAAGCGCTTGGGGAGCACGAAGTCTACTTGCACGGTGCCGAGCTGCCATTTGCGCCCGATTGCGTCGCGCAGCATGATGTCGAGCTTGGGTCCGTAGAATGCCCCGCCACCCTCGTCGATGACATATGGCAGGCCGCGGCTTTCCAGCGCTTTGCGGATCGCCTCTTCGCCGACGGGATCCGTTTCGGTGCGAAGGTGCGGCTCGCGGGTCGAAAGCGCGTATTCGAACTCGCTGAAACCGAACGCGTTCATCAGACGCAGCGCTTCGTCGAGCGTTTGCTCGAATTCGCCCTGCAGCTGATCGGGCGTGCAGAACAAATGCGCGTCGTCCTGCGTGAAACCGCGCACGCGCGTAAGGCCGTGCAGAACGCCGCTGCGTTCGAAGCGGTACACGGTGCCGAATTCCGAGTAGCGGATCGGCAGCTCGCGATAGCTGTGCAGCTTGCTTTTGTAGATAAGGATGTGGCCGGGGCAATTCATCGGCTTGAGGCGGAAGCGCTGCTCCTCGACCTCGAGCGGTCCGAACATGTTCTCGGCGTAGTTCTCTAGGTGCCCCGAGATGTCGTAGAGCTTTTCGTGCACGACGTGCGGCGTGACGACGGGCTCGTACCCGCGCTCGCGCAGACCTTCGCGGATGAAATTCTCGACGATGCCGCGCATCACGGCGCCCTTCGGATGCCAGAAGATGAGGCCGCCGCCGGCCTCTTCCTCGACGCTGAATAAATCGAGTTCTTGCCCGAGCTTGCGATGGTCGCGCTTGGCCGCTTCCTCGAGTTGGAGCAGGTAGGCGTCGAGTTCTTCCTTGGTGTACCAGGCGGTCCCGTAGATGCGCTGCAGCATCGGGTTATGCTCGTCGCCGTGCCAATACGCGCCGGCGACGTTCATGAGCTTAAGCGCGCCGATCTCGCCCGTCGTATGCGCGTGGCCGCCGCGGCAGAGATCGGTGAACTCGCCGATCGTGTACAGCGTGATGGGCTCACCCTCGGGAATTTCGCGGGCGATCTCTACCTTATAAGGATTGTTTGCAAACCGGTCGACGGCTTGCTCGCGCGTGACGCGCTGACCGGTCATCTCGTAGTTCGCCTTGACGATCTCGTTCATACGCTGCTCGAGTTGCTCGAGATCCTCCGGCGTGAACGGCTGCAGCCGATCGAAATCATAATAGAAGCCGTTTTCGATTGCCGGGCCGATGGTCGGCTTGGCATCGGGAAACAGATCCTGAACGGCATAGGCCAGTACGTGCGCGGCGGTATGGCGCAGTTCGGCAAGGGAAGTGCGGCGGTCGGTCATTGACACGGTCCAGCCCTTTTGGCGCGATGGGGCCTTGCATCCCCCTCGACTCCGCTCGGGGTGGTTCGATACCTCACCATGACACGGGGTGTGTTGGGTTGGAGGGCGGGCAGCTCGCCGCGGCGCTTTTGCGCTCGCCGTACTTTTTTATTGTTCTTCGGTCCTCGCGTGGCTATGCCGCCGCCTTCGACACGCTCAGGGTGACAAATGCGCAGATTGCTGCGCAGGCCCAGGAAACGCTGCTGCGGGTTTACTACGATTCGAGCGGCGGCAACCGATAATATGCCGCAGGCCGAAATGCGTGCGGAGCGCGGTGATTTGCTTGTGTACGGCGCGACTTGGAAATCGACAGTATCTCGACGATGCGATCGTGCGCTACGGACCTTTTTTTGCGTCGGTGAACGGGGACATGTTTTGGAACGGCGTGCAGCTTTGGAAATACACCGGTCAGCAGCATTTTTACGACAAAGCGATTGCGACGGCGCAATCGGTCGATCGCAATCCGGACACTCCCCGCCACTATTGCTTTCGACGGCGCGGGTATCGCCCTGAGCGGCACCATCGGTGAATTGTGTCAGGGCTTTGGGAGAACGATTCGATGCCCCCGGGCAACTCGGTGTTCTTTGTATGGCGCGCCCGTTGCGGGGCGGCACGTCATTCGCTTGGAACCAGCCGCCGACACGCTTGCGGGCGCCGGCGTCCTGCATTTGGATGCAACCGTGCTCGCAAGTAACCAGTGGCGAGCGGGGCCACGCCGAGATCGAATGTGCCGGCGCAGCGATTAGTACCGCGCATTATGGACGTACCGTGGAATAAGCAGTACGTTGTGAGGCGAAAGGCTAAGTAGTAAGAATGGCACGAATGGCGCGAGGCCGCACGCTTGCGGCAGAACTGCAGCCCGAAATCGGCGAGTGCGCGAACGCCCTCAAGTTTTCGATCAATATCTCAGCGGAAGTGGGAGCCGAGCTGCGGCGCATTGCGTTCGAGGAACGTGTAAGCGAGAGTTCGATCATCGAAATCTCGTTGCGTCAGCTCTTTCGCAAAGTCTCGCCCGATCGTTTGGGCATGTTCTTGAAGCAGAACGGCGCATGTCTGAGGAGGCGGTCTTAGACGCACGATTCGCCGCGCTTCCACGACTGTTTCGTGACGCGACGAATCCCAATGCGACCGCCGCCGACGTCCGGCGGTTCATGGACGAGCTCATTTGCGCGGACCCCGCGCTGTTTTGCTGTGCGCTCCAGTTTCTTTCGCGCGAAGGCCAAGGCTTCGTGCTCGTGCACGCGATCGGCGATCCGGATCCGGATGCACGCAGCTGGCCTCGGTGGCCCTTGCGCCGCCTGTTCGCATCGCGCCGAGCTTCGCTCATCACCAACCCGGTCAGTGAGCGGCACGCGCTAGCGGTCCCGTTCATGATAGGCAGCGAACGCCACGTCGCCGTTGCACCGCTGCGCGAGCAGGACTGCAATCCCTCGCAGCAAGCATTTCTGGACACGCTGCAGAGCGTCACGATGCCGTCTGCGCGCGTTGCGGCCGCAAGCGAACGAATTCCGCGTTTCGCCTGGCTGGGAGCCCACGCGAGACTAGGTGAGCGGCTCGGGTCGCTCGCGCGGCGCCGCGCATGGCCGCTGGTCTGCGTGCCGACGTTTGGAAACGTGCTCGTCATGCTGGAACAGGACCAAATCGACGTCGTGCTGCTCGAAGCGCGAGCGCTGCAAGCCGAGTTTTCTTCGCTCCGCGCGCTCCGCCATGCCGCGAAGATCGGGGATGCGCCGATCGTGTATTTCATCGATCGCGATCCGGGTCCGGAGATTCGAACGCTGGTCGACTGCTGTCTGCCGACGAATTCGGATGAAGCGGAGCTCCTGCGGGCGCTCAAGGCGAGTGCAGCGCTGGTGTTCCGGACGCGAAAGCGAGCGCTTCACGCGAACGTTCAGCGCATGGAGCACCGGCTGCGCTGCTGCAGTGATCTCCCGGAACTTGCGCAATCGTGCGCGGAGGCGGCGCTTCTGCTGGGCGCGGATGCAGCGTCGGTTATGCTCGCGGATGAATTGGGGGGCGTTCATGCGGCGCACGCGCCGATCAACACGGTTTTGGGTGATCACTGGCCGACGCCGTTCATGACGGGCGAGGTCATCACGCGCACCCACGCGACCGACGTGTTTTTCGAAGAAGCGTTCGACAACGCAGAATACGCGCGGCATCTTCGAACGTTAGACCCGGTTTCGGCGGCCGCGCTGCCGATCGCGACGGGAACCGACATCGTCGGATCGCTCGTCGCGTTCTCGACGATTCAGCCGATGTTTCAGCCGGAATTCGACGCGCTTAGCGAGCTGTGCGCGCGCACCGCCCGAATCGTTTCATCGTTACGGGAACCACGGCGCAGTACGCGGTGGCGCGACGCGACGCTCGGCGAATCAAGAGTTGAAGCGTTCGAAGGACAGAAAGCCCGCGCATCCGTTTGCGTGCGGTCGGACGATGAGAACGTCGCCATCGTAATCCTCGAACGCGAAAACGATCGGCGCGCGGCCGCGCTCGCGGAACTCTTGCTGCTCGCGCCGCAGGCGAACTTGCACGAGGCCATGCGGCAATGCAAGGAAGATGCACGCGGCATGCTGTTGGCGGTGATGGGGTCCGACGATCTGCGTTTTGCAGTCGAGGGATTGCCGCTGCCGCTTCGCGTGCCGGTCAGCGGACCGGTCCCCGCGGCACGCCGCATCGACTCGTGTGAAACCGGAACGATTCCCGTGGACGGGCCTGCGGCCATTCTCTTGTGTTCGAATGAGTTCGCTGCGCAGATTGCGACGGCGCAGCTCGTCGGAGCCGTGCAGCATGCATTGCGAAACAACCGCGCGGGCGTTGCGCGTTCGCTCCCCGGGCTCGGCCCGAGCGCTCAAAGGCTCGCGTTCGTGTGCGTTACGACGCTGTCGAGCGGCGTTGAGTTACCACGGCCGTCAGCGCTTGTCTGAGCCGGTCGTTCTCGTTTTCGTGTTCCTCCGCCTGACGTAAATATCGTTCGACCGTTTGTCGGTCGCCGCGTTCGCCGGCGCGCCGAGCCATGCGGCGGAAAAAGTCGGCGCACTCCTCGAGAATGCGCAGCGACGTCCACATTGCGGCTTCGAGCGGGTTGCGTTGAGCGCTCGTGATCGCTCGAACGTTGTACGCGTGACCGGTGCGGCATCGAAAACGCAGATGCGAACAAAGAACTGGCGGCCGCGAACGCCGAGCTGCGCAGCACCAACGAGCGCCTGTCGATCGCCGCAGAAGAAGCGGAAGCATCCGCGGAAGAAGTGGAAACGGCCTTTCGTTCGACGGCACCTCGGGTTCATATCGCGTGAGCGTCATCTCGCTGCCGGGCGACCCGCAAAACGGGGGAAAACTCGTCATACTTTCGAGCTGACCGCCTTGTAATGTAGCAGACGGAATAGCGCTTGGACGTTTAATTGCCCGGCTGGGTGGTATCTAAAAAGACCAGCCCTCTGTATGTGCGTGGATAGACCGATGTTGCGCTCGCTCGTCTTGCGGGTCGACGACCCCCTTGGGTAGTTCCGGCGACATTCCCTCGGCGAACGAGGAGCGCGTACGGCTGCATTTGCAGCGGCTCAAGGCGCTGCGGGAAACCGGTGTATTCGCGGAATCGCACCTCGATCAAATTCGCGGAATGCTCGCCGACGTAGCCGAGTCCTTGAACGCGCAGTATGCCGAGATTGGGAACGCGCATTCGAACGGGAACGACGATGCGTGCGTCGTGCGCGTGACGCGAGGGGGCGATGCGCCGCAGAACGCCATCGCATCGCAACACACCTCGCCGAAACCGCGGCTCGTCTTCGATACGCAAGACGAAGACGTTGCCTCACACCCCGTGGTCGCGCGCCTTGGTCTGCGTTCCCTCCTGTTTTGGCCTTTCGAGGTCGACGATCGCGCGTACGTGTTGAGCCTGGGGTGGAAAGAGCCTCGCCGCACCTTCATGGAAGAGTCCGAGCGCGAGTATTTCGATCTGCTCGTTGCTTCGCTTACGCCGCTGTTGCGCGCGCAGCGGCGTCAAAGCGCGATCATCGCGCAGGCAAGCACCGACCCGCTCACCGGCATGCCCAATCGCGCGGCTATTCTCGAAAACTTGAGCCGCGCGATGTACGCCGCAGACCGCGATCATGGTCAAGTGGCGGTGCTGTACATCGATCTCGACGGTTTCAAACGCATCAACGACAAGTACGGGCATGCGGTCGGCGATACGGCGCTGCGGCAAATTGCAAAGCGGCTGCAGTCCGTCTTGCGCAAGCACGAAGTTTGCGGCCGTTTGGGCGGCGACGAGTTTTGTGCCGTGATCTCGATTACCGAGGGAGAAGAGGAACTCGAACTGGTTGCGCTTCGGTTGCTGGAGAGCTTACAGGATCCGATCGTCGTCCCGGATGGTGCGCGCTTTGGCGCTTCGGCAAGCATCGGCATCGCCGTGTATCCGCGCGACGGACGCAGTGCCGAAGAAATTCTCACCGCCTCGGATCGCGCCATGTATCGCGCAAAGGCGGAGCGCCGCGGCACCTATGCGCTGGCCTCCGCACGCGCGGCGCACATCGAACGTCCGTTGATCAGCATCGATGCCGAAACGTTTCACAAGCAGTTCGTGCTGTGCTATCAGCCGATCGTATCCGCGCGCACAGGGCAAACCATCGGTGCGGAAGTGCTTCCTCGCTGGTTGAAGCGCGAAGGGATGTGTCCGCCCGAAGTGTTTCTGGAAGCCGCGCGCGATCAGGGTTTGGTCAACGCGCTGGATGCGCTGATCTTGCGAAGGGCACACGAGCATACTGCGCGCGTGCTGCAAGGCTCCCGCATTGCATTGCACGTGAACGTCTACGAGCCGAATGACGACATCCTGAACGCGGCGCTTTCAGTCGATCCGCCCGTTGCACTGGAGTTCAGCGCCGAGCAGGTCGCTACTCAGCCGGACGCCTACTGCGACTTCATCCGTGAATGCAGAGCCAAAGGGTTTCTTGCGGGCCTCTCGCATTTCGGATGTGGTGACATCGCGCTCGGAACGCTCGCTCAATTGAACCTGGATTTCGTGAAGATCGGAAGAAACGAATGGTCGCCGCCGATCATCGAATACGCGCACCATTTGCGGTGCCTGGTGATCGCCGAGCACGTCGAAACGGCCGCCGACCGGCAATGGATTAGCATTCAGGGCGTAGACGCGCTTCAGGGCTTCGCGATCGCGAGCCCCCTTGCGGAACGGGACTTTTTCGCGTGGCTTACGCCGCGTGCGCCAGCGCCGTGGTAATCGCGGGTACAATACCCCCTATGAGATTGGACGAGGTCAAGCCGTATTTCGGCAAGCGCGTCGTCGTGACGACGCGTCCGCAGGCCGAACGCGGCGAAATGCACTACGAGGGCGTGTTGGAGAAGGTGGACAACGATCCGCAGCACGTGTATCTGCAGCCGATCGTTTCCGGCGCGGAGACGACGCCTTACCGGTTGCACGGCGCGGGAGCGCGCACGCATGCAATTCCCCTGAGCGAGATTCGCGCAGTGCAATCACCCGCGTGCGTGGCCGGCACGATCGCGGTCGGCGATCTGGACGTGCATCGCATGGGATACGGCGCGATGCGATTGACGGGTCCGGGCATCTGGGGCTGGCCCACCGACCGTGAAAACGCGCTGCGCATTTTGC
>DATGJX010000256.1:0-24207 GCA_035294905.1 Vulcanimicrobiaceae bacterium | reverse complement strand
GACAATCTGATGGCGATGCCCACGCTGTGCAACTATTTAAAGAAAGAAGGCCTCTGCGAGGACCGCATCGTGGTGGTTTCACCCGATGCCGGCGGCGTGCACCGCGCGGAGTTGTTCGCGAAACGCTTGAACAGCTCGCTGGCGATCGTCTTCAAACGCCGCCCGGAACCCGATGTTTCCGAGGTCACGGATATCGTCGGCGACGTTCGGGGAAAAGTGGCGGTCGTGGTCGACGACATGATTTCCACTGGCGGCACGCTTGCCAAAGCAGCGGAAGCGATTCTTGCGCGCGGCGCCACCAAAGTCTACACGGTAGCCTCGCACGGAATCTTTGCGGGCGACGCGATTACCGTGCTCGAGGACTCACCCATCGAACGCGTGATCATCACCAATACGATTCCGTTTCCCGACGCGATTCTCGAGCATCCGAAATTCGTGCAGCTCTCCATCGCGCAGACGTTCGCCGACGCAATCAACCGCATCACCACGAACCGCTCGGTCTCCGAGCTGTTTACCGACGATGCCGAAAAAAAAATGAGTGACTCGCAGCCGGTTCCGGAACCGGTGATTGTTTCGTAAAAAGGATTCTCCATGGCACAAAATCTGTCTCTTGTCATCGAACGGCGCGACGGCGCCGGCTCCGGAAAAGCGCGCGCGCTGCGCCACGCAGGCAAAGTGCCGGGCGTGCTCTACGGCCACGGCTCGAACGAAGCCATTTCGGTCGACCGCCGCGCGCTCGACGATCTGCTGCATCGCGGCGGACGGACGGGACTCATCGAGATCAAACTCGCCGGAAGGAAGCTCGACACGGCGCTCGTTCGCGAGGTGCAAATCGATCCGGTCTCGCGCAAAACGATCCATATCGATTTGCAGCGCGTTTCGGCGACGGAAACCGTGCACACGAAGCTGCCGCTCGTGACCGTCGGAACCGCGGACGGCGTTCGTAACTTCGGCGGCGTGATGGACGTCATCGTGCACGAAATCGAGGTCGAAGGACCCGCGAACAAGCTTCCGGATCACCTGGAAATCGACGTCACGGAGCTCGGCATTCACGAGCATTCCACCGCAGGCGACATCAAACTGCCGGCTGGATTGAAGCTGCTCACGCCCGCGGACGCGATCGTGGTCACGGTCGAATCCTCGAAGACCGCGCACGCGCTCGAAGAAGCCGAGGCGGCTGCAGGCGCTCCGGCGCTCGAAGAAGCGCAGCCCGAGCTCGTCGGCAAACCCGAAACCGAGGGAGCCCAGGAATAGCGCACCGTCCTGCCGAGGCCGTGCGGATGATCGTCGGCCTCGGCAATCCCGGCCCCAAGTACGAGCGCACGCGCCACAACGTCGGCTTCTTGGTCATCGACGAACTTTCGCGCCGCTTGTCCATCGACAATTGGAAAAAGAAAGACGACGCGCGGCAAGCGTACGATTCCGCCCGTAAGATCGTCCTCGTGCAGCCGCAGTCGTTCATGAACAACAGCGGCGTACCCGTGCGCTTGCTCGCGTCGTGGTACCGTACGCAGCCCGAAGATTTGCTCGTGATTTACGACGACATGGATCTGCCGTTCGGGAAGGTTCGCATGCGCCCGTTCGGCGGACACGGCGGACATAACGGCATGCGATCGATCATCGCGACGATGACGGACCGCTTTCCGCGCATTCGAATCGGTGTCGGCAGACCGACCCGTAGCCCTGAGGTATCGAACGGTCAGGGTGACACGGGGATCGATCACGTCCTCAGCCCGTTCACAAGCGACGAGCAAGCGCTGGTGCCGAAAGTGATTCAGGCTGCGGCGGAAGCCGCGGAGCTTTGGCTTTCGGACAGCATCGAAGCGGCGATGCAATTCGTAAACAATTTAGAAGTCGCGTAACGCGAAGCTGCGCGCGGCGAACGCCGCGATGACGACGATCCACGCAGCGCTCCATGCGAACATCGCAAGCGGCGGAGGAGCCGTCGTAAAAAACGGTCCGGCCCACGCGTGCGAATTGCTCATCGCCGCGACCATGCTCTCGGGCTCGAGGTTGAACAGCGCTGCTTGCCACATCGCATCGCTGGGAAGCAGCAACTGCGAGAGCGTGCCCGCGTGCGTTGCGGTAGCATTGTCGAAGTGAATCCCGAGGCTTTGCGCGGTCGAGCCCAGTCTTGCGATGATGAAAAGTCCGACCGAAACGATGCTGGCGGCAAGTGCCGCCATGCGGGTACTCAAAAGCAGCGCCAGCGCCATCATGACCAGGCCCGAAAGCGTCAAAAACCCTACCGCCTGCGCCGGATGCGGCGGCACGTAACCGGTTGCCGCGCGAATCACGACGAATTCGCACGCGCCGGTGAGAAACGCATACAGCGCGATAATCACCGCAAGCGCAATCGCCTTCCCGGAAAAGATCGCTACGCGCGAGATGGGCCGAGTGAGCACGGGCAGCAGCACGCCGCTCTCGATGTCGTTCGCGAGCGAAGGCGCCGCCAAGAATACGGCTGCAACCGCAAGCAGAAAGTTGAAGAGATACGAGATCAGGATCACGAGCACGGCGCTCATCGAAAGCACTTCCAAGTGCGTCACGGGCGTGCCGCGCGCGGTGTGAATGCGTGCAAGGTACCAGAATCCCCAGCCCGTTACCGCAATCAGTGCTGCGGTCGCCGCCGCCGCGCCGAGAAAGAAGTTGCGTCGCGACATCTCGCGCCACGTCAGCAATGCAACGTTTATCACGACCCGCGCTCCGCAGTCATTTCCAGGAACCGCTCTTCGAGCGTCGCCGTCAGCTGCTCGACGCCGTACACGGCGGCGCCGGCTTCGACCAACGCCGCAACGACGGCGGGGATGCCGTCTTGCGCCAAGCCTTGTACCGTCGCGCCGTCCGCTTGCACTTCGACGCGGCCGAAACGCGCGAGGATGCGATCGAGCGGCGTGCCGTTTGCGCTTGCGCGGATGCGCACGCCATGGCCTTCGCCCAAAATCTGAGCGATCGTTCCGTGCGCGACGACGCGCCCGCGCGTCACGATTGCAACGCGATCGCAGACCTGCTCGACTTCGGTAAGTAGATGCGAATTCAGAAATACGCACGTGCCCGCGCGCCGGAGTTCGCGCAGAATCTCGCGCACTTCCAAACGTCCGGACGGATCCAGCGCGGACGTCGGCTCATCCAGCACGACGAGTTCGGGCTTGCCGAGCAGCGCGACGGCAAGTCCGAGCCGCTGCTGCATCCCTTTGGAGAACGTGGCGACACGATCGTTCGAGCGCGCCGCTAGACCGACGCGCTCGAGCGCCCTTGCGATCTCGCCTTCGATGCCATGCATCCGTGCCAAGTGGGCATGGTAGCGCAGCACTTCGCGCGCCGTCAGCCATTCCGGATAGCGGAAAAGTTCGGGCAAATATCCCAGATGCAATCTCGCGCGGCGGTCGCCGAGCGGGAAGCCCAATACGTTTCCGCTCCCCGTCGTCGGACGCGCCAGCCCCACGAGCATCTTCACGGACGTCGTCTTTCCCGCGCCGTTCGGCCCTAGAAAGCCGAAGATCTCGCCTTTGTCTATGCGCAGCGTGAGATCGCGCAGCGCCTCGATGCGCCCGTAGCGCTTCGTAAGACGGTGAACGTCGACGCTAGCGCAGTCCATCGGCAACGGCCAGGATGTCGTTCATCGACAGCGGTCCGGCAACGGCATAGACGATACCATTCTTCTGCCAAAGCACGCCGGCTCCCAGTCCCGTGTTATCGCCGACTGCCAAGCCCTGTACGCCTTGCACCTGCACGCGGCGCGCGCTTTGCTTGTCCACCCGCACGGGAACCGGCACGGTAGTGCGGATGTCGCGCAAAGCCCGTATTTGATTTGCGAGTTGCGGCGAAATGTTCGGCAGCGAGAGCACGTAGTTTTCGAGCACGCCGGCAGGCGCACCGCTCGAGGTGACCCGCGGCGCCTGCGCTTCGATCACTTCGAAAAACGCGCGCTTTTGCGGACCGCTGCCTTCATAATGCGCGTTGAATACGTAACCCGTTTCGACGCGCATCGAGGTTCCGTCGAGCACGGCAGGCATCGGCGGCAGTGCCTTGCGCGAGCGCGCTTCGAACGCGCGCGCCTTTTTCGCGCTGAACGTAAAAGCCGCGTCGCCGGGCGTCATCGTGGAGAACGAGTGAACGGTGCCGAAATGCGCCGGCAATACCGTCGGACGCAGCACGGTGAAGCCGAGGTGCTTCTGCGCGCCGTCGATCGCCGCGTAATACGTGCGCTGCGGTTTGCGCAGCGTACGTATGGTGCCGATGTCGTCGGCATGCGGGAGCAAACGCAGATCGCGAAGATCGCTCTGCGTAATGTCGATTGGCTGGAACTGCTGCGGTTCGAAAACGGTCAGCAGCGAGCGCGCGTACCCGCCTAGCGGCGTGAAAAAGAGCGCTAGGACGAATGCGGCGGCGACGGCGCATGCCGCAAGAGGACGGTAGAACGTCACGGCCTGCGCGGGCGCATCCAATCGCTCCTGCACCCGTTGCAGTGCCGGAAGGGCTTCGCTTCGGACTTCGCCGCTCAAACGGCTCGCGGCAAAGCGCGCATTTTCGAGGATCTCGCCGGCGCGTTCGCGGCAAACGGCACACGTTTGCGCGTGTTCCCGCTCTTGCGCTCCCAGGTCGCCCGGTTCATCGATCGCGCGCCGCAATGCTCCGTCGTCAAGATGCTTCACGTTGGATTTCCTTTCTGAAAGCGCGCTCCGCGCGCGCCAGCCGCGTGCCGATCTGTTGTGCGGCGACGGACAGGCTTTGCGCGATCTCGTTGTACGAAAGCCCCGCGTACCGCAGCGCGAGGATCTGCGCATCGCGCGCCGGGATGCGCCGAAGCACACGCCGCACGGCCGCGCGATCGCTTTCCGCCTCGAGAATCCGCTGCGGATCTTGCGCGTTCGCTGGGGCGGGCCCAACCGATTGCGTGAGGCGAAACGCGCGCAGTTCGCGCTCGCTGCGCCTGCGGCGCGAGCGTATCGCGTTGAGCGCGGCGTGCGCTGCCGCGCGGTACAGCCACGCCGGGGTACCGGCGCGTTCGGTCATGCGGCGCCGGGCGCACTGCACGAAAACTTCCTGAGCGACGTCTTCGGCTTCGTCGCGATCTGCCGTTATGCGATAGGCGATCGCAACGACGCGCGCGTATTCTTCCAAGAACAGCCGCTCGAACGAAGAAAGGGCCGGACCGGCGAACGACGAGGCTGCCACCATGCCGTTATAGCACCGCCGGACGCCATTTTGTAACGCGGAGGCGTTATCTTTAGGAGAAATGCGTCGATAACGTAGGCAAACGGAGGTCCGTTGAATGGAAGGGTTCGTCGGGAAAGCGTTCGTGGTCCGCGTGGACGAGGAGACCGCTTTTGCCCGCCAGACGACGTTTTTCGACGATCTCACCTTTCTCACGCAGCACTTGGTGCACCCCATCGTCGTCGCGCCGACCCCGCGGGCTGGGCGTGCCCTGGTTCGTGCAATCAACCGCAGCGGCAACAGTGCGGTTGGTTTGTCGGGTTCCGATGCGGCGATGCTTCCGGGGACACCGAGCGGCATCGGCAGCGTGCAAACCGGTATTCTGCAGACGCTCACCGGCGCGGGGTACATTCCGGTGATCGAACCAACCACGTTTTCCGTGTTCGCGCTGCGCGACAACGCGATCGACGCCGATGAAGTGGCGCGCGCGATCGCCGCGGCAACCGATGCGGTTCGCGCGATCTTTTTTCACGCGCTGGGCGGCGTCACGGATCCTGAAACCGCCGCCATCATCAGCGAACTCACGCCGGCGGAAGCGCTCACCATCGCGGACGACGCGCGCATTCCGGCAGATCTGCGCACGGCGATCCGCGCGGCCGCTCTCGGCGTGCGCGGCGGCGTCGCGCAAGCGCACATCGTCGACGGCCGGATCGCACACGCCACGGTCGTAGAACTGCTCACCGCGCACCACTTGGGCACGCGCGTCTCGGGGAGCGTCTTTACCGGCGCTGCCTAGGCACGCCGGCGCAATAGTCCGGCTGATCCTGCAGATTGCTGATGCGCGTGCCGGGCGGAACGCGCGCATCGAAATACCAGTAAACGAACGGATTCGGGCAGAGCGGCAGCAGTGCCTGATCGCTGCGGCGCACTTCCAAACGAATGGCCGCGGCGCGATCCGGAACCAAGGCGATTGCGGCCGTGTCCGTCATGCGATCCACGTTGCGCACGTACCCGTTGTAAAACGGCACGGCGATCAGATACACGCACCCCATCACCGCACCGAGCAGCGCTAGTCGCGAAACCGGATCGTCGTCGCGCCGAAAGCCGATGCGGTCGGAAATGAACACGGCGAGCGCCGTGCCCAAAACGAGAAAGCCGCCTTGCACGAGCGCGACATGCAAGCCGTCGGCGGCGGCGATCCACGCTATCGCGCGCGCGAACAAGAAGCGTATCTCGGCCGGTGTCGAGCCCGCGAGCGTCGTGTCGGCGATGACGACGCGCTGCGTTGCGCCCCAGCCCATGACGTACGCGGAATCGACGTGCGTCTGCCGCGAAATATCTTGCTGCAGCACCGAAACGTGCACGCCTGCGCGCCCTTCGAGCTGCGCGAGATCGCGCTCCAGCGGCTGCGTAAACTGCACGGAGGAGAAGTATGAATACGCCGGCGCAATTGCGACGGGATTCGCATAGGTGATGAGCAGCGTGAATCCGATGACGCCTGCAATAGTATAGAGATACCACTGATGGGTGCGATCGGCGAGCCACAGCACGACGGCGGCAATGCATCCCGCGACGAGCATGGCGATGAGCGTCGCGCCGATCCACTCGACGAGCCAACTGCGAAACAGGATGGAGTTGAGATCGAGAATGCGCATATACCGGTACTCGACCGCCAGCGGAATGAACGCCGCGAGCCTGTCGATTCCGGCGACGAGTGCTCCGAAACAAAACCGCACCGCAAATTCCGGGCGTGCCCGAGCGCGCAGCCAGTCGCGCAGCCGCGCGGACGACCCGGAACTCCAGAAATATGCCAGCACCGCGATTTGCGCCGCCATCATGACGATCCACACCGTCGTACGAAATTGTTCCAGATGCAGCGAAGCAGCGGCGCGCACGGGATCGACCAGCGCCGCGGGCGAGCTGTGCAACAACGCCGAGACCGAGAGCGCGCTGACCTCGCGATCGAGCGCATTCGGCCGTCCGATGATCGAGAGCACCGGATGAATCACGGCACACTCTGTTCGTGACGAACCCGCCGATTGCTTTTCAGCGCATTCTCAGTCTTTCACGGAAAAAACCGCAAAGGCGCTGCCGTCGACGGAAAACGAGACCCGGTCGCGCCCGGAGCGTTTGCTGTGATACATCGCGGCGTCCGCCACTTCGAGCAGCTCGCTTGCGCCGGACGCGTCGTACGGATACGCCGCGACGCCCACGCTTGCCGTGATCGGCAGGTCGACGCCGAAGTTGCATTCGCGGACGGCTTTGCAGAAACGGTGCGCGCGCTCGATCGCGCTGACCTTGTGCACGCCGCGCACGATCGCGCAAAACTCGTCGCCGCCGTTGCGCGCGGGCACGTCGAGCTGCGGAACCGTGTGTTCGCGCAGCAGCCCCGCCATGCGCTGCAGCACGATATCGCCTTCCGAATGACCAAGCGTGTCGTTGACACGTTTGAAGTGATCCGTATCGACGAACCACAACGCGAGCGATGCGGTTCGGCGCAGGCGTGCAATCGCCAATTCCTCTTGCAATTTTGCGCGAAATGCGCGAGGCGTGTACAGACCGGTCAAGCCGTCATAGGTCGCCGTGCGGCGATCGATTTCGCGTTCGGCGGCCAGCGCGTACGGCGAGGCCGCTTGCGCCACGGCGCGCACGATGAGATCGGAACCGTTTATCCGCTCCTCTCTCGTCGCGGCGTAAACGACGGCTGCGAGGCCGCTGCCGCCGATCATCGGCACCGCGAGCGCGGCGCGATCGGTCGGAATAACCGGGCGAGCGTCACCCGCGAGTTCGACCCGATGTCCGCAGAGAGCAGCTCGGGCGGGAAGCGACGCGGCCTGGTCGCGACGTACGCGCGAACCGGCGAAGTGTTCCGCGCGCGCGCCGGCCGCGTGCACGCAGGCGAGTTCCTCCCCCTCCGGTACGAAGACGAGGACGGCGTCGAGCGAGGGTTCGAGTACGCGCAACGTGCGGTCCAGTGCAGTCAATACCGCATGCGTCGATTCCCGCGATGCTGCCGTCAGAACACGAACCGCTTCGAGCACGTCGGACTCGCGGCGGGCGGCAGCGTCCAATCGATCCGCCGCGGCCTTGGCACGGCGGTGCATTCGCGCCGCGTAGGCGCCGAAGCATAAACAGAGAACGGCCAGGAACACCACGACGGACTGATACACAGGAGGGTAGTGCCCATCTCCGCATCGCAGCGGCCACCGCAGCCCACGCCAGCCGCGATCGATGCTAATCGACGGGGTGTCTTGTTGCGTTCGCAAGGACGCCTGGGTGAAGCTGCGCAGGCGTTCCGCGAAGGCATCGCCGCACAACCCGGCCTGCCGCTTCTGCACGCGAATCTTGCGACGACGCTCGTCGAAGACGGCGATCTCGACGGTGCGCAGCGCGAGTACGAAACGGCGCTTTCATACGATCAGCAAGAGAAAGCCGCGCTGAGCGGACTAGGGTCGCTGCACGTGCGTCTCGGCCGTTTTGCCGACGCGCGCCGCGCGTTCGAAGCGGTGCTTGCACGCGAACCGGCCGACATGGCCGCGAATCAAGCGATGTACGAACTCGAGCAGATCGACGGAAACAACGCGAAAGCCCTCGCGCATCAGCGCAAGGTGCTCGACCGGCAAACGTTGTTCAGTCAATCTGCACCGCAGGAACAACGCCGGCTGCTCGCGCTGATGGTTCCCGGCGATTGGCAGGCGAACGTGCCCGTCGATTTTCTCGTGGACGCGCGCACGACGACGCTGCACAAACTCTACCTCCTTTCCGCGCAGCAGGCGGCAGCAGCGCCTATTCCGCAAGTCGACGCGGTGTTCACCGCAATCGGCGAGTCGGACGCGAGCGTCGAAGCACTCGAACTTGCGTCGGCGGTGCTGCGCCGCACCGGCTTGCCGCACATCAACGATCCGCACCAGGTGCTGGGAACCAATCGCGTGCGCGCGGCACGAGCAATTGCCGCTATTCCGCACGTCCATGCGCCGCAGACGAGCCGCGTGGAGCGCGACGCCCTCGAACGCGGCGCAATTTCGATCCCGTATCCGCTGCTCGTGCGCCCCGTCGGATCGCAAGCCGGGCGCGAACTTGCGCGCATCGGCGATGGGGCGGAACTCTGGCAGTATCTGCAAGATGTTTCGGCAACCGTCTTTTACGTGATGCCGTTCGTGGATTTCAAAAAAGACGACGGCTACTATCGCAAGTACCGCATCATCGTCGTCGACGGCGTCCCCTATCCGTATCATTTGGCTATCTCGCCGAACTGGATGATCCACTACTACAATGCGCCGATGCGCGAAACCGCATGGATGCGCGAAGAGGAAGCGTTTTTCTTATCGCACTTCGACGAGGTCTTCGCGCCGCCGCTGCAGCGCGCATTACGCGAAATGGCGCGCACGTTGGGTCTCGAATATTTCGGCGTGGACTGTTCCATCGATCGGCAAGGGCGGCTGCTCGTATTCGAAGCGGATCCCGCGATGGTGGTGCATGCAGGCGACGATCCGCAGCTTTTTGCGTACAAGTTCCCGGCCGCGCACCGCATCTTCGACGCATTTCAAAGGCTGATAGACCGTGTTGGATCCCGCTGACTGGGAGCGCTTTCGCGAGATCGCGCATCGCGCTCTGGACGATGCCGTCGACTACCTGGAAAATCTGCGAGAGCGACCCGTTTGGCAGGCTGTACCCGAGCAGATCAAAGCGCAGCTGCGGGAGCCGATGCCGCAGGAAGGCCGAGCGCTCGACGAGATCTACCGCGAGTTCGCGCAGACAATCATGCCGTACGTGACGGGCAACATCCATCCGCGCTTTTGGGGCTGGGTGCATGGTGCGGGAACGCCGACGGGCGCGCTGGCCGACATGCTCGCGGCGGTGATGAATTCGAACGTCGGCGGACGCGATCACGGCGCGGTCTACGTCGAGCGACAGGTCATCGGATGGTTTCGCGATCTCTTCGGCTGGCCGCAAAGCGCAAGCGGATTGCTCGTCATCGGCACGTCGGCTGCGAACCTCGCAGCCGTGCTCGTAGCGCGCACCAGCGCACTCGGGCACGACGTTCGCGAACGCGGGCTCGACCAGCACGCCGCGCAGCTCGTCGGCTACGCGTCGGCTGCCACGCACGCTTGCGTTCGCAAAGCATTTGAAAATGCGGGCCTGGGTTCGGCAAATCTGCGCGTGCTGCCGGTTGACGACGCGCACCGCACGCAACCGCAGGCCGTCGCGCAGGCCATCGCGCGCGATCGCGCGGCGGGACTGCATCCCTTTCTCGTCGTGGGAAATGCGGGAACCGTCGACGTCGGCGCGATCGACCCGCTCGACGAGCTTGCCGATCTCGCGCAACGCGAACGTTTGTGGTTTCACGTCGACGGCGCGTTCGGCGCGACCGCGTATCTCTCACGGCAGCTGCGGCCGAAGCTGCGCGGTATCGAGCGCGCCGACTCGATTGCCTTCGATTTTCACAAGTGGCTGCACGTGCCCTACGATGCCGGATGCGTGCTGGTGCGAAACGGTGAGGTTCATCGCGCCACGTTCGCAAGCGAAGGCCCGTACATCACCCGCATGACGCGCGGACTTGCTGCCGGCGAACCGTGGTTTACCGATTACGGACCGGATCTCTCGCGCGGATTCCGCGCGCTCAAGGTGTGGTTTACCATCAAGGAGCACGGAGCGCAAGGCTTGGCCCGCACAATCGAGCGCAACTGCGAACAGGCCCGTTACCTCGAGGCTCGGATCGCCCGGGACGATGCTTTCGAGCTCGTCGCTCCCGTCGACTTGCAGATCGTGTGCTTTCGCCCGCAGCTTGCCGGTGCTTCCGGCGAGCTGCTCGATCGGCTCACGGACGAGAGCGTAATACGCTTGCAGGAGAGCGGCGCCGCGGTCATTTCCTCGACGACGGTCTTCGGACGCCGAGCGATGCGCGTCTGCATCACCAATCACCGCACGCAGGAAGCCGATCTCGACCTGATGCTCGACGCCCTGGGGCGCATCGTGCGGGAAGCTGCGGCGGAAATGACGTAAGCTAGGAGCCTAGTCATGCGCGCGCGCATCAACGAACGGCTCCGGTCGGCGACGCGGTTTCCCGTCACACTCGTCGTTGCACCCGCGGGATTCGGCAAAAGCATTGCGCTGCGCGATTTCGTCGAGAGCGAAGGGCTCGACGTCGTGCGCTACGACGTCCATCGCGAAGATTCGACCCTGCTGGCTTTCGTGCGACGCATCAGCGAAACGCTCGAGCCCGTAGCGCCCGGCCCGCTCGCGTCTTTTCCCGGCATGCAAGAACGCGTGCTCGCAAGCGAGGAGCCCGTTCGCCAGCTTTGCGATTGGTTCGCCGAACATCTCAAAGACGCGCGCTGCACGATCGTCATCGACGATTTGCATTTCGCAGCCGTAGAACCGGCGTCGATTGCACTTTTGGCCGATTTGATCGAACGCACGGGCGATAGAATCAAGTGGATCATCGCCGCGCGCACCGACGCCGGACTTCCGGTGGCGACGTGGGTTGCGTACCGGCGGATGGACTTGCCGATCGCTGAAGACGACTTGCGCTTTACGACGGACGAGGCAATGGCGGCTGCCGTGCAAAGCGGCGTCAAACTCGACTTGCAAGAGATTGAGGCGCTGCGGCAATTGACCGAGGGATGGCCGGTCGCGATGACGATCGCGATGCGCACGCGGACGCACTCCGGAGACTTGCGCTCCGCGGCGTTCAGCACGCGAGAGATGATCTATCGCTTCCTCGCCGAGCAGGTATTTGCAGCGCTCACACTTCCGCAGCGCGGCTTTGCTCTTGCGAGCTGCGTCTTCTCGACGTTCGATCGGGGCATCGCGGAAGCGCTGGGCGCAACGCCGGCGTTTTTGGAAGAACTGCGCGGCAAGACGACGTTCTTGCACGAGGTTTCGCCCGGCGAGTACCGCTATCACGATCTTTTTCGCGATTTTCTCGAGGCCGAACTGCGCCACTCCGGTGAAAAAGAATGGCGCCGCGCGCTCCGCGAGGGTGCGCGACTGCTCGAACTGCGCGGCGAGGCGGCTGGCGCGCTCGTGCTCTATACAAAGGCGCGAGCGATGGAAGAGATCGCCGCCATCGTCGAGCTGGGCGGGTTCTCGCTCTTCGAGCGCGGTGAAGTCGAGAAGCTCGCGCAAGCGCTCGAAGTGGTGCCGGAGTCGCAGCGCAGAAGCAGCGCGATGCTCATGGGACTGCGCGCGATGATCGATGCGAGCCGGGGCAGATTCGAAATCGCCGAAACCGCGTTCCTCGCCGCAATCGATCTCGCGCAGGGCAACGACGACCTGCGTTTGCCCCTGGTTCATCGGTACGCGCTCGAACTGGTAAGGATGGATCGCGACTGCGTCGCATTCCTCGAACCGTACACGCAGGACGGCGCTGCCGATCCGCGTTATCGCGCACCGCTCCTCGCAACGCTCGCGACGGGGTTTCTGCGCGCCGGCCGCGAGCGCGACGCGCTCGATGCGATAGACCGCGCGCTGAGATTGCAGGATGCCTCGATGCCCGAGGATTTGCGTGCGCGCGTCTACCAACAGGCATCCTACGTCGAACGGTATGCCGGCTCACTGGAGAAGGCGCGCACCTACGCGTCGAGCGCCATCGAATTCGCCTTGGCCAATAATCTGTACGAATTGGCGGCGCGCGCATACAGCGTTCTATACACCATCGCGCGCGACACGGCGGACGACCCGATCGAAGCGTTGCAGATATTGGATCGCTTGAACGAAAGCGCGCGCAAGGGTGCCAGCGCGCACGCGACACTGTTCGCGCTCGTGGCGCGATACGAGATCGAGGTGGAACGCGCAAACGATGCGGCGCTGGAAGCGTTCGACGTCGAGATGCGATCGCGTGAAACGATCTTGCCGCAGTTGCGACGAACGACGGTCGTCGCAATGGACGCGCTTCGAGCGGCGTGGGAACGTGATTTCGCGCGCGCATACGCCCTTGTCGCCGAAACGGTGCCGGAGCAAAGCACGGCGGAGCAGCGCGCGCTGCGCGCCGCAGACGCTGCGCTCTACGCGACCGCCGCCGGAATGCAGCAGGAAGCGGATGCGCACTTGGACGCCGCCGCCATGACGCTGGCAAGCGGCCGTGCTGCAAACCGCCACGTGGTCCGTGCGCGGCTGACCATGGCGCTTGCATCTCTGCTGCGCGGTCACGAAGTATCCGCACACCGTCTGCTAAGCGAAGCCGAGCGCTCTCTCACCGGTGCAATGCGGCGCATGCGAACGTTTGCGCACGCGGTTCGCGTCTTGTACCGCGCACATTTGGGGCAAGCGGCTGACGATGAATTCCCCGCAGCGATGGAGCGGCTGCGCGCCGATCACTTTGCCGGTATCGCGCGGCTTCTCGAAGCGCTCCCGACGATCGGCGCGCAGGGTGCCTATGCGGCGCTGACACCGTCCGAGCGCGAGGTGCTGCAGCTGCTTGCGAAGGGTGCGAGCACGAAGGAGGTGGCAGCTCGGACCGGGCGCAGCCCGCATACCGTCGATACGCACATCCGTTCGATCTGTAGGAAGCTCAGCTGCCGCGGGCGCCGTGAGGCCGTCGCGTTAGCAAGCAGTCAGGGCTGGGTAGAAGCGTAGCCGCCCGTTATTGCTGTGTGGAGGAGATTGCAGTTGAAGCATTTCGCACCCGCGGTATCCCTAGCGATGGCTGCGAGTTTGGCGTCGTGCGCCTCGCCGCATTCGGGAGTCGTCCCGCTGAACGACGCACTGCGCACGACGATGAGCACACCGCAAGCAGTGCCCGGCAATACGCCGCACGCGCTGCCGGGTAACACGCCGCAGGCGCTGCCGGGTGAAACGCTCGGATGCGATCTCACGTTCGAGGCGGATCAAGCAAACTGCACGATTGCGATCAACATCAACGTTCCGCCGATCGGTAATCCGACGACGCCGGAGAATTTGCTTCCAGGTTTTCATCCTGCCGATTTGATCGATCGCTACAAGCTTCCGGCACAGAATTCGGGTGGTACCGTCGCCATCGTCGATGCATACGACGATCCCGCGGCGGAGGCCGATCTCGCCGTCTACCGCACCGCTTACGGGCTGCCGGCCTGCACGAGCACGAACGGGTGCTTCAACAAGGTGAACGAGCAGGGACAGACGGCACCGTATCCGGTTGCGAACGCCGGCTGGGATCAAGAGATCTCGCTCGATCTCGACATGGTGTCCGCGGTTTGTCCGAACTGTAAGATTCTGCTCGTCGAAGCCAACTCACCGTCGTTCGACGATCTTGGTGCATCCGTGGATACTGCGGCAAAGATCGGCGCGAATGCGATTAGCAACAGCTATTATGGTCCGGAGTGGTCCGGCGAGACCGCATATGATTTCCACTACCTCCATAAGGGCGTTGCAATAACGGTGAGCGCAGGCGATCAGAACTCGCCGTTCTATCCCGCCGTCTCATCCAACGTCACCGCCGTCGGTGGAACGTCGCTCTCCGGTTCGGACGGCGCGTGGACCGAGTCCGCATGGAAATACACGGCCAAAGGGTGCAGCCTTTACGAACGAAAGCCCGCATGGGGCAGCACCAAATGCAAAAACGTGCGTTCGATGAACGACGTCGCGGCCGTGGCCGATCCGCAAACCGGTGTGTCGATGTACGATTCGACGGCCGGCGGCTGGCTCGTCGCAGGCGGCACGAGCGTGGGTGCGCCGATCGTTGCCGCCGCGTACGCGCTTTCCGGTAATCCGCAAGGTCCGGCATATTCGTACAAGCACCGCAGCGCATTCAACGACATTGCGCCGGCTGGTTACGATTGGGCGACCGGCCTCGGAACGCCCGACGGCGGCGCCGGATTGTAAGCGCGCAGCGCGTCCTCTACGCTTTCAAAAATCGGGAAGAAGTCGTCCAGACCCGTCGCCTTGAGCAGGCGCCGCACGAACGCCGACTTCACGGCGAGCAGCGCTTGCGGAAGTTTCCGATCCTGCCGGTGTTTGTGCGCGAGAATCAGCGCACAAATCAGCGTGCTCGTCACATACTTCGCAGTCGTGAGGTCCAGAATGATGAGGCGTTCGAAGTAGGCGGGCTCAAGCTGGGTGCGCAGTTCGTCGCGCCGGTAGATGTCCCACTCGCCCGCGAGTGATACGACCATCGTGCATCCATCCTAGCGTGGGGTCAGGTAGCCGCGCCCTACCCGAAATTCGGTATGTCGGCTCAGGCGGCGTCCTCGTACGCTGGTACCGAGGAGGAACCACCCATGCAAAAATTCCCTGCCCTCGCCGTGGCCGTCGGCTTGCTGACGGCCTCGTGCGCGGGCCACGGCGGGTCGTCCGGCATGCCGCCCATGGCGCAATCCCGCGCAGGCAGTCCGCTCAAAACAGCGTCTGCTGCAAGCGCGCCCGCAGGCTGGTCGACGACGAGCACGCTCGCACTCCCGGTCGCGAACGCAACCGATCTCGGCGCCGCATCGGCCTCGCAGAGCATCACCGTTCTCGTCGGCTTGAAGCTGCACAACATGGCGCAACTGCAGCAGGCCGTCGCGTCGGGCACCGTTCTTTCGGATGCAACCGTCAATTCGGCATACGGACCGACGTCGTCCGACGTTTCCGCCGTCACGACGTATCTGCAAAGCAAAGGCCTCACCAATATCAGCGTCGAGCCGAACAATCTGCTGATTAGCGCAACCGGCACGATTGCGCAGGTGCAAAGCGCCTTCGATACGTCGATTCACTCGTTCTCGGGTGGTGGAACGAACTTCAACGCGAACGTCACGCCGGCATACGTCCCCACCTCACTGGGCGGCATCGTCGCTTCGGTGTTGGGGTTAAACAATCTGCAAGCGTTCAAACCGACGCCGAGCGTAACGTCGTGCGAAGTGGAAGGCCAATCAACGCCGCCGCAGGCGTGCTTGCGCTTTTACGATCCGGCGACGTTCCAAGTCGCATACGACGCCGGCAGCACATCCGCCGCAAGCGCGACCTCGGTTGCAATCATGGCCGAAGGCAACGTTTCGCAGTCGATCTCGGATCTGCGTTTGAACGAATCGCAATTCGGTTTGCCGCAGGTTCCCGTGCATCAAATACAAGTCGGCGTTGCGAGCACCGACACCTCGGGCGACACCGAATGGACGCTCGACATGACGTACTCCAGCGGCATCGCGCAAAACCTCAAGGCGATCGATCTGTACGTGACGACGTCGCTCACCGATTCCGACATCGCGCTCGAATACAACCGCTGGGTAACGCAGCACTACACGAACATCGCCAACTCGTCCTTCGGCGGATGCGAGGTCTTCCCGTACTTGGACGGCTCGATGGTCATGGACGACGAGATTCTGCTCGAAGGCGCATCCAAAGGCATGACGATGTTTGCCTCGAGCGGCGACAACGGCGGCTATTGCAACAACCTCGTGGACACCAACGGCGCACCGGGCGGCGCGCCGTTCGTCGAGTATCCCGCGGCCTCCCCGTACGTCGTCGCGGTCGGCGGCACCGATCTCTTCACGAACGCGGACGGCACGTACAAGGGCGAAACCGCATGGGAAGCCGGCGGCGGCGGACTCAGTCAGTTCGAATACTCGCCGTATTGGGAAACGCAAGCGCAGCCGGTAAGCAAGAACGGCGAAAGCATGCGCGGCGTTCCCGACGTGGCGATGGACGCATCGCTCGAAACGGGCGCGGAACTGTGGGGCGGAAGTGCGGTGAACGGTTCATGCACGCCGTGCGTAACCGGCGGCACCAGCCTAGCTTCACCTCTTTCTGCCGGCGTCTGGGCGCGTGTCCAAACAGCGCACGGTAATCGGCTCGGATTTGCACCGGTGTGGTATTACAAGGACTTCGTAGGTAACGCAGCCGGCGCAATGAATGCGGGGCCGCCTCCCTGGCAGCCGGACGGCGGTTTTCATGACGTCGTCAGCGGCTCGAACGGACTCTACACGGCAGCGCCCGGTTACGACTACACCACAGGGTTGGGTTCAGTCGACATCAGCGTGCTGAATAGTCAGCTCTGACACATTCGTCTTCGCACACGAAGGCAAGACCGGGGCGAGCGCATGCGCCCCGGTTTTGTTTTTACCGGTACGGATTGCGAGAATACATCGGCGTCGCGGCGCCGTTTACGGTGACGCGATACGTCGTACCGCCGAGCGCGCGTTTTGCGCGCAAATCGTAGCGCATGCCCGCACCCAGGTGCGTCACGTTCACCGTATAGAGCAGCGGCACGCGCGGCCGAATGCGCTGTGCGCGGCCGCCTTTCACGATCCACGCGCCTTTGGGAACGTAGCCGTCGTCTTCACGCTTACGCTCGACGAGCGATGCAATACCGCGCGAGTCGACGAGCAATGCGGCGCCTTCATCCACCGCGACGCCGTAAATCGTGCTTCCGCGAACCAGTCCATCGCGCAGGATGCGCGCCATGAACGCGGTCAATCTGCCGAAGCGATTGCGTCGCGCGACGTGCGAATCGGTAATCGTATCACGCATAGGCGGCCAATCGAGAAAACCCGTCGTGAAGCTGATCGACGCCTCGTACGGATTTCTTACCGCGTCCGGCGTTGCGACGTCTTCATCGTCGGGCAAGTCGCGATCGGCGGCGACGGAGTCGAAAACGACCTCGCCTTGAATGGCTAGTCCCGCGCTGCCGCCGCCGATTACGCCGCCGCGAGCATACACGCGCCGCACCGCCGCGATGAGTTTACTGCCTTTCCACGGCACGTAGTGCGCCTGATCTCCACCGGAAAAGAGCACGTCGTCAGCCGCATCGACGTACGGTGCGATTGCATCGACTTGCGCGCGCGTCGCGCATGGCGGAATAAAGATTTCTTGCACGCGAGCAAATCGGCTCTCCCGGTAGAAGGTGTCGGTATAGTACCGTTCATTGTCGGACGCCTTGAGAATCAGGAGATTTCCCGCGCGCGTACCGGGCGGCGCCGCGATGCGCGCGCGCATCCACGCGAGAACTGCTGCACGCGGCATTCCCGAAAGACCGCCGCCGGAAAGCACGAGTCCGGGTCCGCGCAGCGCGGCGGACGAACGCGTTCCGTCCGCGCGAAACACAGTCGGGCGGCAAAGCGCCGCAGCGAGCAAAACGCCGTGAATCATCCGTTCCTCATTTCAAATACCGGTCGAACCAGTCGTACCACAGTGAAAATGCCTGCGCCATCCGCACCGGTCCCTGCGGCAAATGCTCGTGCGTCGGAAACGCGTAGAATTTCACGGGCACGCCGTTATCGAGCAGTGCGTGGTACATTTCGTAGCTTTCGACGATGGGAACGCGCACGTCGTAAACGTTTCCCATGATGAGCGTCGGTGTGCGGATGCGCCGGTAATACGTGATTGGCGACTGCGCGCGATAGCGCTCCATGACGTTCGCGCGATAGGGCGATCCGCCCATGTAATTGCGGTCGTCGACGATGTCGTCCGCCGTTGCATAATCGACCGTCAGATCGTTGACCGCAGCCCAGGCGACGGCGCTCTTGAAAATCGGGTACTGCGCCTCCATCCACGAGGTCATCTGTCCGCCGTACGACCAGCCGGAAACGCCGATACGTGAAGAATCGACGATGCCCAGCTTCTCGACCGCGCGAATGCCGGCCATGATGTCGCGGCCGGGTCCGGCGCCGGCGTCGTTGTAAATCGCGTGCTCGAACGCATTTCCCAAGTTGTTGCTGCCGCGATAGTTCGGTTCGAACACGACGTAGCCGCGGCTCGCGAGCGCTTGCGTCATTCGCCGAAACGCGCTGTATCCCGAGAGCGCAGGCCCGCCGTGAATCCAGAGCACCATCGGATACTTCTTGCCGCGCGTGTATCCGACGGGATAGATGACGACGCCGTCGGGACGCAGGGAGCCCGAGCGCCACGAGATTGTGATCGTGCGGCCCATCGGCATCGCGGCGATCGCGTCGTTCAGTGATGTGAGCCGCTGCGGCGCTTTTGCACCCGGCGGCAACACGTAAATCTCGTCGGGTCTGCCGGTTTCTCTGCCGATAAACCCGATCGTTCCGTCACGCGCCACACTGTCTTGCGGCTCGATGCGCGCTTGCACGACCGCACCGAGCGGCAAGCGGTGCGCCCGTCCGTGCAGCGGTTGAACCCACAGCGGCTGCTGCGTTTCGCTGAATCCTTCCAGCAGCAGCGCGTTGCCCTTCGGCATCCATGCAAAGACTTCAACGTGGCGATCGAGCATGCGCGAGACGTCATGCCCGTCGACGTACGCCTCCGGCTGGTTCATCGGATCGCCGTCGCGATTCACGCGATACGCCACGCGCGAGCCGTCGGGCGAGAACAGGCCGTTGTCTTCGTAAGCGCGACGCGCTCCTGCCGGCGTGCTGACTGCGTCACTCACGTTTAGCGCCATCACGGTTGCGAGTTCGTCGTGAGCGCTCACGGCGTCGGGAGCGCGCTCGTACAGGATGCGCTTGCCGTCGCGCGACCAGGAAATCACGTCGCTTGCAACGCTGCCTCCACGTACCGGAAGGCGCCGCTCGCGACCGGAAAGATCGACGACCCAGAGCCCGCGCCGCCGCGGCGCGCTCGTCACCAGATAGGCGTTGTCCGTTACCTCAAAACCGTCGCGATACGAAGCTTCGCCGGTGAGATGCGGCGCCGCATCGCGGCGCGTGAACGCAATGGCGTCACCCGAAGGAGACCAGTCGATCGCATCGACGTCCGATTCGCCGGACGTCAAACGCCGCGCCTCGCCCGTACCCGGATCGATCACGTACAGCTGATCGGCATCTTCGCCCGGTGCATCCATGACCGCGGCGATCTGCGCGCCGCTGGGCGACCAGCGGATCGTGTCGACAACGCGGTGGCCGGATGCGAGAGCGCGCAGCGTATGCGTGCGGCGATCGTACACTTCCAGCGTGTCGTCGTAACGATTGTTCGCCATGTCGGCGCGCGAAACGTCGAACGCTATCTGCGTTCCGTCCGGCGAGATCACGGCGGAAGAGAGTTGGACGATGCGGCTCCAATCGCCGATTCCGAAGCGGTGTTCCTGCGGAACCGCTGCGAGAAGAGCGAGAGCGGCAAAGCACGCAGCCGCAGCGCGTATCATTGTGCGCGCTGCAGCGTCCGCATGTCGGTGATGACCGCGTGAGCTGCACGCTTGCCGGGGAATCCGCTTACGCAGCCGCCGGGATGCGCTCCCGACCCGCACAGATAGAGGTTTCGTATGGGCGTGCGCGTAGCGAACCGATCCTCGTATATTTGACCCGGGAGCAGTTCGCCGTGAAAGATGTGTCCGCCGACGAGGCCGAAGCGCTGTTCCAAATCGACCGGACTGAGCATTTGCCGCGCCTCGATGGCGTTGGGAACGTTCGGCGCATATTGTCCGAGTTGATAGATGATCCGGTCGGCGACGGCCTCGCGCTGCGCTTTGCTCCAGCCGTCACTGCGATCGTACGGATAATATTGCGCGAATACCGAGAGAATGTGCTTCCCCTCAGGCGCGAGCGACGGGTCCGTCGGCGTTTGCAAAAAGCACTCGAGCATCGGCATCTTCGAAATGCCGCCGGCGCGCGCGTCTTCGTACGCTTGCTGCAGATAGTCGATCGACGGCGCTACGTGAATCGTGGCGCGGTGGTGCGGCTGCGCGGTCGTGCCGGGCCTGCACGTGAAATTCGGAAGCTCGCCGAGCGCCAAATTGAGTTTGAAAGCGACGCCGGTGGTTTTCCAGTCGCGCAGCTTGTGCGCGAACCCGGAGTGCAAATGCGCGCCGCCTACCAAATCGACGAACGTCGTTCGCGGATGTGCGTTCGAAATGACGGTGCGCGCATAAGTTTCATGCCCGTCGTCGAGCGCGACGCCTTGCGCTTTTCCGTCCTCCACGAGAATTCGCCGTACGTGCGCACCGCTGAAAACCTGCGCGCCGTAGCGGCGCGCCGATGCGGCGAGTGCCTGAGAAATCGCGCCCATTCCGCCGCGCACGTATCCCCATGCGCCTTGCACGCCGAGGGCGCGTCCCGCATAGTGGTGGGCTAAAACGTACGCCGTGCCGGGCGTTCGCGGCCCGGCATTCGTTCCGATGATGCCGTCGGTTGCAATCGCAGCCTGCAGCACGGGCGTGCTGACGTATCGCTGCACGACTTCCGCAGCCGACTGCAGCAGCACTTCGCGCACATTGCGCGGCAGTGCGGAGAAGTGCGGCTCCGGATCGGAAAAGCTTTCGAACAGCGCACCGCCGAGCTCCCGAATCAAGCCGTCGACGTGCGCGTATCCCGCGACGTCGTCCTTATCGAAGGCTGCGATCTCGCGCGCATTGGCCTCCCCGTCGGAACCAAGCAAAAGCGAACGTCCGTCGAGGAGCGCGTTGAACGTCGCGGGGTCTTTGCGGTACGCATGGTATCCATGCGACTCCAGTTCTAGTTCAGCGATGAGCCACGGATCGAGCAGCGTGCACACGTACGATGCCGTCGAAACGGTGTAGCCGCTCCACGGGTGCTCGCTGACCGCAGCTCCGCCGAGCTGCTCGCAACGTTCGAAGACGGCCACCGAGAGGCCCGCTTTTGCGAGCAGCGCCGCGCATGCCAAACCGTTGTGCCCGCCGCCGATTACAACGGCGTCATACTTTGGCGAATGCACGTTTACCTGATCGAGCTCACGCGCGTGCTAGAGCTTTATTTGCAGGTCGACATAGACTTCGAGCGGCAGCACTTGATTGTACGAGTTCACGTCGTTACCGCTATACGAGGGCGCGAACGCGGCTGCAAAATACGGGTTGAGGGGAACGCCGTTTGCCGCCGTGTCGTTCGGGCTGCTGCCGTTGTAGAAGTTGCTGATGAAGAACCGGTTGCCGTAGTAGGCGCAGGCATTGTGATCGGGCGGATATATTGCCGTCCACGGCTCAGCGGAGCCGCCGAAGCAGCGCTGATAGAGGTTCGCGACCGTCACGTTCGCCGTAATGCGCGGACTGATGTCATACCGCATCTGCAGCCCGAGATTCGCCTGCCACGGCTGGCGGAACTGACCGAACGAATCGAACTTGCCGCTGTACGGATTCGGAATGAAGAGCGTACCCGGCGAGGATCCGCTTGCGCCAATAGCCGCAGCTTGGCACGAGGTGTAGTCCGCAGCAAGTGGATTGGGTGCAGTCGGAATGTTGGCGCCGAGTCCCTGATTCTGTTGGCACGTTCGCGGATCGAGCCCTTGGAAATCGCCTGGAGAGCCGTACGAAGCGCCTTGATTGATCATGAGCGCGGGCGTAATCGAGAATTTGTCATGTTTGTAGTTGAGCAGCAGAACGAAGACGTTCGGCGAGATGTACGGATAGTCCAGACCGGTATCGTACCAGCCGAACTTGTCGAGCGTGGGCTGCGCAGGCATGTTGTAGTACGGGTTGAGGATGTCCGCGGCGGTCGCCGCCGCTACGCTCGGGCACGCTTCCGGAGTCCCGGCGTTATAGCATGGCGCACCGCCGCCTGCTTTGGTCAATGCGTTATAGGCAAGGATGTCCTGGTTGTACGGATCGACGGGATTGATCGTCGACCCGGGATAGTTCGCCCACTTTTCTTTGGAGTTTGTGTACGTGTACGAGAGCATCGCCGACAGGCCGTTCTTGTTGAAATCGCCTTTGGTCACTTCCAACTCGATGCCTGACGTATGCTCGATGCCTGAGTTGAAACCCGGGGATAGCGACAGCGTCGGGACACTCCCCGAGTATATCTCGTTCCACGCATACCGGTAGTACGGCGTCGCTTTGATACCGATGTCCGTCCCCGCGAATTGGTGCTCGTACGAGAAGTCATAGTTGTCGGCTACCTGCGGGAGCGTCGGATGGAACGGCGTGTTGAAGCCGTATTGCAGGAAACCCACGAGCAGCGCCGGCAAATTCGCTTGTTCCGTATTGTATTCGAGCGAATACGTTTGCGGCTGCTGGTAGTACCGGCCGGCGGAGAAGCGCAGCACAGTGTTCGGATCGATCGTATACGTGGCGCCGACGCGCGGCTCGAAATAGTTCTGCAGATACGTGGGATTGAATTGATCGGTCAAAAGAATGTGCCCGCTCTTTCCGTCCGGATGAACCGTCTGCACGTTGTCCGCAGGATTGATCGGGCAGTCGAACGTTACGTACGGCTGAATGTCGCGCAAAAATTGGGGCGGCTCCGGAATGAGCGCGAACTGCAGCGTCTTCGGATCGTAGCAAAACTCGTTCTGCGCGGCACGGAACCAGAAGTCGTCGCCGGAATTGCCCGCGATGGGCGTCAGATCGTACTCGTCGCGTTCAAAACGGGCGCTGGCGCTTACGTCGAGTTTTTCGTTCGGCCGCCATTCATCGCTGACCGAGACGTTCGCGAACTTCGGAACGACGTCGTTGATGTCCCCTTGATTGCCTAGATATGTCATTCTCCACGATGCGCCCGCCGCACACGCCGGTGCAGGCGGGTCGTTCGCATTACCGATGCAGGTTTGATTTTGCTGCGCCCCATAGTCGGCATTGCCCGTGATGTCATCGAACGAACCTTGCGTAATGGGATCGTTGCACGGTGCAACCTGACCCGCGTTATAGGTGTTGACGCCGTTGCCACCCGTCCCCGCGTACGCGGCAAAGCATTGCGTGCCGTTCGTAAGATTGCTCACGGCCACGCCGCCGGAGCCCGTGCTGTCGTTGAACGGGGCACCGCCGAAGTTGAGATCGTTCTGATTGTTGGCTCGCAGCGTATTGGACGTAATGTAGTTCAGGGTGGCCGTGAGTTGGTGCTCGCTGCTGAGCTGGTCGACGAATTGCAGCTGACCGCCGCGCGTATGCGAGCCGACTTCGTAGTCGTACCCTGTGCGGTATCCACCGAGGTTCAAACCGGGGAAGCCGTCGCCCATGGCGCCGTTTTGCAGCCACGCCGAATAGAACGTATAGCCATACGCGCGGAGGTACGCGTTGCTGCCGATATTTTTCTGGTACTGCAACTTCACGATACTGGCTTGATAACTCTCGCCGTCGCGATACGTGTCCGGTATGGCCGCGGCGGTCCCGGCAGGGCATTCATTCGGCACCGGTATATCGACAGACGCTGCTGCGATGATTCCCGTATTGTAGCAGCGGTTCAGCGGACCGCCGGGGAACGGGTATGCGATTACGGGCACGTTCGCCGGCTGCAAAAACGTCGTGCCGGTCGGGAA
>DATGJX010000255.1:0-9017 GCA_035294905.1 Vulcanimicrobiaceae bacterium | reverse complement strand
TTCACCGAAGTCGGCTCGCTCATCGTGCGGGTTTACTTGCTGCGTTCCCTCTGGACGGCACTATACGCGCAAAACGTCGCGCCGATGAACCTGCCCCTTCACTCGATGATCACCTACGCTACGGTCGCGCTGCTCATGTCGCTCATCCTGGAAGTCGACGGCACGCGTCTCATTCGTGAAAAGATCCGCGAAGGCACCATCGCCACGGATTTGATGAAACCCATCAGCGTGCCGTTCTACTTCTTCAGCGACGGTTTCGGCCAAACGCTGCTGCACGCGCTGCTGGTCATCCCGTCGATTCTGTTCTCACTCTTGCTGGTGCACATCGACGTGCCGAGCGCGCCTGTCTTCGGCATGTTTCTGCTGTCGTTTTTCCTTGGATACCTGATCAACTTTTTCGTCAATTTCTTGATGAACGCCATCGCGTTTTGGACGCTGGAGACGTTCGCGATTCAGCTCATCGTTCGATGGGTTTCAGACCTGCTCAGCGGCCAGATAATTCCGCTGACGTTCTTCCCCGGCGCGTTCGGACGCATCGTTTTCGCGCTGCCGTTTGCAGCGATATACTCGACACCGCTGCTCATCTACGTGGGGGTGATTCAGCCGCACGACTACGCGCGCTACCTGCTCATTCAGGTCGTGTGGCTCGTGCTTTTCAGCGCACTTTCGGCGCTCGTCTGGCGAGCGGCGTCATGGCGTGTCGTGATCCAGGGCGGGTAGATCCCAAAGCACGACTTCGCCGGTTCCGCGCAGATCGAGCCGTTCGATTGCGTACATGCGAACGGCGTCGCCCGTCGAGAGCTTCTCGCCGTTGGCTTCGATTTCGCCGGTCCCGACGAACAAGAAACCGAAGCGCGAGGGCTCGAAGGTATGACGCAGCTCGTGGTTTTCGAGATGCGAAACCAACAGCGCCGCGTTCTGCGTCAGTGCAATCGACGCGGCAATCGCGTGGTGTCCGCTCGCAACGGCGAGCCAGCGGTTGCGGCGATCTTCGAGCGTGAAATCTTTCTGACCGTACGTCGGCGGCGTGCCGGTCTTGCCGGGAAGCACCCACATCTGCACCAGATGCAGCTCCGCGTCGTCGCGCGCGTTTTCTTCCGAGTGACGCACCCCGGTTCCGGCGCTCATGAACTGCACGCCGCCCGCTTTCACGATGCCGCGATTGCCCATGCTGTCCTGATGCTCGAGCTCGCCCGAGAACACGTACGTGAGTATCTCCATGTCGCGATGCGGGTGCAGCGGAAAGCCGGTTCCCGCGGCGATGCGATCGTCGTTGAAGACGCGCAGCGCTCCCCAGTTCACGTTGTTCGGATCGTAGTAATCGGCAAAGCTGAACGAATGATAGGTTTTCAGCCAGTCGAGGTCCGCGTAATAGCGCTCGCCGGAGCGCTGAATCGCAAAAGTTCGCGGAATCGTTTGATGCATCACGCAATCTCCGAACCGGGCGTCGCGGGCAGCAGGTTGCGCATGCGGCCCAGCAGCAGGTGGAAATACAGCATACCACGCACCGGGCCCAAGCCTTCCAGCAGCGCGTGGGCGTCGACGAGCGGATCGCCCGAAAGCAAGCGAAGGCTGCGCGCGACGCCCGAGTCTTTCATCGGAAAGACGTCGAGCCGGCCGAACCCGCGCAGCAGCACGACCGCCGCGCTCCATGGTCCGATACCGCGGATGGCGCAGAGCCGTTCCGACGCTTGCGCGCTGGGCAGCCGTTCGATTTCGCTTTCCGTCACCTCCTCGGATGCAACCGCAACGGCTGCGCTGCGCAAGTGCGCGATTTTATTCGCGCTCAGGCCCGCGCCGCGCAGCTTTGCATCGTCACAGGCCAGCAACTCCCCCGGTGTGATGAACGGATAATACGTGTTGCCGCCATGTTCGAGCGGCTCGACCGCGGTTTCGATGAGCCGCCGCATGATCGAGGCGGCGGCGTGAATGCTGATCTGCTGAAAAACGATCGAGTGCGTGAGCGCTTCCCACAGCGTCGGATAGCGCGGCGGCCGCAAACCGCGCAACTCGCGCGCAAGAAACTCCAGCCACGGATACGGACGAACGCGCCGGTACCAATCGTCCAAACGTGTCTGCGTGCCCAACATGCGCCGCGCCGTCGCGAGATGCCGCCGCGCGCGCGGCCCGGCGATGCGTACTAGAAGTGATTTCGTGCTTGCCTGCTCGACCTGCAGGATGTTGGTGCCCGCCGCGTCGCGGATCGCGCGGCGATAGACGCCGTCATGCGCAACGTCGACGACGTTGGCTGCAAGGCGCCGCAGCGCATCCACAGTGAGATCGAGCCGGTATGGCGGCCGGACGGAAACTTCGGCTTCGAAGCTGAACTTCATGGTGAATGCTCGCGACGTATTACCAATACTGGCGCATCAACGTCCTGACGATGCTCGAATACCGCGCGAACTTCCTCATGTGGTTCTGTTTCACGTTCGTGTATCATGCAACCGCGCTTGCGGCGCTTTGGGTGACGCTGCGCCAATTCCCCTCGATGAACGGGTGGGACTTCAAGCAAATGGCGTTTCTGTACGCGCTTTGGATGCTGGGCCATGAGTTCCACAACACGTTCTTCTTCACGGTGGTCAACGTTCCCGACTACGTGCGCGAAGGCCGCTTCGATCGCTTCTTGGTGCGCCCGCAGGACGCACTCTTTCAAACGCTCACCGTCCCGTCGCAAATCTTTCCCGACGGCTTGATGCTGGCCGTCGGCTACTTCATCATCGCGACGCGCTTCAGCGGCGTGCAGGTGGACTGGGCATTCGTCGTGTTCGTGCCGTTCGTCGTGCTGGGCGGCGCGCTGATCGACCTGGGCATCTCGCTCGCGGTGGCAACGGCGTCGTTCTGGTTCGTTCGCGTCGACACGTTGCGCTGGGTCATCATGTCGCTCGAACAGGAGTTCACACGCTACCCGATCAGCATCTACACGCGCGGCGTGCGCATCATTCTTTCGTTCGTATTTCCGTTTGCATTCATGAATTATTTTCCGGCGACGTTTTTGCTGCACAAAGTGGAAACGGGTCTCTCGCTCTCGCCGCAAATCGGCCTGCTTACTCCGCTCATCGGAGCAGGGTGGCTGGCGGTGTCGTACGGATTTTGGAGAATCGGTTTGCAGCACTACCAGGGGACGGGGTCATAGGTTGAACCGCTCGGCATTCTTGTTCGGCTCACTCGCGCTTTGCACGCTTCCACAGGTCGCTCGCGCGCAAATGCCCATCGAAGAATTGTTGCGGCCGGCAATCGAAAGCATCCCAGGAAAAGTCGGCCTCTACGCACACACGATGGCGTTCGGACATCCGATCGCGTCGTATAACGCGAATGTGTCGTTTCCAAGCGCATCGACCATCAAAATGTTGATCATGCTCACGGCATTCAAAGCCGCGGAGCACGATCCAGCGGTCATGCGCGAGCACGTCACGTACCGTAGCGATGACCTCATCGGCGGGTCGGATTTCCTTGCGGGTGCGGCGGACGGCCAGCGCTTCACCGTCGCGCAGCTCATCGTGCCGATGATTCAACTCAGCGACAACACCGCCAGCAACCTGCTCATTACGCACTTCGGCTTCGCGCGCATCAACAGCGTAACGCGCAAGGCAGGTCTGCATAACACGCACCTGCGCCGTCATTTCATGGATTTTGCCGCCATCGGCCAGCACATGGACAACCGCACGACGCCGGCCGACATGGCGCACTTGCTGTTCCAACTCGAGCGCGGCGTGCGCGAGGAAATCTCAACAGTCGCCTCACCCAGCTCGTGCCGGCGCATGATCGACATCATGCTCGGGCAAACCGACCGCGACACGATCCCGCGCGGGCTTCCGGCGGGCGTGCGCGTCGCCAACAAAACCGGCGAGCTGAGCCGCTCGCGCAGTGACGTCGCCATCATCGAACCCTACGGCGACTCGCCGTACGTGCTGTCCGTTTATACGAACGGCCTCGATGCTCCGGACCAAGCCTACGACGGCATCGCGCAAATTTCGCGCATCGTTTACCACCACGTGGCGGGAACGGATTTGTAGGGGCGCTACGCCGGCTTCTTCGGTTCGATCGTCACTTTCTGCATCGTATCGCCCACTTTGACTGCGTCGAGCGTATCGAAGCCGCCGGTCATTTGACCGAACACGGTGTACTGACGATCCAAAAAACGCGCGTCGTCGAGACAAATGTAGAATTGTGAGCCGGCCGAGTCCGGATTCGCAGCGCGCGCCATCGCGACGGTGCCGCGCACGTGCGGACGTTCGTTGAATTCCGCTTTCAGACGGTAACCCGGGCCGCCGGTGCCGTTGCCGTCCGGATCGCCGCCTTGAACCACAAAACCCGGCTCGACGCGGTGAAACTTCAGTCCGTCGTAGAATCCGGCTTCACTGAGCTTGATGAACGCCGCGCAATGCTGCGGCGCATCGTCGGGGTAAAACGTGAAGACGATCTCGCCTTTGTTGGTCGTGATGCGCGCCTGCGAGTCACGGGCCTTGTCGAGGTAGGAGCGCAGTTCTTCGCCGATCGGAACGGTGTAGGTCATAGCCCGGGTGCCTTGTTCATGGTGACGCCGAAGGCCTGGCGTGCCGCGAGCGCCGCGAGTTTTTGGGGGCGGGTCAGGCGTTTGAAACGGGCCTCCAGGCTTCGCGCGCTGGACGCGTTTTCCAATGCAAACCAAGCGGCCAACCGGACCGGCAGGCGCGATCGCGTGTATTTTGAGGCTTTTCCGTCCGCGTGGGCCCGCAGCCGCCGCTCCAAATCGTCGGTCCATCCGGTGTAAAACGAGCCGTCCCGGCACCGCAGAACGTAGACGTAAACGCTGGCGCTTTTAGCATTCGGCATTGTTAAAACGTTTAATTTTCTGGGCCCGCGGTAGAATCTTTGGCGAACCATGGCGTTAAATGGGCACACTTACCGCGGGTACGACACACCGGGGGGGCGCAGCTTGCGCGTCCGGATACCCCCCAATGCTCGCTTTAGCGGAAGCGTCCGCCACCAGGTCTTGTCGTTCGCCGGAAATCGCGAGATCGATAACCAAGAACTCGAGGAGTTCATCTTTGCCGTCGGCGAGGCCCTGGCCAACGCCATCGAACACTCGCGGACCAGCGACGTGATCGAAGTGCACTGTCAGATTGAAGATGACAAAATCCTGGCAACGATCGTCGATTCCGGCGCCGGCTTTGCCACCGATCCGCTCGCGAACATCGTTTTGCCCGATGCGCTTGACGAGCGCGGCCGAGGCTTGCCGATCATGCGGCGCTGCACCGACATCTTCGCCGTACACTCGGTTCCCGGCCGCGGAACTGCCGTTGTGCTCGGGCGATATTTGCACCGCAGGAGCGGCGCGGATCAGGAAAGAGCGGCAACCTCATAAAATCACGCGGGTATGCTGATTGCCCGCTTCATCGCCGCACTCTCGCTGGCCGCGTTCACCGCAACACCTTCGCCTCACTTGGATTCGCGTATCCAAGCGATGGCGAACGCCGTTTCCGCAACGGATCTGCGCGCATTCGACACGCGCCTCGTCGCGTTCGGCACCCGGAACGACTTCTCCGATGACTTGCACTCGCCGACGCGCGGCGTCTTCGCAGCACGCGACTGGATCCGCGCACAGTTGGAAGAGATCGCCAAAAGCAGCGGCGGCCGCATGAGCGTACGGCTCGATACCTATACGCAGCCAAAGACGGAGCGTACACCGCGAGCAGTCGTCGAGTCGAGCGTCATCGCTACGCTGAAAGGCGATGAACCCGGGCCGACCTACGTAATGTCGAGCCACTATGACGATTGCAACGGTAAATGCACCGACGGGCGCGGCGATGCGCCGGGTGCCGACGACAACGGATCGGGAACGTCTGCCGTCATCGAGGCGGCGAAGGTGATGGCGTCCACGCACTTTCGCGGAACCATTATCTTTGCCGTGTTCGACGGCGAAGAGCTCGGCCTATGGGGCTCAAACCATTTTGCGCAAGAACTCAAGAGCGCCGGCGTAGACGTCGTTGCCGATCTCAACAACGACATCATCGGCACACCCAACGCGCCCGCAGGGTCACCCGACGTGAACCAAGTGCGCATCTTTAGTGAAGCACTGCCGCCCGGAACCAAGGATGCGATCGTTAACCTGCTCGGCTCGGAAAACGATTCACCGTCTCGCGAACTGGCGCGCTTTGTGAAGGAGACGGCGGAAGCGTACGTTCCGGCGATGCAGGGGATGCTCATCTATCGCGCGGATCGTTTTCTGCGCGGGGGAGATCAGGAATCATTTAATGATGCCGGATTCCCGGCTATCCGTTTTGTCGAAATCCACGAAAACTTCCACCACCAGCACCAGGATGTCCGGGTCGAAAACGGCGTCCAATACGGCGACCTTCCGCGGTATATCGATGCCGACTACCTCGCGCGCGTGACGAAAGTGAACGTTGCGGCGCTGGCAGCACTTGCGCTTGGGCCGGATCAACCACGCCAGGTTGAGCTGCTCACCGAGCATCTGACAAATGATTCCACACTGCGTTGGAAAGCCGCACCGGGTGCGGTTTCGTACGAAATCGTCTGGCGCGAAACATCCTCGCCGGTTTGGCAATATGCGCAAAACGTCGGCAGCGCAACGCAAGCCACGGTTCCCGTGAGCAAAGATAACTATATTCTGGGCGTACGTTCCGTGGATCAAAACGGGCTTTACAGCCCTACCGTTTATCCTGCGCCTATGCGTAAATAATAAATAGAGGAAGCGGGCCGGCCTCCCCGCGCGCCAACGCAACAGCCCGGTCCGCTTCCCCTACCACCGCTACGCGGTTGCCCGGAGATGGCCTCGCGTCCCGACGTGCCCTCGCTCGCTTTTTGACCCCAACTACCACGTGAGTTGCAGAACCCGAACGCGGGCTAGGGCGAGTGGGCTGGCTTACCGTTCCTCAATAGCCCGCGCAGCGCTTTGCCCTCGGTGTTCAGGTAATAGTGAGCTCCGTCGAAGCGATCCGTTGTGCCGCTGAACATGCAGTACAAATACTTGAAGTTCTCCGAAAACGAGTAGGCCGGGAAATAATCGCCTTGCGTCATCGGACGGGTGCGAATGTCGGTCAGGACGGTATAGCCGTTCGGCGTTCGGCAATTCGCGCGAAGCGCGGTAAAGTATCGGTAGGCGGTCGCGCGGTACTTCGGATCGTGCGTCAGGAACCATAGGTCGAACGACGAGTTCGGATACTCCGGGCGCATCCAATGCTTCGGATCCATGATCGAGCGATCCGGATAGAAAATCACCTCGGGAATCAACTCGTACTGGTTCAGGACGCGCGTCCAGGAATCGTAGAACGCCTCGCCGACTGCGCGATTTCCACCCTTTGAAACGAGTTCGGCGTAAAATGCGATGAGTTCGCTCACCGACGCGTCGCCGGTCGGCAGGCCGGTGGTATAATCGACGGTTTTGAACCAGAGATTGCCGTCGACGTGCGTGACTTTGTACTTCAAGAGTGCGTCGGTGACGAGCCGGTACCAATCGCGGCATTGTGCAATGCCGAGCATCTGCCAGCCGCCCCACAGATATTCGTAGAAGGAATCGGCGGGTTCGTCCGGTCCGACGTCGTCGGTGCCGATGAACTCGCCCTTCTCCACGTCGAAATTGGTACCCATCAAATTGAGCGGCGACCGCTTGGCGAGGATCGTTTCGTACGCTTTCATGGAAGCGTTGAGGTACTTCGGATCGTTCGTCAGCCGCGAAAGATCTCCGAACTCTAAAACATTCGATCCGATCTCGGCCAGGTTCGATTTGGGATCGCTGACCGCACCGGTCTTGAGATTCGCAAACCGGTACGGCGCGCCGCTCGGCGACTTCGTGAAGCACACCAAAAGGCGATCCGCCAAATCACGCGCGCCGTCGACTAAGAACCGCTCTCCCGTCGCGTAGTAACCGGTAATGAGGCCCGCCACCATCCGGATCACGGCTTCGAACATCTGCACGTCGGCATCGACGTCGAAATCGATGTGCGAGCGCAGCCACGTCACGCACGCCGAGAGTTCGTCGTCCAGGCCCATGATGTAGAGCGTGTCCATCGCCTCGATGATGGAAAGCCCGAACGAATGCGCCGGCACGAAAAAGTTCTTGGGCATACCGCTGATCGGCAGCACCTCGTCTGCGCCCCACGCGAATCGCTTGTAGCCGTTCCAAGCATGCAGGTACTCATCACGCACTTGGCTCGCGATGGCCTTCGCGTCGGGCATGTCATCCTTCGACACGCTCAGGGTGACACTCAGCGGGGCTAACACCCCCGTATTACGTAAGAATGTCGAACGTTTCATCGATCGCGGTCAGCGTTTCGTCGATATCGGCCGGCGTGTGCGCGGTTGAAACAAACATGACTTCGTTCTGCGAGGGCGGCAGCAAGATCTTGCGCTTGCGCATCTCGTGATAATATGCCGCATATTTCTCCTTGTCGGCATCGAGCGCGTCATCGTAGTTTCGGCCGGCTGGGCCGGCACGAAATTTGAAATCCACGATCGATTCATGCTGTACGACCGCATACGGCAATCCGCGCCGTTCGAAAATTGCGCGAATGCCGCCGGCGAGCCGCTTACCCAGCGCGTCCATGTACGCGTAATATTCGGGATGCGCTTCAAGCAGATCCAACGTCCGATGCGCCATCCCGACCGAGAACGGATTGCCCGCGTGCGTGCCGCCGGTGAACGTCGCGCCTTGCGGAGCCAGCACCGCCATCACATCTTCACGTCCGCCGAAGGCAGCGATAGGAAAGCCGCCGCCCATGATCTTGCCGATCGTCGTAACGTCGGGCACGACGTCTACGCGAGCCTGCGCGCCTTGCAGCCCAATGCGCAACCACGTGATCACTTCATCGAAAATCAGCAGGGCGCCGAAGCGGTGCGCGCGCGCGCGCAAGCCTTCCAAAAAGCCTTGCACCGGCGTGACGTATCCCATGTTGCCGACGATGGGCTCGACGATTATCGCCGCAAGATCGCTTTCTCTTCCGCGCAACAATTCATCGACGCTCTGCAGATCGTTGTAACGCGCCACCGCGACGTCGCGCATCACCCCGTCGGGGATG
>DATGJX010000254.1:0-11745 GCA_035294905.1 Vulcanimicrobiaceae bacterium | reverse complement strand
GATGTACGGAAAGAACACCGGGAGCGACGCGAACAGAATCCGCGCGTAGAGGACGGAGTCGTCCAGAATGTTTACCGGCGTGCGCACCAGCTGCAGCATCGGCCTGGTCGCGAGCGCGCCGATGAGGCCCAAAATCACACCGAGAATCAAGCTCACGGTCAGCGTCGTCGCCGCAACGCGCTTCATCGTGTGCGGATCTTTCGCTCCGAAGGCTTGCCCGATGAGCACCGTGCTGCCGCTCGAGAGCCCGATCATGAACGAGATCAGCAAGAAGATGATGGGAAAGACGGCGGAAACCGCACCCAGGGCGTTGACGCCGATCAGGCGTCCGAGATAGATGCTCGCAATGGTTTGCGAGGCCGATTGCAAAGCGCTGCTGAGTATAAGCGGAATGAGAAACACGAGAAAGAGCCGCCACATCGGGCGGCTCTCGTCAAAAATCGTTACCGCAGCAGCTTGCGCCATGCGTTACTCGTCCGCAAGAGCGCTGTAGATATCCTTGCGAGCTTCGTTGATAATCTCGACGATTTGCTGCATGGTGTCGGGTTTTGCAACCTGCTTTGCTTGCGACCATGCCGCAGCCAAACGATCGAAAGAGCCCTGCGTATCGTCATTCATGGGATGCTCCTGAGTATCGAAAATGCCTTCGAAGTTCGGCCAGGGGGGCGCGTCCTCGCGCAAGTGCCGCCGGCCTTCGTCCGTAATCGTGTACACGCGTCTGCCGCCCTCGTCGCGACCCTGCACCAGACCCTCCGCTTCCAGACTCGCCAGCAGCGGATAAATCGAGCCGGCTCCCGGGCTCCAGCCGCGCATTTGAAAGAAGCTCAGAAAATCGTAGCCGTGATGCTCGCCTGCCTCGAGCATCTTGAGCACGATCCAGCGCAGCATGCCGCGCTTGAAACGGCGCCGGCCCGTGCCGTGCCTGGGGTGTTCCCAAAAACCTGATCCGAACATATCAAAATAATAATCCGATATATCGTTATATGTCAACAATTGAACCGCACAAGCGGCCCCGCAGGCTCAAAACAGGCTGTGCCGCACTCTTGGATGACATGCGGCTCGACAAGTTCATGAAGGTCACGCGGCTCTCCAAACGGCGCTCGGAGGCGCACGAAGCATTGGTTCATGGCCGCATAACCAAGGACGGCAAAGAACTCAAACCGGGCTATCAGGTGAAGCCGGGTGACGTACTGCAGATCCACTATGCGACAAAATTCGTCACCGTACGCGTGCGCGAAGTGCCGCTGCGAATGACGCCGGGTTTGAAACCCGCGGATCTTTACGAGATTCTGGATCAGCGCAAAGACGAACCGTCGGAGTGGATTTGAGCCTTTCTACCGACACGAAAGACGCGCTTGCTCGCGAGATCCCGCAAAACGAGCATTGCCGGCAGGCGTTGCTGCAGGGCCTTGCGCTCTATGGGCGCACGCGCGGTGCCGAGTATTTCGTGACGCAGCGCAACGCGGTTGCGCGCCTTTTTCGTTCGCTGCTGCGCGCTCATCATATCGAAAAGCTTCCCGGCACGCGTTTGCGACGTGTTCCGACGTATCGCATCCCATTGCCCGCGGAGTTGCGCGACGCCCCCGGTAAACCCGTGCATCGCTGCGATCGCGTCATGGAAGCGCGCGCGGCTTTTCTCGCGTGCGGGTCGCTTTCCGCCGGCGCGCAAGGATATCACCTCGAATTCGTTCTTGCGGAGGAAGCGCAGGCGACGCGGCTGCAGTGGATGCTGCGCGCGGTTGCCGATCCTGCAAAGACGATGCGGCGTAAACATCGCTTCGTGCTGTACTACAAAGATTTTGAAGCCATTGTTGGTTTACTGACGATCGTCGGCGCGCACGGCGCCGTTTTGCATCTCGAAGACGTGCGCGCGCTCAAAGAAACCAAGAACCGCATCCATCGCCTGGTCAATACCGAAGCGGCGAACCTCGAGCGCGCCGCCGCCGCCGCTGCTGGGCAGCGCGAAATGATCGAGTACGTTTCAAGCGCCTACGGACTGCAGCATCTCTCTCCCGCGTTGCGGGAAATTGCGCAGCTGCGCCTGCGCTACCCCGACGAAAGTCTGAGCGAACTCGGCCGCCGCTGCAATCCGCCCATCGCCAAACCCACGGTCAACAGCCGCCTCATGGCCCTCGCCCGATTGGCTCGGCGGCTTCAAGGGAAATCCGCTTAGCAGACTCGTAAGATGTAGGGCGACTGCGCTCAGCCGCGCTTCGACTTGCCGAAGCGCCGAGGTATCGAAGCGTCAGCGTGACACTGACACGGGGGGGTTCATGCGTATCGGCATCAATGGCTTCGGCCGCATTGGACGCAACTTTGCCAAAGCGCTGCTCGAGCGCCATCCCAGCATCGAAATTGCGGCCGTCAACGACCTGACCAGTGCCGCGGAATGCGCGCATTTGTTCAAGTTCGATTCCAACTACGGAACGTACGAGGGCAGCGTCTCGGTCGACGGCGACGCAATTGCCATCGGGAAGCAAAAGATCAAAGTGCTGGCCGAACGCGACCCGGGCAAGCTTCCGTGGAAGGACCTCGGCGTCGACGTCGTCATCGAATCGACGGGTCTGTTCACCGACGCAAGTAAAGCGCGCGCGCACATCGACGGCGGCGGCGCGAAGAAAGTGCTGATCTCCGCACCGGCTAAAGGCGAGGACATCACCGTCGTATTGGGCGTGAACGACGACAAATACGACCCGGAGAAGCACCAGATCATTTCGAACGCTTCGTGTACCACCAATTGCCTTGCGACCGCGGTCAAACCGATCGTCGACAACCTCGGCTGGGTCAAAGGCTTCATGTCCACGATCCACTCGTACACCAACGATCAGAACATCCTCGATGCGCCGCACCGCGACCTTCGCCGCGCTCGCAATGCCGCGACGAACATCATTCCGACGTCTACGGGTGCGGCGAAAGCCCTGTACCTGACGATTCCGGAAGTGAAGGGGACGTTCGACGGCTTTGCGCTGCGCGTGCCCACGCCCACGGTTTCGATGGTGTACCTTGTCGCGCAGGTCAAGAAAGAGACGACCAAAGAGGAACTCAACGGCATTCTCAAGAGCGCCGCGAACGGTGAGTTGAAGAAATACGTGCAGTTCTGCGAGGAAGAATTGGTGTCGAGCGATTTCAAGCGTTCGCAGTACAGCTCGATCATCGACTCCGCTCTCACCGGTGCCAACGGCGATCTCGTGCAGATCGGCGCGTGGTACGACAACGAGTGGGGATATTCGTGCCGCCTTGCCGACCTCACCGCGATGGTGTTGGAGAAAATTCCGGCCGGCGTATAACGGCGTATCACGTTGTTCCACGTACTTCTCAGCGCTCTTCTGCTCGGCGGCGTGTCACACGCCGCCGAGCCACGTTTCTCGATAGACGACGTCTATCGTATCATCGGGCTTTCCTCACCCCGGATTTCGCCCGACGGCAAGCAGCTGATCTTTTTTCGCTCTCGCGTCGACCTCGATCACGATCGCCGCGATTCGCAGTTAGTGCTGCTGGACGTCGCTTCTCGGACGGAGCGCGTCCTGAAGGCGGATCGCGGCGCAAATGACGCCAGGTGGTCACCTGACGGATCGACCATCGCGTTTTTGCAAGACGATACCGATCATCACGCGCAGATTTGGCTGACGTCACCGCAATCGGATACGCCGAAACAGCTAACCAACTCGCCCACCGGTGTGGAGCAATATGCATGGCGGCCGGACTCGGGTGCGATTGCGTACGTCGCTGCGGACGATGTTCCGAAACGCACGGGCATCTCGCGCTGGCAAGATGCGTTCCGCGTTACCGACAACGCGTATCTCGATCCCGGTCCGTTTCCGCCTTCGCATTTGTGGCTGATCGCACTCGGACATACGCCGGATAACAACGCGCAACGGCTGACCAGCGGCCAGTGGAGCGTGGCGGCGGGCGATGCTGAGTCCACGCTGTCATGGTCGCCCGACGGTAAAGCGCTGGTATATGTGCGATTACCAAACGCCCTGCTCGGCGATGCGGATCGATCGGTCGTCGAGAAACTCGACGTCGCGACCCGCAAGAGCACGCCGTTGACAGGCCGCACGCGTTTCGAATTCAATCCGCGAATCTCGCCGGACGGATCGACCATCGCGTACACGTACGCGCGCGGCGGCGATCCGATGAGCGAAGCAGACATCTTTCTCTCGGCGGGTCACGGCGCGGGATTCGACCTCACGCGCATCGGATTGGATGCAAACACGACGAACTACGCGTGGTATCCCGATGGACGCGCATTGCTGGTCGAGGGGAATAACGGCACGCGCCAAGCGCTCTGGCGCGTTACGCTCGACGGCCGCGCACAACGTCTGCAGCTCGGCGACGTGAATGCGCTCGGGGATTTCGAGGACAGCATCAGCCGGGACGGCTCCATCGCGTTCGCCGGCACAACGGCGCAGCATCCCTCGGAAATCTATTATCGTTCGCCGTCCGGTACCGTAACTCGGCTCACCGATTACAACGCCGCGATCGCCGCAAAGCCGCTTGGAAGAGTTGCGACGCTGACGTGGCGCAATGCCCGATTCAGTGAGGACGGGGTGCTGACGTATCCCGTCGGGTTTCGACAAGCTCAACCTGACAAAGCGCAAAAACGCTATCCGCTCGTGCTGCTCATTCACGGCGGCCCGACGGGCGCGTCGACGACGAATTTCGATGAACTCGCGCAACTGATGGCGGCGCGCGGATGGTTCGTGCTGCGGCCGAATTATCGCGGCAGCGACAACCTGGGCAACGCCTACCAGCACGCGATCTACATCGATGCGACGCGAGGTCCCGGCACGGATATCATGGCCGGCGTCGCGGCGGCCGCCCGCGCCGTCCCTATCAATTCACACCAAGTCTGCGTGTCGGGCTGGTCTTACGGCGGTATGCTCACCTCGTGGCTCATCACGCAGTATCACAGCTGGGCGTGTGCCGTCTCCGGCGCGGCAGTCGACGATTTGACCTACGATTATTCCTTGGCAGACGACATCAGCTCGGATCGCGAGTCGATGCCCGGCTCGCCCTTCACGGGCAGCAACATGCGCTATTACGCGGCCGTATCGCCGCTCACGTACTATCGCAGCGTGAAAACGCCGACGCTGATCCTATCGGACATGTACGACGTGCGCGTCCCCGCGGCACAGTCGTATGCGTTTTACCACGCGCTGCGCGACAACGGCGTCGACGTCGAGTTTTACGAATGGCCGGTGCACGGACATTTTCCGGACGATCCCGTTCGCACCGCCGACGTCTACAATTATTGGATCGGCTGGATCGCCAGGTTCGTAAAGTAGGAGCATGATGGCATTTCCGTTTCGCACGCTCAAAGAGCTGAACGTCAAAGACAAGCGCGTTCTCGTTCGCGAGGATTTGAACGTGCCCATGAAAGACGGCGACGTCGTCGACTACAACCGCATCGACGCTTCTTTGGAGACGCTTCGCTGGCTGTCCGATCATGGCGCAAAGGTGATCGTTTGCTCGCATTTGGGGCGCCCGGACGGCAAACCGAATCCGAAATACTCATTGAAGCCCGTGGCCAACGCGCTGGCGAGCCGCGTGCATATCGACGTTACGTTCGCAAACGACACCGTAGGCCCGGCGGCGCATTCCGCAATCGAAGCGATGCACGACGGCGACGTCGTCATGCTCGAAAACGTGCGCTTCGACCCGGGCGAGGAGCGGAACGATCCGGCATTCGCGCGCGAACTGGCCGGCTTGGCGGATCTCTACGTCAACGATGCGTTCGGCACGGCGCACCGGGCGCACGCGTCGACGGAAGGCGTCGCCCACTATCTGCCGAGCGCCGCGGGATTTCTCATGCAGAGCGAGATTACGGCGCTCGGCAAATTGCTGCACGATCCGCAGCAACCATACGTCTGCGTCATCGGCGGCGCAAAAATCAAAGACAAAGTCGGCGTCTTCACCAAACTCATGGAGAACGTGCGCGCGTTCTGCATCGGCGGCGGCATGGCGAACACGTTTCTCGCGGCCAAAGGCGTCGACGTCGGAAAATCGCTCCGCGATGACGATCTCGAACCGGCAAAAGCGATTCTGGAACTCGCGTGTACGCGCGACGTCTCGCTGCTGCTTCCCATCGACGCCGTCGTTTCGACGAGCTTCGACAACGACGCAGGCGCGCACGTCGTCGACCTGCCCCAGGTCGGCGGCCAAATGATTCTCGACATCGGTCCGAAAACGGCGCAGGAGTACGCGACGGTGATTGAAACGGCAAAGACCGTCGTGTTCAACGGGCCGATGGGCGTCTATGAAAAGCCCCCGTACCGAGAGGGCACGCGCGCGGTGGGCGAGGCAATGAAGAAAGCGACGCAAGCCGGAGCGACGACGATCGTCGGCGGCGGCGATGCGGCTGCTGCGGCCGAAGAGTTGAAATTTGCAGAGGAGGTTTCGCACGTAAGCACGGGCGGCGGCGCTACACTCGAATTTCTCGAAGGCAAGGAGCTGCCCGGGATCAAGGCGCTCGAGGAATCGAAAAACCAATGAGGAGACGCCTGTGCGCCGCGAACTGGAAGATGTACAAGACGAATGCGGATGCGGCCGCATACGTAGGACGCTTCGTGCAGCGGACGTCTGCGATTCCCGAGCATGTCGATTTGGTACTGTGTCCGCCGTTCACCGCGCTGCACACCGTCGCCGCGTCGCTGAGCGCGGGCCAGGGTCCCCCAGGCCGCGTCAAACTTGGCGCACAGAACATGCATTGGGAGCAGCAAGGCGCGTTCACGGGTGAAATTTCCGCGCCGATGCTGCTCGAAATCGGCGTGCAGTACGTCATCCTCGGGCATTCCGAACGCCGTCAGTACTTCGGCGAAACCGACGAAATGGTCCGCTTGAAGACCGCCGCCGCGCTGGCGGCGGGCTTCACCCCGATCGTGGCGGTTGGTGAAAGCCTGCAGCTGCGGCGCGAAGGCGCAACGAAAGAGCACGTGCTCTTTCAGGTTCGCGCCGCGCTCGAAGGTTTAGCGCTTGAAGATCTGCGCAAAGTCGTCATCGCATACGAACCGATTTGGGCGATCGGCACCGGGGAAAACTGCGACGCCGTCGCCGCAAACGACGTCATGCACGCAATTCGCGGCTGCTTGAGCGGCCTGGAAGAGGTTCCCATTCTGTACGGCGGCAGCGTCAAACCGGAGAACATCGCTGCGTACACGGCGCAGCCGGATATCGACGGCGGACTGGTCGGCGGCGCGTCGCTCGACCCCGATGCGTTCGCTGCTCTCGCCGCGAGTGCCGCATGAGCTATCGCCCGATTGTTCTCGCGGTTCTCGACGGTTGGGGCTGCAGCGAGAAGACATACGGTAATGCGATTGCTGCCGCGAAAACGCCGCACTGGAATGCGTTCTTCGAAACGTATCCGTGGACGATGCTGCGCGCAAGCGGAGAAGACGTCGGGCTGCCCAAGGGCATCATGGGCAACAGTGAAGTCGGGCACATGAATCTGGGCAGCGGACGCATCGTGCCGCAGGGCGTCACGATCATCGACGCGGACATCGCTGCCGGGACGTTTGCGAAAAACCCGGTCCTCAATCAATGCCTAGACCACGTCAAGGCGACGGACGGGACGCTCCACTTCATGGGCCTGGTTTCCGACGGTAAGGTGCACAGCTCGCTCGATCATTTGCTCGAACTTCTCACTTGCGCACATGCTGCAGGCGCGCCGTTCGCAGTGCATGCGTTCCTCGACGGGCGCGATACGCCGCCGCGGTCCGCGGCCAAGTATCTGCAGCAGGTCGAAGACAAACTCGAACAGATCGGTGGAAGCGGTGCAATTCGCACGGTTATCGGCCGGTATTACGCGATGGATCGCGACAAGCGTTGGGAACGCACGCAGCTCGCTTACGATGCGATTGCACGCGCGCATGCGGAGTTTCAAGCGAAGAGCGCGCTGGAAGCGCTCGAGGCCGGCTACGCGCGCGGCGAGGACGACGAGTTCGTCAAACCGACCATCGTCGGTGCCCAGCGGCCGATTCGAAACGGCGACGCGTGCATCTTCTTCAATTTCCGTCCGGACCGCGCGCGGCAAATGACCCTTGCATTCACCGACCGCGCATTCTCGCACTTCCCCGTCGAGCACTTCGAGGACTTCATCTTCGCGACGATGACCAAGTACGACGAAACGTTCCCGAATCCGGTACTCTTCGGGCCGCGGCCGCAGGCGGACACGTTCGGCGACGTCATCTCGCAACACGGTTTGCGCCAGCTGCGCCTTGCGGAGACCGAGAAATACGCGCACGTCACGTATTTCTTCAACGGCGGGCGCGAGGAAGTGCTCAAGGGCGAAGACCGCAAGTTGATTCCCTCGGATCGCACCGTTCCAACGTACGATCTCGCGCCGCAGATGCGCGCGAGAGAGATCACCGGCTACGCCGTCGAGCAAATCGAAGCCGGCACGTATGACGTGATCGTCCTGAACTATGCGAATGCCGACATGGTAGGACACACCGGCAAATGGGAGCCGACGATCGAAAGCGTGCAGATACTCGACGAATGCCTGCAGCGTTTGAGCGACGCAGTAATCGAAGCCGGCGGCTTGCTGGCAATCACGGCCGATCACGGCAACGCGGAAGAGAAAATCGATCCCGACGGCAATCCGCTGACTGCCCACACCACGAATCCGGTGCCGTTGCTGCTCATCGGTAAAAACCTGACCGGCACGGCACTCCGCGCGGGCGGCAAGCTCGGCGACGTCGCACCGACGCTGCTGCGCATCATGCACCTTCCGATTCCGGAAAAGATGACCGGCGACGTGTTGCTCGAACGCGCGCAAAGTGCGCACGCTTCAGGATGACGGGAAAGTCGCGTGACTGATCGCATAGGCGAAATCGACGTCGCTATCGTGCTCGGCAGCGGTTTATCCGAACTGCTGAGCGGGCCTGAATGGGCTCAGCGCGTGCCGTTCGACCGCGTCGCATACACGGACATCGGTATGCCCGTTGCACAACTTACCGGACATGCGGGACATGCGCTCGTCGGCCGCTGGCACGGCAAACGCGTGCTCGCGTTCGCCGGGCGCGTGCACGGGTACCAGGGGTTTGAAGCACGCGACGTTACACGCAACGTCGCCATCGCGGCGGAGCGCGGTGCGAAAACGCTGCTGCTCACGAATGCGGCCGGTGCACTCAATCCGGATTTCCAGCCCGGCGACCTCATGATGATCGCCGATCATCTGAACATGAGCGGTATGAATCCGCTCGCCGGCTCCGGCCTTGCGAACCCGTTCGTGAACATGACCGACGCTTATGCGCCCGCGTTGCGCAAACTCGCGCGCACGCTCGATCCGAAGCTGCACGAAGGCGTGTATGCCGGTCTGCTGGGACCGACGTATGAAACGCCGGCGGAAGCGCGCTTTCTGCGGATGATCGGCGCAGATGCCGTCGGGATGTCGACCGTGCTCGAAACGATCGCCGCACGTTCAAAGGGTTTGGACGTTTTCGGGGTGAGCCTCATCACGAACGCCGTCGCCGCGCCCGGCACGTCTCATACAGACGTTACGAGTGTCGCAAAAAGTGCGGCACCTCGTCTTGCGACGCTGCTCGACGCAATGGTGGAACGAGTCTAGGGGCGTCTAGCCGACGGCTTTCGAAACCAGCTCGGTGCGATTGCGCGAGTTGGTCTTGGCGAGTAAACGCTTCACGTGAAAGATGGCGGTGGATTCGGCGATGTTCAGCGTTCGCGCGATTTCGCTGTTCGTGGCGCCCTTCGCGATGAGGCCGAGTACCTCGCGCTCGCGCGAGGAGAGCCCGAACCGCTGGGCCAGCGCTTGCAGGTGACGACGCAGGCGAAGCCGCTCGACGAGGATGACCCACGCCGCTCCCGACCCGGTCAGCGGAATCGCCCGCACGACGATGGACGCATTCGGCGCGGCGGTAAGCGGTGAATCGGTTGTCCGGCCGTCGAGCCGGCGGCGCAGCAGCCCTACGACGGTGCGTTCGATCAGCGGCGGAAGCGACGTGCGGTTCTTCTGAATACGGCAATCGTACCGGCGCTCTCGCGGATCCTCGTGGTAGGAGAGTACGTTTAAGAACTCGTCGACGATAAACACCGCCGGCAAGCCCCTTCGATTCGATAGTTCCGCGTCAGCCGTTGCCGGCTCTCTACGCCGCTGTTCCGGCGTACCTCCCACAACTGAGAGGTTACGCGGGGAGATTTCCGCCCGATTTACCCCCACAACCAACACTTCTGAGAGCTATACGATCGGTCCCTTTTTTGTAGCATGAAATCAAGCTACTTCTTTGTGGGAGCCGATCTTTTTATGATCTCTTACAGGACGATTCTTTTCGGCACGGTTGCCGTACTCGCAGCTGCAGCGCCCGCGACGGCGACGAGCATTCCGGCACAGCCGGCCTACAAGCCGGTAGCGCGCACGCCTTACACGAGCATTCCTGCACAGCCGGCATACAAGCCTGTCATGCACACACCGTTCACGAGCATCCCGGCGCAGCCGGCATTGGTGCGAGTGATCGAGGGCGGACTGGTTCAGATCGAAGAAGCCATCCTGCTTCGGTAATCGTCGCACGACGCTAGTTCGGGTCCTGTAAGACGACGTCGATCATCGCTTCGACGACCGCCGGATCGAATTGTGTGCCGCGGTGCCGTTTCAGTTCTTCGATTGCGAACGACGGCGCGAGCGGCGAGCGATAGGGGCGGCGCGCCACCATGGCGTTGAACGCATCGGCAACCGAGACGATGCGCGCGACGTGCGGTATCGAAACCGGATCCAACGCGTCGGGATAGCCTCGCCCGTCCATACGCTCGTGATGCCAGCGCACCGCCGGAACTAACGGCTCCAGTTCCGGTGAGTCCGCGAGCAAGTGCACACCTTGCATGGCGTGCTGTTTCATGATCTCCCATTCTTCGCTGTCGAGCTTGCGCGGCGCGGTGAGGATTTCTATCGGTGTGAAAACCTTCCCGACGTCGTGTACGAGTCCGCTGCGGGCGACCAAAAGGGCGTCTTCGTGCGACATGCCGATGCGCCTGGCAATGCGCCAGCACCACATGCCCACGCAGCGCGAATGCTCCGCGGTGGTCGTGTCCCGTTCGGAAAGGCGATAGAGCACCTCGTCGATCTGCGCGTCGATTGCATCCAGACCGAAACGCTCACGGTGCAGTTCGATGCGAAACGCGCCGGTACACAGGTCGATACGGCGCAGGACGTCTTGCAGCCAATCGCCGCTTTCGCCGAGAGAACCGAGATGGAGCGACGCGATGTCGACCGCAGCACTGACGGTAAACGGGAAAATGTCGAACAACGCCTGATCGCTCGCCGAACCGCGCAACGACTCGCGAATCCAGCTCAGAAAGCCGTCATCGCGGCGAGCTGTCAGCGCGTCCACGAGTTGGTCGACAGTTCGATTCGCCAAGGCATGGGCGAGAATGCTCCGCCGCTCCGGCGGCATCGCGCGGGTGAGCGCGGCGAGCACAATCGCGCGGCGGTTGCTCTCGATGCAAGCCGCGAGCGGCGTCCGGACGGAATCCGGTCGAAATCTCATGCCGCGTTCACCGGAAGTTGATACGGAAGCGCCGAGAGCACCGCTGCGATGCCGCCGAAGTCCGATGCGCGCAGCGTTTCCAGCACTTCGAGGACGCGGTCAAAGTTTTCCGCACCGTCCCACCGCTCGAACAGGACGTTCAGCGCCTGCATCAGTACGCGGCTGCGAATCGAGGCGTGCTGCTTCGCGGGCGCCACTTTTCGCAGGCGCTCTCGTGCATCGCTGCGGCGGCCTACGAGATACAGCG
>DATGJX010000253.1:0-2521 GCA_035294905.1 Vulcanimicrobiaceae bacterium | reverse complement strand
GCCACGACTTCTTTGACGCTACCCGTCGCAGCCGCGATTTGAGTAAGGCGCAGCGACGGCAAGTGGACGGGATCGACCGGTGCGAGTCCGCTCTCACTTGGTGCATACGGTACGAGCGCGCTTGCGACGCGTGCGATCGTTTTCTTCGAAACATGGGCATGGACGAGATCGACGATCGCGCGCATCTGCTGCGTCGACGATGCCGCGAGCGCGAGCGCAAAGCGCGCATCCGTTTCCGCACATTGCAAGACGACCAACTTCGGAAACAACAATATCTCGGCCGCGTCGGAAAGCGTCGCAAAACGCGAAAACGTCAGCCCGCCGTCGAGAATCGCGTTGTTACCGAACGCTTCGGTCTCGAGTGCTTCGAATAGGATTTGCTCGCGTCCGGCGGGAGTACCGACGATCGCGAACACTTTACCCTTGCGCACGACGCCCAGGAACGGCCACGCCGCTTCTTGTTCGGCGACGATCGTCTTGCGTGGAACCGCACGCAATTGCGCGCTCATCGCGAGTGCATCGCGCGTTGATTGGCTTGCTGCCGCAAAAATAGGACAGCGTTTCATGAAATCGGAGGCTGATCCGTTTGCCGGGGGTGGAAGCTTACGCAACGAGACTTCCCAATATTCATTCCCCATGCGGCGCTGCAGCCAAAGATAGCGCTGCGCGTGCGTGTCTTCAAACCGGCGTCGCAGCGGACGCGGATCGTACTCGTAGATCACTTGCAACGTATCGTTGTCGCGCATATCGGAGAACGCGCTGAGAACGAGGCCGTGGCGTTCCCACGCCGGCGTGTTGCGGAGGTCGAGCACTCCTCCCATGGCCTTCATTTAGGTCAGCGCTATGAAGCTTCCCTCAAGTCATGCGCGAGCGCGCTCGTCGTGTCATTCGAATCCGCAAAGCCGGCGGGATGCCCGTTGCGATCGATGATCCAAAGCGCGGAGGTGTGTTCTTCGAGCGATTCGCGTCCGGCTTGCGTCTGCGGCAGCGCGGCGTACCAGACGTGATACGCGCGATAAACCGGCGCCAGCTCCGCTTCGCTGCCGGTGAGTCCAATGAACGTGGGATCAAAGCGTGCGAGATATTCCTTTAATACGCCCGGCGTGTCGTGATGCGGGTCGACCGTAATGAACACGACCCGTGTGGACGCGCCGGCCGCTCCCAGCGACCGTCGAGCGCTTGCTAAGTGAGCCAAGGTAGCCGGGCATACGTCCGGACAGCGCGAGTACCCGAAATAGATGGCGACCGCATGGCCCCGCTCGTCCGAGAGCCGGAACGGCTGCCCGGCCTGGTCCGTCAGGCGGAAATCGTAGGCGAGATTCTGCTGGGCGCGGATCTCGTAGACCGCCCAGGCGGCCGCCGCCAGGACGAGGGCCGCCGCGACGGCCATCAAGACAAAAAGGTGAGCGTTTCTCAATCTGAATTCCCAGGAGGGATTCTCACCCCCCAAGAACGACCAGGCGACTGGAAAAGTCGCTCGATAGTGACTTTGGTCATTTCTTTAAACACCGAACCAAGCTACCAACGTTAGTAGAAGAGACGCGGGACACCCGGACGATCGTCCGGGTAGCTCGGTCTCCATTCGCACGTTTGTAAGAGGGTACAAACTTGTCACGATTACACCGACTCATCGTCGGTTTGCGGGTCGCTGCGATATTACTAGGAATAGCAGCAATGTGCACGAGCCCCGTGCTCGCGCAACAGGCCACGCAAGACGACAGCAACGGCACGGCCGTTGCGCAAAGCGGTAATCCATTCTCTGACGTTCCGGCGAACAGCTGGGCGTACCAGGCCGTGAAGGCGCTCGCCGCCGACGGTCTGGTTGAAGGCTATCCCAACGGCAAATTTGAGGGCAACCGCCCGATGACGCGCTATGAGATGGCCGTACTGATCAATCGCGCCGTCGATAAGATGGAAGCTCAAATTGCGGCTGGTCAGAAACAGAATGCAGCCGACATCGCGACGCTCAAAAAGCTCGTCGATGCCTTCGGTGCCGAGCTCAAAGCAGTGCAAGATCACGTAGCTGCGCTCGACACCAAGGTTGCAGCGATCGACGCCGCCGAGCGGGCGGACGCGACGCTGCTCAAGCGTCAACAATTCCACCTCTACTCGTTCCTGCGCGCGCCTGGCTCGTATAACGATGCCACGTCGGCGTTTGCGGGACCGGCCGGCATTACGACGGCAGAAGGTGGCATTGCCAACGTTCCGGCGGGCGGTGGCCTTCCGGGACAAACGCGTCTTGTGAACAACGACTCACTCGGCAGCCCGGGTGGCGTCGCTGGTCAGAACGCAAACTACACGGGTGCTCAGACGTACGGCACGGCCTACATGGTCAACCGACTGCTCTTCACCGGAGACGTCGATCCGAACGTCAGCTACGTCTTCCGTCTCGAGAACCGGTATTACATGGAGACTCCGAACTACGGAGCCCCCGCGGCAACGACCGGTAACAGCGGAAGCGCACCGTTCTATTGCACGAGTCTCACGGCCCAGGCCGCTCCGCTCCCCGCGAGCGCGACGA
>DATGJX010000252.1:0-7390 GCA_035294905.1 Vulcanimicrobiaceae bacterium | reverse complement strand
CGCGCGGTGAAAGACGCCGCAAAACTCGCGGGCGCAAAGCACGTCGAGATCATCGAAGAACCGATGGCTGCGGCAATCGGCGCCGGTTTGCCGATCGACGGACCGTCGGGAAGCATGGTGGTCGACATCGGCGGCGGCACGACCGACGTTGCGGTGATTTCGCTCGGCGGCATCGTCGTTTCGCAATCGCTGCGCGTTGCCGGCAACAAACTCGACGATGCGATCATTCGCTATATCCGCCGCGTGTACAATCTGATGATCGGCGAGCGCACGGCTGAAGAGATCAAAATCAAGATCGGATCGGCATATCGCCTCGAATCCGAACTGGCGATGGAGATTCGCGGACGCGACCTCATCAACGGTCTTCCGAAAACCGTGAAGATTACGAGCGAAGAAATTCGCGAAGCGCTCTCGGAGCCGGTCGGCGCGATCGTCGAAGCGGTGAAAGCCGTGCTCGAGAAGACGCCGCCGGAACTGGCGGCCGACATCATCGACCGCGGCGTCATCCTTACCGGCGGCGGCGCGCTGCTGCGCGGTCTGGACAAGCTGCTTGCCGAAGTGTGCGGCATTCCGGTCATCATTGCCGAGGATCCGCTCTCGTGCGTCGCGCTAGGCACCGGCATGCGGGTTCGCATCTAAGAAACGCCTGATTTACGTCATGCCGTCGTTGCCGAAGGTCTCGTGTGCCAAAGCACACTTCGCCCTTTGGCGCCCCGGCCTGAGGAAAATCGGACGTTTCTTCCGTTTGCGGGTATGAAGTTCGCAGCGTGAAAATTGCGAATATCATCGATGCCCGCAAGGAATCGCATGCCCGTGTCGTTGAGGAAGTGGCGGAGGTCGTCTTGCACGGCGGCACCGTTATTTTTCCGACGGACACGGTGTACGGGATCGGCTGCGATCCGTACGACGTCGTTGCGATTGCGCGTGTCTACGGGGCGAAGGAACGCCCGGCAAACAAACCGCTGACGCTGCATTTGGCCAGCGTTTCCGAGTTCGTCGAATATGCACGCGACCACCACGATGCGCTCGCCGCAGGCCGAAGGCTTTTGCCGGGGCCCGTGACGATAATTCTCCCGAAACCCGCGTTTATCGAACATGACGTTACAGCGGGGCTCCCGACGCTCGGCTTTCGCGTGCCGGACGATCCGCTCTGCAGCGCCATTCTCGAGCGTTGCGGACCGCTCGCCGCTACGAGCGCGAACGTGAGCGGCGCGCAGGCGTACTACGGCGCGGGCGACTGGGAGGCGCTGCCTCCGGCCGACCTGCACGTGGAGAACGGGCCGACGCGATACCGACGCGAGTCGACGATCCTCGACATGTCGGGTCCACACCCGCTCATGCTGCGCGAGGGGGTTGTGTCGCTTGAACGCCTAACCGAGCTGCTGAGCCCGGTTATCCGTCACGCCGTGATTCGAAAGACACCTTCATGAGAACGCGCCTGCTCGTCATTCTGCTCGCCGTCGCAATGATCGCCGCGGCTCCGAAACCGCGCCCGTCCAACGCGCCTAACGCGCGAAATGTGCCGGCGGCCGGATTTACGTTTTCCGATTGGAACGTGAAGACCGACCAATTCGACTTCAATTGGCAGAGCGGCCAGTTCAACGCGCCCAATCCGGTCACGCTCACGCGACCGGGGAGCACTATCCAAGCCGATCGCGCGTTCGGAAATCAAAAGTCGAAACAAGCAACGCTTACCGGGCACGTCGTACTACACGACAGGAGCGGCGCGCTCAGCAATTTCAGCGGTCAGACGGGATCGCATCAACCCTCGACGCTGACTTGCGACAATCTCATGATTGACGGCGTGACGAAATCCTACGTTGCAACCGGGAGCGTGCATTTCATTCAGGGTGCGAACGACGTGCGCGCGGATCGCGCGGTCATGAACGGCCTGACCCACGATCTTCACCTGTACGGCCACGTTCAGTTGCAGCAATGAAGAAGCCGCTCGCCGCGCTTGCGCTCATCGTCGCGCTGGTTGCCGCCGCGCCGCCGAAGCACGCGCCGGCGAAAACCGCCGCACCGGCACCTTCGCCTGTCGCTTCGGGATCGCCCCAGCCGTGGACGCTTCTCACCGATCAGATGAATACGAACATGGCGTCGGGTGCGTTCTCCGCGCCCGATCACGTGAAGATGACGCGAACCGATGGTTCCAACATCGAAGCGGATCGCGCGAACGGGAATTTCAAGCAGCATCAGGCGTCCCTCTTCGGGCACGTGATTGTGCACGATGCGAGCGGCACGTTCGGATTGAAGAGCGCGCAAGGCACGCAGGCGCAGTCGCGCGGTCCCGCAACGCTTACTGCCGACGAGCTGCATGTCGACGATCAAACCCACCTGTACGATGCGAGCGGCAGCGTGCATTTCGAGCAAGGCGATACGACCGTCGATTCACAGACGGCGCACCTCAATGATGCAACGCACGTGCTCACGCTCACGGGCAAGGTGCACATCGTAACCGGCGACCGCACGCTGGACTCGGACAGCGCAACCTACAACACGCAAAGCGGTTCAGGAGAAGCCGACAATAACGTGACGATCATGTTCAAAGGCATCACGCCGTCAATCGCCACGCCGAAACCTATCAATATAAAAGCACCCAAGATTCCCTAACAGCCATGGAACCCTCGCTGTTCTCGTCGACTGCCTCCGCGTCCGAGCCGCTTGCGGCTCGCATGCGGCCGCGCTCGCTCGACGAGTTCGTAGGTCAAGAGCACATCGTCGGTCAGGGTCACGCATTGCGCCGCGCAATCGAAACCGACACGGTTCCTTCGCTCATTTTTTGGGGACCGCCGGGCACCGGCAAGACGACGCTGGCCGAGATCATCGCGCGCATGACGGGTGCCCACTTCTCGTCCATTTCCGCGGTAAGCGCGGGCGTCGCGGACTTGCGCAAAGTGGTGGCGGAAGCGCAGCATCGCCGCGCCCTCGGCAAGCGCACAGTGCTTTTCATCGACGAAATTCATCGCTTCAACAAAGCGCAGCAGGACGCCGTGCTGCCGTACGTCGAGAGCGGCGTCGTAACGCTCATCGGCGCTACGACCGAAAACCCGTCGTTCGAAGTGAACTCCGCACTGCTCTCGCGCTCGCGCGTTTTCGTGCTCAAAGCGCTCAGCGACGACGACGTCGGCGTGCTCATCGACCGCGCGCTCGCGGACAGCGACCGCGGATTGGGCAAGTTGCCCATTCGCCTCGAACCGGAAGCGCGGGCAGCCCTCGTCACGCTTTCAAACGGTGATGCCCGCAGCGCGCTGAACACGCTGGAATTTGCCGCCGCTGCCGCGCCGCGCGATCCGGACGGCACGAGCGTCATCACGCCGGCCGTTGTAGCAGATGCGATGCAACGCCGCGCAGTCTCGTACGACAAGGGCGGGGATCAGCACTACGACGTCATCAGCGCATTCATCAAAAGCATTCGCGCAAGCGATCCGGACGCCGCCGTATACTGGCTCGCGCGCATGATAGACGCCGGTGAAGATCCGCTCTTCATCGCGCGCCGCTTGGTCATTCTCGCATCCGAAGACGTGGGACTTGCCGATTCACGCGGCATTTCCGTCGCGATTGCAGCCCAGCAGGCAGTGCATTTCGTCGGCATGCCCGAGGGGTTTTTCCCGCTGGCGCACGCTACGTTATACCTTGCGCGCGCGCCGAAGAGCAACAGCGTCGGCCGCGCATACTCCGCCGCGATGGCCGACGTGGAAGGCACGCGCAACGACCCGGTGCCGCTGCATCTGCGTAACGCTCCGACGGGTTTAATGAAACAATTGGGCTACGGCAAAGATTACCACTACGCGCACGACGACTATTCGATCAAACAACAAAACCTACCGGACAACTTGAAAGATCGAACCTACTATAAACCGGGCAACCGCGGCGACGAAAAGGAATAAGAAACGGAACGCAGCAAAAAAAATTGGCGGTCCGGTTGTCCCGGACCGCCTTTTCCCGTTGCTACTTCTCGGAGTGTGCAATGGAGCTTCGCACAAGCCCAGTATAGAAATGGTCTCTGAGAGTACGCTGTGACAGCTGCAGAACGCATTTATCTGGACTACGCCGCCACCACCCCGGTCCGCGCCGAGGTGATTGAGGCCATGCTGCCGTTCTTCGGGCAGAACGGTTACAACGCGAGTTCGATTCACGCCGAAGGGCGTGCCGCACGCGCGGCACTTGACCAGGCGCGGGAACGCGTCGCAGCCTGCTTGCACGCAAAAAGCAAGGAGATCGTCTTCACCGGCGGAGGCTCCGAGGCCGACAACCTGGCAATCATCGGCGCCGCCCGTGCGCTCCGCGAAAAAGGGCGCCATGTCGTCTCAGTCGCGACCGAGCACCACGCGGTGCTGCACAGTCTCGAAGCGCTGCGCGATGAAGGCTGGGAAGTCACGCTCCTCGCGGTCGATTCGGACGGCGCCGTTTCGACGGAAGCATTCGCCGCGGCGCTTCGGGACGACACGGTGCTCGCTTCCGTGATGTATGTGAACAACGAACTTGGGACCGTGCAGTCAATCGCTAAACTTGCGCAATTGGCGCATGCCCGCGGGGCACTCTTTCACACCGATGCGGTGCAGGCGGCGGCGTATCTTCCGATTGACGCCGAGGCGCTGGGCGTCGACATGATTTCGCTTGCGGCGCACAAGTTTTACGGTCCAAAGGGTACGGGCGTGCTGTACGTGCGCGACGGCACACCGATCGTTCCGATCATCCACGGCGGCAGCCAGGAGTTTGCCAAACGCGCGGGCACGGAAAACGTCGCCGGCATCGTCGGCTTCGCGACGGCCCTGGACCTGGCGTCGAGCGAACGCACCGATACCGCCGCGCGCATCGCCACGCTGCGCAGCCGCTTCGAGCACCGGATACTGCAGAACGTTCCGGACGTGCGCGTGAACGGCGGTGCGCTCCGCGCGCCGCACATCTCCAACATGAGTTTCCTCGGCGTGGGCTCGGAGCAACTGCTCATGCGCCTGGATCTGGAGGGCATCGCCGTATCTGCGGGCAGCGCGTGCGCCTCGGGCGCCATCGAGCCCAGCCACGTCATTGCGGCACTCGGGCTGCCCGAGCCCTGGATGCTCGGGGTGATTCGCTTCTCACTCGGACGCGTCACCACGCAGGCCCAGGTCGATCGAGCGGCGGAGGTACTCGAGCTTGCCGTCGCGGATTTGCGATTAGTATCACGTGCCCCGGCGTAGCGAAGTGTGCATTCTTCTAGGAAAAAGGGGAATAGTTGGTTCACGTCCGGGTACATCCAGACGGAGGTTCGGGGCTTGTTTGACTGGTCTATCGTGCTAGACGTCGGCGTCGGCGTCGGGGTGTTTGTCGCCGGGGTTGGCGTATTTATCGCTATGCTGGCGCTCGCACGCACGCTCAGGCGCATGGACAAGACCTTGGACGGAGTCGACGAGCAGGTCGCGGCGCTCGGCAAACCCGTGAGCGAAACGCTCGCGCACGTCGGCGGTATTGCGGATACGGCCGATCAAACGATCGCCCGCCTTTCCGGCGTCGTCGGGTCGCTCGAACAAGTCGCCGGTTCGGTCGCGAATAGCGCGAGGTTGACGCAGGAAGCGCTCAGCCCCGCCATCGTGAACGTCGGCGCGACGCTGGGAGGAATCAGTGCTGGTTTACGGCGCCTCGTGCGCGGTAACGGCAAACACACAGGAGAGAACGCATGAACCAAGGCCAAGACGCATCCGGTGGAAGTGAAAAAGGCGGCGGCGGGTTCTTCGCCGGCTTCATGATTGGGGCAATCGCCGGCGGCGTGATTGCATATTTGATTACGCAAGAGGAAGCGCGCGATCTTCTCATGGGCAAGGCTCGGGAAGCGAGCAACTACGCCATGGATGCAACCGGGGACTTGCGCAGCAAGGCGGCGGACTTGTACGAACGTGGGAAAAACGTCGTAGAGAATGCCCGCTCAAACATCAATGCCGCGGTCGACGAGGGTCAGACGAGCGCGGAATCCATTCGCGACGATTTGTCGCGCCAATCTTCGGACTCGTAGGAGACAGCGTGGATATCAAAGTGAACGTTCGTGAGGCGCAAGGCGATACGTACGTCGTCGATCTCAACGGTGAAATCGACGTCTACACGTCGCCGAAGGTCAAAGATGCAATCGGCGACCTCATCGACAAGGGCCACTACAATTTGGTCATCAATCTCGAAAAGGTGCGCTACATCGATTCGACCGGCCTCGGCGTGCTCATCGGCGGCCTCAAGCGCGTGCGCGAGCACGGCGGCACGGTGAACTTGGTCTGCACCAATCCGCAGATCAAGAAAATCTTCGACATCACGGGATTAGTGAAGATTTTCGGCATCTACGACGACGAAGATGCCGCCATGAAGGCGCTCGTGTGAATCAGCCGGTGACTCGTCCGCACGGAGTCCTCGATGTGGTCGAACTGCGCATTCCCAGTAAGGCCGAATGGGTGGCGGTTGCACGGCTGGCGGTCGCAGCCGTCGCCAATCGCCTGAACTTTTCGATAGAGGATATTGAAGACGTCAAACTCGCGGTCGCCGAAGCGTGCACCAACTGCATTCAACACGCGCACGGCAGCGACCAGATCGAAATCACGTGCGAAACCGAGCCGGAAGGCTTGACGGTTCGCGTTCGTGATTACGGGCGCGGAACGCGGCCCGAAGCAATTTCTTCACGCCGCGTCGACGAGCCCCGAGTGGGCGGTCTCGGAGTGTTTCTCATTCGTTCGCTGATGGACTCCGTCGAATACGACGTGCATCCGGAACGCGGCACGAATCTGGTGATGATCAAAAAAGTAACAAACTAAGTGCACCAACCGCATACGGACGAAGAACGCTGGGACCGCCACAAGACCCGCGAAGCGTTTGCACGCTTTGCAGAAGTCAAAAAGCGGGGCCCGAATGACCCGGACTACGAGCAACTGCGCAGCGAGCTGGTCGTTGCGCACTTGAATTTGGTACGCTATCTCGCGGTCAAATTCGCAAATCGCGGTGAGTCGCTGGACGATTTGATTCAAGTTGGAACGGTTGGCTTGCTCAAGGCAATCGATCGCTTCGATTTGGAGCGCGGCGTCGAGTTCACGACGTACGCAACGCCCACGATTGTCGGCGAAATCAAGCGCTACTTTCGCGACAAGGGATGGGCCGTCAAAGTTCCGCGGCGACTGCAAGAGTTAAATCTCGCCGTAAACCGCGCGATCGAAAAGCTGTCGGTAAAAATGGGGAGAAGCCCCACGGTCGCCGAGCTGGCCGAACACTTGAACGCGAGTGAAGAAGATATTTTGGAAGCGCAGGAGCTCGGTCAAGCGTACAACTTGCTTTCGCTCGATACGGAATTATCGGGCGAAGGAGACAAGAAAGCGCAGACGCTCGCGGACTACATCGGCACCACCGATGCAGGCCTCGCATTGCTCGAAGACAAGGC
>DATGJX010000251.1:0-7876 GCA_035294905.1 Vulcanimicrobiaceae bacterium | reverse complement strand
GCACGGCCCCGACCGGCAAACGACTTGGCACCGTACTTGCGCTCCATCTTGCTCCAAACCCGTATCGTTTCAGGATGGACATCATGAATGCGGGCGAGTTCCGCGATCGTCGAGCCCGCATCGAGCTCGCGAAGAACCTGGAGCTTAAACTCTTTGGTAAACGTGCGGCGCGTCCGGCGACGCGGCTTGGAAGTAGGCATGGGGGCTCCTTTCGAGAGCTTCCCAGCTTAACTTTCTGTACCAGTTTTGGGTCGCATCACCATAGACGTTTATAAAAAGCTCGACTTTTCATCCAAGTCCGGCTGGCTAGACCTCTTGCAACAGTACCATCAAAGTTAGGAGAAGACAAACGCGGATATGCAAAGGCTTAAGCCGCTCTTTGGTCAGCGAGCGTTGCTAGCCACGTAAATAATAAAACCTTTATCGGAGTAATGCAGCGAATCGCTGGAAGTCAAAGCGCAATTGCAATGACACCGCTGGACGCCGCGACCGCTAAGTACATAGCTTTGCAATCAATGGCGCTGCTCAGTGGGATAGGTCCCGTCATGCGACCAGTGATTTCTGCGGTGGGTTGCTGTTTTCGTAGAGGCTGAGGAACTCCTCGGGCGTTCTTCCGCCCAGACTGCTACGCGGGTGTTGCGCGTTGTAATCTAATCGCCATGCTTCTGCCGCGCCTTGTACGCCAAAGATCGTTCGAAAACGATTGGCGTTGAGCAGCTCGTCGCGAACGCGCGAGTTGAACGATTCGATGAATGCATTTTGCGTTGGTTTACCAGGCTGAATAAAGAGCAACTTGACGCCGAGTTCGACCGACCAGTCGTCGAGCTTGCCGGCGATCATTTCTGGGCCGTGGTACATACAAAACGGGGCGCTGCCCCCATAGCGAACGGACGTGTATCTCACTCATCTCCGTCGGAGGCAACGACCCTATGGGAAGGATTCGCGCTGCTAACTTCAGCACATTAAAGTTCGAGCTCGTCGAGGAACGGGCGTTCGAAACGCGCGAGCAAGCGCGCGAAGAGATTTTCTGGTGGATTGAAACCTGGTACAATCGGCGACGTCGCCACTCTACGCTCGGATATGTCAGCCCCGAGCAGTTCGAATTACTTCAGGCTGCGTAAACCGCGTGTCCACAAAACCTGGACCACCCCATCACACGAAGCTCGGCGGCTCCACGGCTCGACGCTGGTCAAGACCAAGTCATTCTTCACATCGCAAATCACATTTGTTCTGTATCGGCGTCGCCGGGTCGGCCGCCGATTTCTTAAGGCGCGTCCCGTTCACCGAAGCCACTTCTCGAACAGCGCTCGGACGGCGTGAACTAACCGGGCGCCAACGGACGCATCTCGATGACGAAGACATTTGTCAAACGATAGTTCAGAGGCACGATGTGATACGGGGACACCATTCAAACGCCGCAAGCCCCAGTAAGTTAAGACGTAATCTGTAGCGGCGTCTTCAGCGTTCCGGTGAAAAAAGACCTCCTTATTGCCTTTCGGTGGGCCATCGTACCACCCCACCTGGAACCCTCCTTCTACGGGTAAAATATAAGGGGCTGGAATGCCTCGATTATCGAGTGCTCGATCACGTATCTCCCCCGCTCGCATCGGATTATCAATAATATACTCGCGCAATTCCTCCGCTGAGAATGTAAACTGCTCACCGAGCGCCTCGCGCGATGGTGTACCGTCTGCACTGTCTTCATCGTGAATTCCGAGGGCGCGTGAAGACTCATAAGGGTGCACCAAACATGCCGCAGCCATTTGCTGCTCCTGGTTAAGCGCGCACATTAATTCGAATCGTAGCGCAAACTGGTCGGATCAAGTTTATCATCATACCCTCGCTATGGCGCCTGCCGATGTGGTTACAGAGGCCGCATGCTGTTCGAGTCATAAAACATCGATGAAGTCAAGTCCCAAATTTGCTGTAAATTCGATCCGGTCTAAGGTTGGCAGTTACGCCACCTTCGTCCGTTCCTTCGCCGATTTCAGCTCGGCAACCCATTCGTGATATTCGGTCATGTCGAAGTAAAGTTTCTCTTGCCAAGCCTCGCTGATTTCGGCCAGCAGCGCGCCGACCATGCGAAGCGCTGAGGCATCGTTCGGAAACACACGAATAACCCGTTCACGGCGACGGATCTCTTCGTTCAATCGCTCCATCATGTTGGTCGTGCGCAAGCGTCGGCGATATTTCTCGGGCAACGCCATTACCGCCATGGCATCTTCAAAAGCCGTCTTCGAGGCATGCAACCGCTTTGGGCGCAACCTTTGAGAATTGCTTGACGAGATCGTCGCGATGCCGGCGAGCTTCCTGAACATCGGTCGAAGCAAAAATCAGTTTTGCGGCTGCAGCCAGTGCCGAGCGATGGCGGCTTGGACAGTGGCCGAGCATGTTGCGCATCAGATGCACCTGGCAGCGCTGCCACGTCGCGCCGGTGAACTGCTTGCCGATCGCCTCGACCAGACCGGCGTGGTCGTCGGAAATGGCGAAGTCGACGCCGCGTAGGCCGCGGCGCTTCAGTGCGGCGAACAGCTCGTTCCAGGTTGCCGCGCTTTCAGTGTCGCCGATTGAAACGCCTAAAATGTCGCGGTAGCCGTCGCTTTTGATGCCCCCAACGATGAGCAGCGCCTTGCTCAAAACGCGGTCATCGCAGCGCGACTTCGTAAAGAGCGCATCGACGACGAGGAACGGGTACGTATCGTCGATCCGGCGCGAGAGAAATGTGTTTACACGCACATCCAGATTCATCGCCAGGCGGCTCACAGTCGACTTCGAAAACGACGTGCCACACAGGCTCTCGGTAATTTCGTTCACTTTGCGGGTTGAAACGCCGTTGACGACCATCTCCATCAGGCCCAGCACGAAAGCCTGTTCGCTGCGGCGATATCGCGAAAAAACGTCACTGGAAAAGCTGCCGTCGCGCGTTTGCGGAACGCGCAGCGTAATCGGCCCCACTCGCGTGTAGATCTGTCGCTCGCGATAGCCGTTGCGCTCATCGGTGCGCTCGTAGCGATCGGCGCCTAGATGCTCGCCAACCTGCGCTTCCAGAACCTGTTGAATCACGTTTTCGACCAGCTGTGCCAAGGCATTCGGGCGCTCGAGCAGCTCTGGCATCATGGACTCGGATAGGGTAACATCGTATTCGGCCACCGTTTCGTCCTTTCGGTTGAGAAGTTTCAGCAAAATGAATCTTCCGAACCGAAACGGTGGCTCCTCGCCACCGTGCTTTTTACAGCATTTTAAGGAACGTCATCATCGCTCGGCGCCGTCATCGGACTATCCGACAAGCAGTCTATTGCAGACGTTGCTTTTTTCTCATTAACTCGATGATTTAATAAGGGCCACGTTTGAATCGGATTGGAAGCCGCCTTACGGCTTGTGACGCAAGGACCAGTCCGATCATGATGCAAGGGTGTCCGCCTCGGCAAATGAAAACCACACGCCGCGTTCGTAACGGGCCACTGCAGCGATTCTCCATAGCGCGCCTCACGATCGACCCGACTGTGTTGAGGACGCCCGGTACTCCCGAACCAATCGAACCGGTGCCGGCAATGGGCCGCCAGCGAGAACGCCCGCGATCCAGCGAGCCTTTTGTGCGGAAAGGTTCGTACCCACAATGATGATTTTGTTCGCGATCGGTGAATCGATTTGGGGCGAATATAGCAGTTTGCCATCAACATAGATGCCCATGTCTTGGTTTAGGTGCGCACTCGTAAACCTCTGTAGGGCAGCACCGTCGGCGAGCGTAATGTAGAGCGCGGACAACCCCATATACTGACCCGCCTTCGCGGCCTTGATCGTTGTATTGCCTCCATACACCGGGCCACGCGGCTCAATTCGAAACGCGATACGCCCGGGTGCTTCGAGAAGTGCCGCCACCTGCGGATCGCCGCGTTGTAATGACACTTGCACCCGATTCTTTGGCAACAATGCAACGGCAGCCGAAACACCCGCTGCGCGTAAACGCGCCTTCATAACCGCTGATAAACGAGCCACCGTAGCCGTGTCGCCTTGACCTCCAACGTAGAAGATCAATGTCACCGGTTGTGGATTCGCCGCCACCAGGCACAATGCGGCCAGCGAGAGCGACAAGAAACGCCGCACAAAATTCATTGGGACCCGCCTTAAAATCACAACTAAGCCTGCTCCGTGAGAAAGCATGAACTAGTCCGCCGGCTATTTCGATGTTTGCGCTGCCTATCTTAGCGAACGTTCTAGATACAGGCGAAGGTGACTCCTGACTCGTTCATATACGCCGTCGGTCTGCCGCAGCAGCGGCACCATGCCCAAGAGCCGACCCTCCGATTCCAAAGCCTGAGCGGTCTGAATGCCCACCTCTGTTAACGCCGGGCGAAAATTGACCCACTTTTCTAGCGAATCGCCGGTTTAATTTTGACCCACCTTGGCCTTGGATTTGGACGCAGGCAGGCTGATACCCGCCTTGCGCCGCTCGCGCAGCCGGTAGCTCTCGCCGCTGATCATTGCGACGTGCGCGTGATGCAGTAAGGCGAAGGTCGTATCCCACGCGAACGGCAAGTTGCTCGTGATGACGACCGAGCCGTGCTCGTAGCGCTGTGCGATCGCTTGAAAGAAATGACTGGCCTCGTCGCGCGAGAACGGCAAGTACCCCAACTTCATCGATGATGAGCAAGCGCGGCGATTGTACGCCGCGCCGCAAATATTCTTTGAGCCGGCCTTGCCGATGCGCTTTCGTCAGTTGCAGCATCAGGTCAGCCGCCGACACGAACCGCGTCTTGATATTCGATTGCGTTGCCTTATATCCAAGGGCAACCGCCAAGTGCGTCTTGCCAACGCCCGACGGTCCAAGCAGTACAACGTTTTCCGCGCGCTCGACGAACGCGAGCGTCGAGAGTTCGGTGAGCAGCGCTTTCGGTGCGCCTGTGGCGAACGCGAAATCGTACTGTTCGAGGGTCTTGATGCTCGGAAAGCCGGCCGTTCGCGTGAGCAGCGAGCGGCTGCGCTCCTGCCGTTCGCGGTGCTCGGCAAGAAGCAGTTGTTCAAAGAATTCCTGGAAACTGACGTTTTTGCGCGCCGCCTCCTCCGCCACATGCGGTAATTGCGCGGCCATCGTTCCGAGCGCAAGGCGTTGGCAGAGGTCCTCAATGCGCTCGAGGTCAAGCATGAGCCACCTCCGCTGCCAATGCATCGTACGCTGCGAGCGGATGTTGCAGCGACTCGATCGGCGTTGGAACGATAAGGCCATGCTGCGTACGTACGTCGGTGCGCTGACCGCCGAACGGCAGCGGCAGCGCTCGTAACGCACTGCGCTCGCGAAAAAAGCGGTCAATGGGCCGCTCTTTGAGCGTCGCGTGAATGCGCACGTTCGCGACCTCGTCCAGCCAGGGCCGCACCTCATGATTTGCCTGTACGACATCGGCCGGCTCGGCCTGCCCGGCCTGCAGCGGGTTGAAAAACGAGCCGCGCATATAGCGATGAAAACGTTCGATTTTGCCCTTGGTCTGCGCTCGATACGGCGCGCAGAGCCGCAGCGCGACGCCGTAGTGCTTTGCGACTTCAAGCAAATATGGACTATAGCGATGCTTGCCGTCGCCGTAGGCGTTTCGCTCGATCACAACGGTTTTGGGATTGTCGCACAGCACTTGCTCGGGCACACCGCCGAAGAACGCCAACGCATGTTCTAGGCAGGCTGGCAGCGTTTCGGTCCGCTCGTTGTCCGTGAATTCGACGCAGGTATAGCGCGAATATCCAAGTTCGGCAGTAAACGCGCGCGGCGGCATCGCGCCGCGCCGAAATACGACGAAATCGATCTGCAGCTGCTTTCGGGGCGCGGTCTCGAAGCGAACTACCGGCACCGGCTCGACTGTCGGCCGAATCAAACGTAGATATTCTTTCAACTGCGTGATGCCGCCGTCGTAGCCGCGCGCCTGAATCTCGCGCAGCAGTACGGTCGCGTGAAGTTCAATGTCGCCGGCTTGTTCAAGCCGTTCGTGCAGGTGCGACTTGTACGGATCTAGTTTGGTCAACCGCGGTTCGCGCGGGCCGTACCGGTCTTGGCGTTCGCCGCGCAAAATGGCGCGGACGGTGTTGCGGGCGATTCCCATCTCCCGGGCGATCTCCCGGATGCCTTTTCCCTGGCGATGCAGGACCTGTATTTCCACCTGAAGCTCCTTGTTCAACATCGCGAACGAGTGTTCGCGCAGAGTCAGGTGGGGCAATTTTCAACCGGCGGGGTGGGTCAATTTTACTCCGGCGCTAACAGCGACTGCCTACACGTCAGAGCTGCCCGTACTTTTTCTTCCAGAGGTGAATCGTATTCTCGTGACGCCGGCTTGGTGCGCCCGCTGTGCGATGGGAATGCGGGACTTAGGCAGCCCCGTGCCATAAGCCATCGGAACGGTGCTGAAATCGGAATGCCTGCTTGCCGATACTGCTGGTTAAGCGGTTTCAGGCTTCGGTCAGCGGCCCGGCGGTAACGACCGTCATGCTGCGCGTGAGCCCCGTGATCTCGAAGATGCGGCGCAGCTGCGGCGACACGATGAGCACGACTTCGTGCGCGTCGCCGCCGGCGTCCGTGAACGATCGCCGGTAGCGCATAAGGACCGCGACGATCGATGAGTCGACGGTCGTCACGTCGCGCATGTCGATGACGATCCGCTCGGCAGTTTCCGGCGGCGGCAACGCTGAAGCGACCTCGTCGCGGCGGTACACGTCGAGATCGCCGGCGAACGCAACGTGTGCAGTAGGCTGGTCTCTCAATTCCCCGAAAGCTCCCTCGCCGTGCCCCTTTACCCAGCGAATGGGCCAATAAACTGGAGGGTCGCCCTTCCGGGAAACTAGATGATCGCTTGAATGGCGGACGCGATCTGCGCTTTACTCATCTCGCCGATCACGATCTTGCGAATAACGCCGCCGCGATCGATAAAGACGTGCACGGGCAATCCGTTCACGTTGTATTGCGATTGCAGCGTGCCGTTGTCGACGACTGCCGGATAGACGAGCCCGTACTTGCGCACGAACTGCCCCGCTTTCGCGGCATTTTCAAGCTCGTCGACACCGACGATTTGCAGCCCGCGTCCGGCGTACTGTCTCTGCAGTGCATTGATCTCGGGGGCCTCTTCGTTGCACGGCGGACACCAGGTGGCGAAAAAATTCAAATACACGGCTTTTCCGCGCAGTGATGCCAGGGACAAGGTCGATCCGCTGCTCGTAGGCTCGGACCACTGCGGAGCCGGTGAGCCGACGCGCCCGACTGCGTTGGCGTGCGAGCCCGAAGAGCAGGCGGAGAGCAGGGCCGCGGCAACCAGCGGCGCGATGCGTTTTGCGAACATGATCATCCGAACGACGGGTAGGCCACAGCCAGGAGATCGTGATCCATTTGTGCTTGTAACGCCTCCTTACTCTCAAAGCGTTGCTGCTCGCGGACGAACCGTAAATCCCTCAGCGAGAGCTGGTGACCGTAGATCGTTTCGTGAAAGTCGCGCAGCCACGCCTCAACGGTGCGCTTGGTCCCATCGAAGGTGGGATTCGTCCCGATTGAAACAAGAGCCGCGTAGTCGCGGCCGTCCACGCGCGCGACGGCGGCGTACACGCCGTCCTTGGGCAGCAGTTTGTGCGGCATCTCGACGTTAGCGGTCGGAAAGCGCAGGTCGTGACCGCGCCCGGCACCGAGGACCACAGGCCCGCGCAACTCATAACTGTGCCCTAGCAGCCTATCCGCGGTTTCCAGATCACCCTGCGCGACGTATTCGCGAATCCGCGTGCTCGAAATGCGCTCGCCGCGGTCATCCGCGGTGTTCTCCACGAGGACGCATTCCACGCCGCGCTGCGAGAGCACGGCACGCATGAGCGTGGTGTCGCCTGCACGTTTGTTGCCGAAGCGGAAGTTCTTCCCGAC
>DATGJX010000250.1:0-15197 GCA_035294905.1 Vulcanimicrobiaceae bacterium | reverse complement strand
ACGGCGTCGTCGAGATTCAGGGCGATCATCGCGACAAGATTGTCGCGCACTTGCAAGCGCAGGGAAAAACCGTAAAGAAAGCGGGAGGCTAAGACGTGAAGCACAAGCTGCTACACGGAGAAGAACGTGCGCGTCGCTTCGCTGCAGTGTTTGAGCTGGGCGACGACGTGCTCGCGCAGCTGCAGCAGTTCTGCGAACAGGAGCGCGTCATCAGCGCAACGATTTGCGGCATCGGCGGCTTTCGAAGCGCGACAGTTGGCTATTACGACATGGAAACCAAACGCTACGAGCCGATTGAAGTAAACGAGCAGGTCGAGGTTCTTTCATTTCTCGGTAACGTGACGAACTACAACGGAACGCCCAGGCTTCACGTGCACTGCATCGTTGGACATCGCGACGGGCACGCCACCGGCGGGCATTTGCTTCACGCGGCCGTGCGTCCGACGCTCGAGCTCTTCATCGACGAAATTCCCACGCCGCTGCGCCGCACGGACCGCCCCGAAATCGGCATACCGCTCATCGATTTGTGATCGCGAATGCGTGAACCGCCCGGCCCCGGAATGTGGGCCACGTATCGCCGCCTGCGTGCGACGCCGCTCTCCGCGTTTCCAGTATTCTTGAGGGAGCTCGAACGCGAGTACGGCAGCGTGGTGACATTCCGCGTTCCTTGGCGGCGTTTTTACTTTCTGAACGATCCCGCCGCGATAAAGGCGCTTCTGGTCACGCAGCAGCACGCGTTCGTCAAATCCGAAGGCACGCGTGCGATGCGCGAATTGCTCGGCGACGGACTCGTAACCAGCGAAGAACCGCTGCACCGCCGCATGCGGCGCGTCGTGCAGCCGGCGTTTCATCGCGAGCGCATCGCCGGCTACGCGCAAACGATGCGCGATTACGCGCAGGCATGGCAGCCGCCGCAGGGCGTCTTCGACATGCATGCGCAAATGATGGAGCTCACGCTGCGTATTGCGTCCAAAACATTATTCGGGGTCGACGCCGGTTCGCACGCCGGCCGCGTCGGCGCCGCGCTGCACGAAGTCGTGACGATCTTCCCCGACGTGCTCGGACCGTTCGGTGCGATCAAACGGCGGTTGCCGTTTCCGGCGACACTGCGCTTTCGCAAAGCACGGCGTCAGTTGGATGAAATTGTGCTCGATCTCATCGCTCGACGCCGTTCGTCCTTCGACACGGCTCAGGATGACAGGCAGGCGGCTCAGGATGACAAGTCGGCGCTTTCGATGCTGCTTGGCATGCGCGACGAAGAAAACGATGAAGGGTTGAGTGACGCGCAGGTGCGCGACGAGGTGATGACGCTGTTCGTCGCCGGCCACGAAACGACGGCCAACGCGCTCACGTGGACGTGGTATCTCTTGGCGAAACATCCGGCAGCGCGTGAGCGTCTGTGCGAAGAGCTGCGAGCCGATCCGCAAACGCCGTACCTCGACGCAGTGCTCAATGAAGTGCTGCGCCTGTATCCGCCGGCCTGGATTTTAGGACGCGATGCGCAGCGCGACGTGGAAATCGAAGGCTGGCGGATCCGCAAAGGCGCGGCTGTATTCGTAAGCCAGCTCGTGATGCATCGCTCGCCGCGCTATTTCGAGCAACCCGATGCATTTCATCCCGAGCGCTGGCTGCCTGCGCCGGAATTGCCGCAGTTCGCGTATTTTCCGTTCGGCGGCGGTGCGCGCAAATGTTTGGGCGATCAGTTCGCGTGGACGGAGGCGCGCATAGAACTCGCGCACCTCGCGCAGCATTGGCGATTCGAGCTGGAAGAACCGCAGTTCGCGGTCGAACCGGATCCGTTCATTACGCTGCGTCCTCGCGGTCCGGTGCTAATGCGCGCGCTCCCATGATACGGAAATCAAGCGATCACCAGTTGCTCGTCGCCCGCGCCCGCTTTGCGCAGCGCCTCGTGAATCATCTGATCTTGAATCTCGCGCACGGCCCAGCGTGCCTGCGCATCTGCTGAGAGCTTGTCGATCGGATCGAAGTACAGGAATGCCTTGCCGGGCTTGACGCTCGGCGCCGCGTACACCGCAATGCCGTTCTCGCGATCGTAATACTCGTAGCTGTGCACGTCGCGTTTGCCGCCGCCGCCCGGCGCGTCGCAGACGAACGTCGGCGAATTGAAGCCCGCGGTGCTGCCGCGCACGAACTTCTCGATGTCGGTTGCCGTTTGAATCGTCGTGCGCAGTTCCTCGACGCCCTTGACCATGTCGTGCATGTAGACGTAGTAGGGATGGACGTTGACGTGACCGAGGCGCTTGACCAGCAGCTGCATGCCTTCCGGCGTGTCGTTGACCCCGCGAATGAGCACCGATTGGTTACGCGTGAAGATGCCGCGTTCGAAGAGCATGGCCATGGCTTTTTCCGTGATCCACGTAATCTCGTTCGCCGTGTTGAAGTGCGTGTGGAGCACGACGTCCTTGCCGAGCTTGCGGCCGCGGTCGACGATTGCGGTGATCGCGTCAAGCCACTCTTTGTGCGTGATGATCTTCATCGGCATGATCGCCGGGCCTTTGGTGGCAAAACGCATGCGGCGCACGTGCGGAATGTCGAGCAGCGCGTTGCCGATCAGTTCGATACTTTTCGGCGGAAGCTGATACGTGTCGCCGCCGGAGATGACGATGTCTTCGAGTTCGGGGCGCTCCGCGATGTACTTGAACGCGTCTTCCCACTGCTTTGGCGTTTTTGCGAGCGCCGCCTTATCGACGCTCTCCGTATCCGGACCGATTGCGTAGCTGCGCGTGCAGAAGCGGCAATATACCGGACACGTATTGAGCGGCAGAAAGAGCGCCTTGTCGACGTAGCGGTGCACGAGGCCCGGCACGGGTGCGTCATCCTGTTCGTGTAGCGAGTCCAGCGTCAGCCGCGGATGATCGGGCAGCAACGTGCTCGCCACCGGAATGAACTGACGCCGAATCGGATCGTTGTACGGATCGTTCCAGTCGATGAGCGACATCGCATACGGCGAGACGCGAACCGCCATGGGCGCAAGATGGAAACCGCGTTCCGCATCCTTGATGAACGCGGGCGAAGCCAAGTCCTTGATCGTTTCCAGCAATTCTTCCGCTGTTTTCACGGCGTGCTTCTGCTGCCAGAGGTGATCGAGAAACGTCGCTTCGTCGATCTCCCGGTAGGCCGGCACGTGGCGCCAGAATTCACCTTGCTTGAGGTTCTTGTATTCCAGCGTCTCCGCTTTGACCGGCGGCTTCTTGTGAACGATCCCATTCATAACGTTAGCGGCTCCCTGCGTATCCTTGGGTATTCATTGAACCGAAATGCCTCCGCGTTCGAAGGGCGTCGAAAGCACGATCGTCGTGCGCGTGCGCGCCATTCCTTTGACGGCCTTCAGCTTTGCGAGCAGTTCGTCGAGGTGGCCGGTCGAGCGCGCGATCACTTTGAGCACGAACGTCTCCTCGCCCGCGACGCTATGCACTTCGAGAATCTCGGGCATCTGTGAAAGCGTCTGCGTGAACTCGTCATAGACGCAATCCGGCGCCGTGTAGCAACTCACGAACGCGACAAGTTCCAAGCCCAGCAGCTTGCTGTCGAGCTGTGCGGAGTAGCCGCGCACGTAGCCGCGCGCCTCGAGACGCTTGACGCGGTCGTGGACCGCGGGCGGTTTGAGACCGACCACCGCGCCCAGCTCGGCAAAGGTGGAGCGCGCGTTCCGCTGCAGCGCGTCCAGCAAGCGCAGGTCCAATTCGTCCAGTTCGCCCGTTTCGACGGCGATGTTCGCTCTTTTTTCCATATCTCCGAAAAATCTTTGGCCTACAGACTATAGCACCGGGGATTTATTCGGGCAATACCCCCTGCCCAAGGGCGAGGCCGCGTGCGGGCGAACCTGCGGTCGATGCGGCGAATTTCACCCGCCCTGGTCCTCATCGCAGCGCTTGCCGCTTGTTCGGCTCCCGGTGGGCACGCTGCAGGCCCACGAGAGGCAGGGTCGGTCCGCTTCGACCTGGCGGCGGATCCGTCCAACCTGAACCCGCTCTTCCTGCACCAGGACGCCGCGTCGGTGGAGCAGCAGGCCGCTCGCCTGGCATTTCTGCCGTTCATCGATCTCGACGCAAAAGGGCGCCTGGTTCCGGAACTCGTCACGCGCGTGCCGACGGTGCAAAACGGCGACATCTCGCCGGACGGCCGAACCATCGTCTACCATCTGCGCCCTCACGTGGTTTGGAGCGACGGCGTCCCGGTTACCGCTCGCGACGTGCTGTGGACGCTTCACGCCATCATGGATCCCAACACGCCGGTACCTTCGCGAGAAGGGTACGATCTGATCGACCGCGCGTACGCAAAGGATGCGCACACCGTCGTTTTTCATTTGCGTCGCGCATGGGCACCCGCCGCCACGACGTTTTTCTCGTACGGCTTTCGCCCGCAGTTCGTGTTGCCGGCGCACGTATTACGCAACGAACTCCCGCTTGCGCAGGCGCCGTTCAACGCAGCACCGACCGTCGGCGACGGACCGTTCACGTTCGTTTCTTGGACGCGCGGCGAATCGCTGGAATACCGGGCGAATCCGCGCTACTGGCGTGGCGAGCCGCGCGTGCAGCGCTTGGATATTCGGGTAATTCCCGATCCGCAAACCAATCTGGTGCTGCTGCGCTCGGGCGGTTTGGATTGGAACCTCATCGCGCCCGTACAGCAAGCTACGCTGCGCAACGCGCGCGACATACGCTTTGCCTACGTGCCGACGGCCGTCGTTGCCGGGCTGATTTTCAATTTGTCGCATTCGCCGCTCGACGACGTGCGCGTGCGGCGCGCAATCGCGATGGGAATCGATCGCGACGGGATCAGCAGAAAAATCACACTCGGACGCTATCCGGTAACGAATCAGCTGCAGCCCCAATTTTCCTGGGCGTACGATCCGAAGGTCAAACAACCGGAATACGATCCGGCTGCCTCCGACGCGCTGCTCGATGCAGCAGGGTGGCGCCGAGGATCCGACGGCATGCGCCGTAAGAACGGCAAATCACTCTTTCTCGTGTACGTGCAATTTCCCGAATCGATGACCGGTGTGCGCGTCGCTACGGTCGTGCAGGCGCAGCTTCGCCGCCGCGGCATCGCCGTTGAAGTCAAATCGGTGAGCAACGCGCAACTGTTTTTGCCGTCCGCGCGCGGCGGGACGCTCGCGAGCGGAGCATTCGACATGGCGTACGTGCCGTTCACGATGGGTTCCGATCCCGACGATTCGTCCGTGCTGGCCTGCAACGCACCGTCGAATTACATGCGCTACTGCAACGCGCAAGTCGATGCGCTCGAAAAGGCTGCGCTGCGCTCGGCCTCCATCGCGCAGCGCAAACGGCTGTACGGGAGCATCCAGCGCATCGTCGCCCACGACGTGCCGATACTGTATCTGTTCAATGCGGACTACATCTACGCGTACCGCGAACAGCTGCGCGGCTTCATGCCGAATGCGTTCTTACCGACGTGGAACGCTGCGCAGTGGCGAATAGTGCACAATACCTAGACGTTCTCAGCGGAGATTCACGCTTTCCCGGAATACTTTGCGATAGCGGGAACTCCTGATCAGCTGAGGCTGCGATGGCGCAACTGTACGGCGCTGAAGGCAACGCCGAGATTCTGAGTCTCATTCTCAAATGCTTACCGGCGTTTGTCGTGGCAGCGGATGCGAATCTGCGCCTGACGCTCATTCGCGGCTCGTCACTCGCGCGCATCGGAGTAGACGAACAAGCGGTTTCCCGCCTAATCGGGACGTCTGCCGAATCGCTCTTTGCCGGACCGAAAGGCGAGCCGATTCTCCGGCGCGCGCAAGAAGCCTTGGCCGGAGAATCCGGTGCACTGGAGATCGAATGGGCGGGCCGCTGGTACAGCGCGCATTTTGCTCCGCTGCGCGACGAGCTTGCAGCCATCGTCGGCGTCGTCGTCGTCGGAATGGATTTCACGCCGCGCCAGCAGTTGAAAGAACAATTGGAGCGCGAGCGGCAACTGCTCGAGGAGGCGCAGCAGCTTGCGGAAGTCGGCAGCTGGGTCTTGGACGTGCAGACCGGAGAAGTGCAGATCTCGGCGCAGCTCGCGCGTCTGCTGGGCGTTGCAATTACAAGCGAACCGATCTACTGGACGCGGCTGCTGCAAGCCCTGCATCCGAACCAAATGGAAATGATCGAGGCGGAAAAAGAGCGTGCGTTGAGCACCTGCGGCGAGTACGATTTCGATCACGACGTCGTACGCCCCGACGGGACCATTCGTCACGTGCGGTCGCGCGGGCACGTCGAGTGCGACGGCCAAGGCCGTCCGAAGCGCTGCATCGGCACGATGCACGACGTTACGGAACGCGTCGAAGCGCAGCGCACCATCGAATTACTGGCGTATCACGATCCGCTTACGGGTCTGCCCAACCGCTGGCTGCTGCACGATCGTCTTCGCAGCGCAATTGCGTCGGCGCAGCGTGAGGGCTGCCACGTGTTTGCCGTTTTCATCGATTTGGATGACTTCAAACGCATCAACGACTCGCTCGGACATGCGATGGGCGACGTCCTCTTGGCCGAGGTCGCACAGCGGCTGGAGCGCGCGGCACGAAGCAGCGACACCGTCGCACGCATGGGCGGCGACGAATTCGTCGTCGTGCTGACGCACGTAGACGAGGATCCGCAGCTTGAGGCGGTGCTAAAGAAGTTGTGCGGCGTCTTCACGGTGCCGTTTCGCCTCGCCGAATCGGAATATGCGATTACCGCGAGTTTCGGCGTTGCCGGATATCCCGGCGACGCTTCGAGCGAGGGCGATCTCTTGCGCGATGCGGATGCGGCGATGTATGAGGCAAAGCAGAGCGGACGCAATGCCGTGCGGCGGTACAGCCGTGCGTCCGTCGCGCTCAGCAAACAGCGTTTGCAGCTCGAGGCCGACCTGCGCGAGGCAATTCGCAACGAGCAATTCCGGGTGTATTACCAGCCGATCGCCGAGACAAAATCGCTGCGGATCACGGGTGTCGAGGCGCTGCTTCGTTGGGAGCACCCGACGCGTGGGCTGCTCTTGCCCGGCACTTTTTTGCCGCTCATCGACCACACCGACTACGCGATCACCATCGGAGCATGGGTGCTGCGCCAGGCGTGCGAGGATATCGTTCGCTGGCGTACCGAACTCGGCGTTGCATTGCGCCTGAGCGTCAACGTTTCGGGCCGCCAGCTGCAGCACGACCAGTTCGCCGCGCTGCTCGCCGCGACGCTCGGCGAGAGTGGTTTGGAGCCGAACGCCGTCGACGTGGAAATCCTGGAAAATACGGTCGTGCACGATCTCGAATCCGCGGCGCGAGTCCTTGCACAGGTGCGCGAGGTCGGGGTGGGCGTCGCAATTGACGACTTCGGAACGGGATACAATTCCTTGAGTTATCTCAAACAATTTCCGGTCACTGCGCTGAAAATCGACCGCGCGTTCGTGAGCGAGATGGGCTCGGAGGGCTTCGACCACGCGATCTCGTCCGCGCTGATTGCTCTGGGAAAAGCGCTGCGCATTCGCGTGATCGCCGAGGGTGTCGAGGACGGGACACAGTTGCGTGCGCTCACTGCGATGGGCTGCGACGAGGTCCAGGGTTACTACGTCGCGCCGCCGATGCAGGCGCGCGATCTCGACCATCGCTTGGCGCACCTGACGCCGAGGTAAGGCCGCTAGCCCGGAGAAAGCAGCGTCATGATGATCCGAGGCGTCATCGGCTTCATTCTGAGCAATATCCAGGTTCCGCTCTTGATCGTCGCCGTCATCGTCACCATCGTAAAGCTCCGCCGGGCTAGCGCCCGGCATGAAGTCATGAGCACGACGTACACGCTTTGGGGCGAAGTGCTGTTCTACTGCTTTGGGCTCGCATTGGTCTACGCGTGGTATTTCCACGCGTTCATAGCAAACCAATGGGAGCTCGCATGGGCCGAGCTGGGCGTCGGCACCGTGGCGATGCTTTCGCTCTGGCGCGGATACGATATGCGCCTTGCCGCCACCCTCGCGTCATCGATCTGTTTGTTCGGCGCAGCGGCGCAGCACATCCACCTCGTGCGTTTGTGGTTCGGCGACATCGCGCTGCCGCTCTTCACGTTGTTCTTGGCATATGGTTCGCGCGATGCGTACGAGCGCATCGTCCGCCGCGCGTATTAGCGCGTACTACACTGAAGCGAGCGCGGTCGCTTGTAAGAACAAGCTGAACCAATTGTAGCGCTGCATCAGCTCGTCGTGCGCCACGGTCGCCAAGATGAACGTCGGCGCGCGCGTTTGGAGCTGCGCAAGCGTCATCCCGTGCGCGGAACGGACGAAGATATTCGGCTGCGGACCTTGGACCAGCGACATCAGATAAACGTTTCCGTTCTCCGTGTCCTCGGTGAAAACGCTGAGCAGATGGTTGTCGGGACGCGCTTTTACCCACGATGCGAAAATGTGGTAGAACGCGTACGCGGTGTCGAACATGATGACGTCGGTGATTGCGCCGGTCAGTCCGCCGCGAGCTATGACGCCGGCTTCACCGCCGTATCCGCCGCTGTGCGAACTGAGAACGATTTTTCCCGTGCGCGTCGCTTGCGTTACGCCTTGCGTTCGCAGAAACGCTGCAATCTCGTCGATGAGTCGCGCGAAGCCGCCGGTGTCATGCTCGAGCTTGCCGAAGTTGTCGTCGCGCGCATCTTTGGGGCCTTGTGGAACGATGAGTATGGCGTTGCGCTGACTCATGTCGAGCTGTTCGCGCAACCGATAGCGCGCCAGTACGTGGCTCACGTCGTTGCAGAAGCCGTGGAAGTGCACGACGTAATCGATCGTGTCCGTAGGGCGGTATCGTGCAGGGACGTAAATGCCGATCGTCGAGTCGCGATACGGTTTCCCCGGGTACGGGAACGGCGCTGCCGCGAAGGGTCGCAGAAACGTGCGGCCTTTCAGATTCGGCGCGGGCGTCGCAAGCGCGCTTCCGGCAATACAGAGGAACTGCGAGCGATTCATTTACGAACCTTTCTGAGCTGCGAGGAACGCGTCATAGTCGCGTTTGGTCTGCTGCGCGTATCCAATGGCGTATTCCGCGGCCGCGTGCTCGAAATTCGACCCCACCCCGAGATATCCGGCGATGAATGACGGATCGCCGGAGCGAGCGTGCGAGAGTGCGAGTGTCGCGCCGCATAACGCGCTGTATTCCATGAGTTCGCGCAGGTTCAAACGCTCGAGATTCGCGTTTGCCTTGCGATCGCGAAAGCGGTACACCGCGAAGTGCTGGCCATCGTCGAGCGCTACCCAACCCAAAAACAGGTCGCTGGCCGCCTGCATCAAGCGCTGGCCCTTGGCAACGCGTTCGCCGTGATTGGCATACTTGCTGGGACCCGCATATGGCTCGAGAACCGACGCGCGCTCTTCCTTGACTTGAAGAACGAGCGCGTCGCCGGGCCCACCTTGAAATAACGTGATGGCGCTGAGCAATCCGACGCTGCCCACGCCCACGACGCGAATCGCCGCGTCGCGCAAGTGATACCGCGCGAACAAGACGCGCACGTCGTCACCCAGCGTTCTCGCATATTTTCGTAACGCTTCTCGCGCGCGTTCGCGTAACGGATCGTTATGCGGCAAGTGCTGCAGAATCGGCGGGTTTTCGACGAAGTGCAATTTACCGCTGCGGCTCTTCACGAACGTCGGCGGAACGTGCTCTCCGCGCGCGGCCGCATCGCGCTGCTTGCGCTCGATGCGTTGCGCTTGCCCGCGATCGAGCACCGAGAGGAACGTCCGCGCGTCGACGCGCGAGAACCACACTTGCAGCGGTGATGCGACGCCAAGCCGCCGCATGCTCAGGCGATACGATTGCACGGTCTTCACTGCCGCGTCGCGCGCCTGCGCATCCGTTGCGCCCGTTTCCAGGGCGGCGAGCACGGCGCTCGTGGCGAGACGTTTGACATCCCATTCCCACGCGGCGGGGAGCGTTTCGTCGAAGTCGTTCAAATCGAAAATGACGTTGCGCTCGGGCGTAGCGAACAAGCCGAAGTTGCCGAGGTGGCAATCGCCGCACGCCTGTACGGTCGATCTGGTTACCGGCGTACCCGCAAGATCGGCGGCCATCACTTCCGCCGTGCCGCGAAAGAAAGCGAACGGCGAACGAGACATGCGTGCCATGCGCAGCGGGACGAGACGCGGGATGCGCGTCGCGTTCTGCGAACGGATCGTCGCGAGCGGATCTCGTCCCGGCGCTAAGTACACCTGCGCGTGGCTGGATCGTGGAACGCGTTTGCGCGCGGCCCTTCCGCGTTCGAACATCTACACTGCTTTGACTGCGGCGACCAGGCCGTCGACCGTCGCCTTTGCATCACCGAAGAGCAGCGCCGTTTTCGGATTCTCGAACAGCGGATTTTCGATCCCCGCAAACCCGGATCGCATCGAGCGTTTGAGCACGACGATGTTCTGCGCCTGATCGGCATTGAGAATCGGCATGCCGTAGATTGGCGATGTCGCAACGTTTCGCGCCGCCGGATTGACGACGTCGTTCGCGCCGATGACCAGCGCGACGTCGGTACGCGGAAAGTCCGGATTGATGTCGTCCATGTCGTAGAGCTGGTTGTACGGTACGTTTGCCTCCGCCAGCAGGACGTTCATGTGTCCCGGCATGCGCCCTGCAACGGGATGAATCGCGTACTTCACCGTGACGCCGCGCTTTTCGAGCTGATCGGCGAGTTCGCGAACGCTGTGCTGCGCCTGCGCAACCGCCATTCCGTAACCGGGGATGATGACCACTTGATTCGCGTAGGCAAGCATGACGCCGACGTCGTCGACCGTGGTGCTGCGCACTTGTTGTGGTCCGCCGCTGGCCGCGGCGAGTACGGTTCCGCCGGCTGCGCCGAATGCGCCGAAGAGCACGTTGGTGAGCGGCCGATTCATCGCTTTGCCCATAAGAACCGTCAGCAGCGTACCGCTGGCGCCCACGAGCGAGCCGCTGATGATCAGCAGATCGTTGTTCAGTTCGAAACCGGTGATCGCTACGGCTACGCCGGTAAACGAGTTGAGCAGCGAGATGACGACGGGCATGTCGGCACCGCCGATCGGCAGCACGAACAGCACACCGAGTACGAGCGCGGCGCACAGCATCGTGATGTACACCCATTCGGGCAGCACGCCTTGCATGACGATGAGCCAGCCGCCGAGGGCGGCGATGAGCAGCGCGACGGCGCCGTTGACGACCTGCTGACCCGGATACGTCACCGGTCTGCCGGTCATCAGCTCTTGCAGTTTCAAGAATGCGATGATCGAACCGGCGAAACTGAGCGAACCGATGATCGCGCTGAGCACCAGCGAGATGATCACGATCCAGCCGAGACCGGCCGCCGGGCCGGCCGCGCGCTCACCGGACCATGTTATGAAATATTCGACGGTCGATATCAGCATCGCGGCGCCGCCGCCCGCGCCGTTGAAGAGCGCGACCATCTGCGGCATCGCCGTCATCTTCACTTTGAGTGCGGAGAAGACGCCGATAATCGCGCCGATGACGACGCCGATGAGGATGGCCCACCAACCGGCAGCGTGCGTCGATACCAAGATCGCTGCAAGCGCAAAGAGCATGCCGACCATTGCAACGCGGTTGCCGTGGCGCGCGGTCGCGGGCGAACTCAAGTAGTGCAGGCCGAGAATGAAGAGGGCGAACGCGACGATGCCGGCGAGGTCGACGAAGGTGATTTGGCCGATTGCGGTCACTTTTTCGCCACCTCTTTTTTCTTGAACATCTGCAGCATGCGTTCGGTCACCGCGAAGCCGCCGAAGACGTTGATCGTGCCGAGCGCCGTTGCGAGGATCGCGAGCACCGTGAAGAGCACCGTCGAGTGCGTGTGAAAGACGTCGGCGACGATGACGATCGCGCCGACGAGCACGACGCCGTGAATTGCGTTCGTGGCCGACATCAGCGGCGTGTGGAGCGTGGTCGGCACTTTCGAAATCACCTCGAAGCCGACGAAGATCGCCAGCACGAACACGGTGAGCAGGCCGAAAAATTCCGTCACGTGAACCATTACGCCGATGCTCCCGCGAGCGCGTCGAGCGTCGGCTTGTGCAGGATGCGTCCGTCTTGGACAATCGTCGTCCCGCGCACGATCTCGTCCTCCATGTCCAGGTTCAGTGCATTGTCTTTCACGAGCACGCCGAGCAGTGCGTGCACGTTGCGTGAATAGAGCTGTGAAGCGTGTTGGGGCATCGTCGACGGCAAGTTCGTTTGTCCCAGAATCTGCACGCCGTTCGGCGAGATCACGGTTTGATCGCGTTTGGTGAGGGCGCAATTTCCGCCGGCTTCGGCTGCGAGATCGACGATTACCGAACCCGGACGCATCGCAGCCACCGCCTCCTCCGTTATCAGCACCGGCGCGGGACGGCCGGGAACGAGCGCCGTCGTAATCACGACGTCCGACGCGCCGATGGCGTCTACCATGAACTTGCGCTGCTTGTCGATCTGTTCGGGCGTAAGTTCCTTTGCATATCCGCCCGCGGCTTCTGCATCGACGCCGAGATCGATCTCCAGAAACGTCGCGCCCAAACTTTGCACTTGTTCTTTGACGACCGCGCGCGTGTCGTACGCGCTCACCACTGCGCCTAGACGCCGTGCAGTGGCAATCGCCTGCAATCCCGCGACGCCCGCACCGAGAATCAACACTTTCGCCGGCGGAATCGTCCCTGCGGCGGTCGTGAGCATCGGAAGGAACTTGGGTAGTGCAAGTGCGCCCAGCAGCACCGCTTTGTAGCCGGCGATGTTGCTTTGCGAACTGAGCGCGTCCATGCTTTGCGCGCGCGTGATACGGGGAATCGCGTCCATCGACAGCGCCGTGATTCCGGCATCGGCAAGTGTCTTCACGTATGCCGGATCGCCGAGCGGCGCGAGCAGAGCCAGCAGCACCGCGCCTTTGCGCATCGCGTGCAGCGTTTGCTCCGGCGGACGCGCGACGCCGACGACCAGATCCGCATCGGAAAGCAACGCGGCCGGATCGTCGAGGATTGACGCTCCGGCCTGTATGTAGAGTTCATCAGGAAAAGCGGCGCGCTGACCGGCGCCGCGGGCGACCTTCACGACAGCGCCCGCCTTGACGAGTTTGGCGACCGTTTCCGGTACGAGCGCAACTCGCGCTTCATTCGGCGCCGCTTCACGTGGGACCGAAACGTTCATGCGCCCGCAGGTTCCGCGAAAGCATGCCTAACCCTGCGACGTTTATCTGAGCGTTTGCAGCAACAGCGCCAAAATTGCGGCAAAGAGCGCGGCGCCGCCGATGTGCACGACGTGCTGCCGGTGCAGAATGCGGTCGCCGCCGAAAAATGCATTCGCGAAATCGGCCAGCGAAATCACCAGACACGCGATCACCGCAACGAGCAGCACGTCGGCCGCGCCGCGCAGCGACGATGCAAGCACCACGGCGCCGATCGCAACGTCGCGCACGCCGGTTGCACGCACGAAGACGGCCGCGCTGCGGTCGTTCAGCGGCATCCCGAAGCTCTGCGCGAGCGGCGCGGGAAACGCAACGCCGAGCGCACCCACTGCAACCAGGCCGGCGCCCGCGACGTCTGCAAGGATCGCGGTCAGCGAGCCCGGGTCCATCACGTGATGAACACGGCGTTGCTCAGCGTGCCGATCTTTTGGATCGAAATCTCGACGACGTCGCCGTGCTGGAAAAATTCGGGAGGCGTGCGCGCAAACCCGACGCCGTCCGGCGTACCTGTTGCGATGACGTCACCCGGTTCGAGCGTCATGCCGCGGCTCAGTTGGGCGATGAGGCGCGGGATGCGAAAAATCATTTGCCCGGTGTTTGCTTCCTGCTTTTTTGCACCGTTTACCCGCAGCGTTATTTGCAGCCGATGCGGATCGTCGACTTCCGCTGCGTCGACGATCCACGGGCCCATGGGGCAGCTCTGATCCAAACTCTTGCCCTTAAGCCATTGCTGATGCGCGCGCTGTAAATCTCGCGCCGTGATGTCGTTCAAGCAGGTGTAGCCGAAGACCGCGTCCAGCGCGTTTTCTTCGGTCGCGTCCTTGATGCGTTTGCCGATGACGACGGCGAGCTCGGCTTCCCAGTCGTATTCCTGCGAAACGGACGCCTCGAAGTTCAGCTTTTCGTCCGGGCCGGCGATTGCCGTCGGCGCTTTCGAAAAGAACGTCGGCACTTCCGGAAGCTTCAGCTCGCGTCCGAGTGCGCGAGCGCCTTCCTTGGCGTGCTCCAGATAATTGCGGCCGACGCAAAACACGTTTTTACGCGGATGAACCGGTGCCGCCAAACGTATGTCGGCAAGCGGCAGCCGTTCGATCGTGTGACGCAGCCGGCGCTCTGCCGGCGAAAGCGCGATGTAGTCGACGAGCGAATCGCACGCGATCGCGTTCACGCAGTCGCCGTCGATGAGGCCGGGGCGTATGCGATCGCCGTCGTCGTAAAAACTGACGTATTTCATTCGTTGCGGCGTCGCGTTAGGTGCCAGCCGCCGCAATGCCTGCACTCATATGCGGTGAGGACGTCAGCCTGGCCGTTCATCAGCGCGACCGCGCGGGCGTGCGCTTGCGATTCGTACGCGTCTTTCGACCTGCAGCTGCGTTCCACGTTCGCACCGGGATCGCGAAAGAACGGGATCGGCGGCTTAGGGGTGCGGCGTCGGCGTTGCAAGCGCGCGTTTCACCGCAGCATTGATGTCGGGTAAATGTTTGGCGCTCTCTTGCTCCCGGTGCTTTTCGTCCGCCTTGAGGCGATCGTACGCTTCTTGCGTCTCGCGTTTTGCAACGGCGATCATCTTGGTTGCGGCGCCGGGTTCGCTCGCCCAGGTTCCACCCGCATAGATCATGCCCGGACGACGGATGATGTTGTGCGTGTGCGGATCGTAATCGTATGAAACGCGAAACAACCCGGCGACGGCGGTTCCGTCGGGATGGCGGATCCACATCTGCAGTGCGTTGCCAATCGTCATCGTGTCAAACATCGGATCGTGCGAGAGCTGGCCGCCCTTGATGCGCACCACTTGTCCGTATTTGTTGACCTCTACGTCGATGGCGTTGTGCAGCGGCTTGCTTCCAAGATCGGGCGTGGGCATCGGTTCGGGTTTGGGCTGGCCGGCCGCGAGTGCCGCAATGGGAGCGGCGATCACGCACATGGCCAAGGCAATCGTTCGAAGCGTCGATTTCATCGTCCGTACTGTTTGGTGCCGGCGCCGCATACTCCGCCGGGGTCGCGGCGGATCATCGTCGAACACCCGGCTAACCCATGCAAGGCCGTTCCCCT
>DATGJX010000249.1:0-2560 GCA_035294905.1 Vulcanimicrobiaceae bacterium | reverse complement strand
AACATGCAGGCCGCGGATTTGCCGATCCCGGACGCGCCGCCCGTAACAATCACGGACATTCTCTCGAAACGGCGGCGACCCGGCATGTTAGACATCGTAACGGGGGACGTGTCCCCAATCCGACATCAGATTGGCGGCCTCAACCACGTCTTTTGACCCGCTTCCCGTCGACCGCAAGATCTGATAGATCTGCATCGCGAGCGCATTGAACAGAAGAGGCACTTTGAGCTCGCGCGCAAGGTCTTCCGCTAGGCGATGGTCCTTATATTGAAGATCGACGGAAAAGCCCGGTTCGAAATTCTTAGCGCGAATTCGTGGCGCAAAATAATTGAAAAGCCAATAACTGTTCGCGTCGGTGTGCTGGAAAACGGAAAATAAGGTCTCCGAATCGACGCCAGCGGCTCTGCCAAGCATAAATGCTTCGGACGCGATGAGATTATGGAGACCCGAAATGTGGTTGCTGATCAGCTTGATAGTGCTTCCCATTCCCGCTGGCCCCAAGAACAAGAAATGCTGGCCGATACAAGTCATGAGAGGTTTGGCGCGCTCGAACGCAGCTTTTTCCCCGGCCGCCATGAAGGTTATATTGGCAGCCTTTGCGCCGTCCGTACCGGCACCCATCGGTTCTCCACCGCTAACAGGCGCTTCGATGTAATCGAGACCGCGTTGTTTAGCGGCGGCGAAAAGCTCGCGGGCCGTCCTCGGGTCTATCGTGCTCGTATCCAAAAAAAGCGTTCCGGGCTGCGCCGACGCAAATGCGCCGCCGACGTCCAGCATGCACGAACGCGCCGCGTCAGGATTCGGAAGTGACACAAGAATGAGCTGGGCCCGTCGCGTGAGATCTGCCAAACTCGTCGCCACGGTTATGCCGCGTGCCGCCAAGGCTTCGCATTGTTTCGCATCGGTGTCAAAAACTGACAAGGATGCGCCGGCTTTCGCGAGATTCTCGGCGTAAATTCTGCCGATCGTTCCGACACCGATTTGGCCGACGATGAGCTTCACGAACCCCCCTTGCCGAGCGGATTGAAACGCTGGGCACAACCCCGACATATGTCATATGATTAAACGGCTCGTTTGGCGCATCGCGCTAGAACAAACAAGTCGCGAGCGAGAATGCACGCGACGCACGTGACGGGAACGTCCTAAATTGTGACGAAACCGTTCTACCAGCGGTAGCGCACCGCAGCCATATTATGCTTATGCCCCAGCGCCATTCCCCACCCGGACATCAAACCGAAGATGTCGTAACGTTCGGCTTCATCCTAACGGACGATTTCAGCTTGCTCGCGTTTACCGGATTCATCGACGCGCTGCGGGAGCTCGACGATCACGGCTCATTCACGAGAAGGCGTTATTGTTCGTGGGCAGTTATCGGAGATGCTAACGCTTCTGTGCGATCAAGCTGCGGCGTGCTTATTACGCCTTGGAAGCCGCTGGCGCATCCCGCCGATTACGATTATGTCGTTGTCGTCGGCGGTCGCACACAAGCTCGAATCGACGAAGCAGCGATTACATTTTTGCGCAGAGCCGGAACGGGGTCCACGAAACTCATCGGCATCGATACCGGCACCTTCGTTCTTGCACGCGTCGGACTGATGGATGGGCACCTTGCTTGCGTGCACTGGTTCCACTATCAAGAATATTTGCAAGAGTTTCCACATCTGCGCGCGACATCGGAGGAGATCTTCGTCGACGAGGGTGCACGGATCACATGCGCCGGCGGCACTTGCTCGATCGATCTCGCGGCGTACCTTATCGCTAAGACGTGGGGACCACTCGAAGCTTCGCGCGCAATTTCCCTCATGGGTCTGGAGCGCATGCGCAGCCCGCAGCACCACCAAGCTCCATTCTTCACCGAAGCACATATTGTGCATGATCCGAATGTCCGGCGCGCAATTCAGATCATGGAAACGTCCTGCAATACCCCGCTGAGCGTCGAGGAGGTGGCAAGCCAGCTCTTCATTAGCGCACGACAACTCGAACGCGCCTTTCAACGAACACTCGGAATTGCGCCAAACGAATTCTTCCGCAGGCAGCGTCTACGTCACGGACACTGGCTACTTTCGAATACGCCACGCTCTGTTGCACAAGTTGCCAATGACTGCGGCTTCGCCGACAGCTCGCATTTCAGCCGTCATTTCAAACGGGAATTCGGAATCACGCCGAGCTTCGTTCGCCACAAAGATCAGCATAAGAGCTACACGTAGGTATCGAGGACGGCGTTAAACCGGCTGATCCGTGCCGAGCAGCATCTGCGGTATCACGTCGAAGCTGTACGTCCCATCAGATTGCGCGTCGAGAACCCAGACGAGATCGTAGCGATCGGGCCACTTGGGAGGCACGCTGGAATTGAACGCGCTTGCGACGAGCGGAATGTGCTTGTGCTCCCACGATACGAGCATCACGCCCGGCCGTAGCTTCATGTCGGCCGCGAGTGCGGCTTCCTCGCCGACGGTAAACCGTATATCGAGCGCAAGCGCGAGTTTACGGGAAAGCGGCGTCACGGTCTGAACGGGCCGATGGCTCTTGTCGATGTCGGCAGCCGCCGGTGACTTGGCTT
>DATGJX010000248.1:0-14266 GCA_035294905.1 Vulcanimicrobiaceae bacterium | reverse complement strand
CCGCTACGGCTCCGTCGGCGCGGACCTGGTGAACCATTGCGTCAACGACATTCTGGTCGTCAATGCCACGCCGCTCTTCTTCTTAGATTATCTTGCGGTCGGCAAACTCGATCCGGCCGTTGCCGCCGAAGTGGTGAAGGGCTGTTTTGAAGCGTGTCGCGCGAACAACTGTGCGCTGCTCGGCGGCGAAACGGCGGAGATGCCCGGCCTGTATACCCCGGGTGACTTCGATCTGGCGGGCACGATTGTCGGCATCGTCAACACTGCAGACGTTCCGGATCCGCAAAGCGTGGTTGCGGGCGATGCGATCGTCGGATTGCCGTCGATCGGCCTTCACACCAACGGCTACACGCTCGCGCGCAAGTTGATTCCGGAAGACGAATACGCAACGTCTTTCGAGGGCACGACGTTCGGTGATGCATTGCTCGCATCACATCCGTCGTATTACGACGACGTGCGCGCAATTCAACGGGTGGCCAAGGTCAAAGTGATGTCGCACATCACGGGCGGCGGACTGCTCGAAAACGTTCCGCGAACGCTTCCGGCCGGCGTCAAAGCGGTGTTCGAGCAATCGCGTTGGGATATTCCGCCGCTTTTCGTCGAACTCTGCAAACGCGGAAACCTTCAGCACGAAGAAAAGTATCGCACGTTCAACATGGGCATCGGTTATACGCTCGTCGTTCCGCTTGCCGACGCGGCGAAAGCCGTGGCGGCCGTTTCCGGGGCAAAGGTGATCGGCTGGGTGGAGTCGCGCAGCGGCGACGAACCGCAGGTCATCGTGCATCCGGCGCGTTCTACAAGTTCAGCGTAACTTATGGACGAAATGGTGAACCTGATGGTCGATCTGCGCAATCCGCAGTTCGACGGCGAGGCGCTTGCGCGCGCGCTTCGCGGCATCGAAGCGGCGGGTTTTTCGGTTGAACGTGGCGAGCCCGGCAGCGACGCATTTCTTGCGTGGATCGACGCCGAGTTCGGCGGCACGTGGAGCTCGGAGGCGTTTGCCGGGAAAAACATCATCGTTCGATCCGGCGATCGCTTCGCCGGGTTCGTGACGTACGATCCGCGCGGCATCGATTTCGCGTGGCTTCGCGGACTCGGCGCGCAAAAGGGCGTCGGAATTTTCGGGCCGTTCGGCGTCGCCGCCGAATTCCGTGGGACGCCGATCGGGCCTCACTTATTGAGTGGCGCGCTTGCGTCGCTGCGCGAATTGGGATACGCGCAAGCGCTGATTCCGGCCGTGGGTCATGACAAGCTAATCGCGTACTACGAGCAACGTTCCGGCGCGAAAGTTGCCGAGCGATTCGATAAAACGCAATGGCGCAAGCGGCGTCATCGCACGATCGTGCTGGCGTCGGGAAACGGCACGAACTTTCAATCGGTGATCGACGGCGTCGCCGCCGGAAAGCTGCCGCTCGATGTGGCGCTGCTCGTCAGCAACAAGAGCAGTGCTTTTGCTTTGGAGCGTGCGCGCAATTCGGGTATCCCCGCCGTGGCGGTTTCGTGGGATCGCAAAGCGCAGTCGCGCGAAGACTACGATCGCGCGCTATTCGAACTCGTACGTCGCGAACAGCCGGAGTTGCTGCTGCTGTTAGGGTGGATGCACGTGCTGCCGGATCGATTCATCGCGCAGTTTCCGCACACGATCAACATTCATCCGGCATTTCTGCCGCTGGATCAGCGGAAAGACGAAGTGACGTTTCCCGACGGCAGCGTGACGCCGGTTTTTCGCGGCGCTTACGCCGTGCGCGATGCTCTCCAGTGGGGAAGCCGGTGGGCCGGCGCGTCGGCACACCGCGTCACGCTCGAAGCCGACCGCGGACCCGTGCTCGTGCGCAAGCCGCTCGCGCTCGAGTTGGGGGACACGCCGGAGCGCGTCATGGAGCGAATGCACCCGCTGGAGCATCGGGTTTTGGCGGGCAGCATCATGCGCTGGGTTTACGAGCGCTAGCCGTTTGGGGCGTCTGCCCCTACCCGCCTGGACGTTGCACTCACTACGATCCGAGTAGCGAGGTGCAGACGATGTATAAAGGAGCGGCGCTCTTAGCGATCTCTTCGTTTTTCTTGACTTCGTGTGGGCCAAGTCACATCGTAACTCCGCCATCAAGTCCGGTCGCTGCACAATCCTTTGTGCAAAAGCAAACTGAAGTCTCTGCCAGCTCCGGCGGCACGTGGACGGTGCTCGCTCCAATGCCCGAAGGACGCGAAGGTATGGGTGCCGGTGTCCTGAACGGGCGTATCTACGTCGTCGGCGGTGACAACAAGTTTAGCTCGGGCGCGGTAGCCGCGGTCGAAGTATATGATCCCGCTACGAACACGTGGTCGAAGGCCGGCATGATGCCGGTTCCGCGTTTCGTCTTCAACAGGGTCGCCGTCATCAACGACGTGCTCTACGTGGCTGGCGGCGAAGGAATCCAACCGGCAGCGCCATTTGATGCGTTGGACGGCGCGACAGGGCAGTGGAACAAAAAGGCGCCGGTACCGCGCACGGTTAACGGGGGCGCAGTAGCCGCGCTCAACGGATTGCTGTATGCCGTCGGCGGCCAAAACACGAGTACAAAAGTTGCTGCATACGACCCGAACTCCAACACGTGGACGTTCAAGGCCGACGCGCCCGTGGCCGGAGTGACGGCAGCCGAAGCCATCAATGGAATGCTTTATGTGATCGGAGGCTACAACGAGCATTTCCGGCGAGTTGCGGAATACAATCCGGCTACCGATTCATGGAAATTGGTGGCTCCGCTGCCGTTCGAATTGGGCAGGTTTGGCGCCGCAACTGTGCTAGGCGGCCAGCTTTACGTTATTGGTGGATGCGCCCAAGCGGCCTGTTATTCACGCTTGGTCGAAGCCTACGATCCGGGCACCAACACCTGGGCCTCGAAAACACCAATGCCCATGGGACTCGACGACACCGCTGCAGTGTCGCTGGGCGGCGCAATGTACCTGATTGGTGGGCAGAACGACAAGGTCATCGACGTCCCGGGCCTGCGGTTGTATAAGCCGTAGCCTGGGGAATCGCACAGGGGGAAGCGAAGAAAGGCGGCCATCCGCCCATCCACTGAAGGGTTGCTCCGCCTTGAAATACGTCGCTTTCATCAGCGTTCTCGCTGCTTTTTCAGCCGCGGGAAGTATCGCGTCCGCGCAGCCGGCGAGCACGCCGCCGTCGCACGCCCCTGCTGCTTCCGCTTCGGCTTCCGCTGCAAACAGCAGTCTGATTCCGTATGAGAAGTTTACCGAAGGCGCCACTGCGCAACACGGCCTTTTCACCATTTGGCGCAAGGACGGCAACGTCGCGATCGAGCTGCGGCCGGATCAGTTCAACACCGACTTCGTGGAACTCGGCGTGCCGGTCAACGGCATCGGCAGCGGCGGGATCTTTTCGGGCATTACCGATTTGCAGAACTGCCGCATCCTGCGCTTCGTGAAGCAGGACAACCGCGTGGCGATCCTCTTCCCGACGACTCGGTTCTTGGCAACGCCGAATTCGCCGGAAGCGAACGCCGTTCAAGCCGGTACCGCGAACACGGTCGCCGGCGTGGCGAAGGTGCTCTCCGTCGATGATAAGACCGGCGACGTCGTGTTCGACGCCTCGCCGCTTCTGCAAGACATTACCGACGTGGCCGATACGCTCACGGAACTGAACGGCGGTCATCTGCTCAACCCGATGGGTTCCTATCGCCTGGACCCGTCGGAAACGTATTTCGGCACGACCAAGGCGTTCCCGGACAACGTCGTCATCGTCGCGAACCAGACGTTCAGCACAATCAATCCGGAGTTCATCGACGCGGTTCCCGACGGCCGCAACTTGCAGATTCAACTGCAGTACAACATCGCCGCGCTGCCGCCGAACGACGGGTACATGCCGCGTTACTACGACGACCGCGTCGGCTACTTCGTGAACGCGCACGACGATTTCAGCAGCGACAACACGTTCGACAAGTCGGCCAACTACATCGTTCGCTGGAATCTGCAGCCGTCCGATCCCAGCAAGCGCGTCTCGCCCGCGAAGAATCCGGTCGTGTACTATTTGAGCAACACGATTCCGACGCGCTACCGCGCGCCGATTCGCAAGGCGCTGCTGACGTGGAACAACGCGTTCTTGCCGCTCGGCATATCGAATGCCGTCGTCGTGAAGGATCAGCCGAGCGACCCGAGCTTCGATCCCGACGACATCCGCTACAACGTCATTCGCTGGCTTACCGAAGAAGAAGGCGGTTTCGCCGAGGCGCAGCTGCTCTACAACCCGTACACCGGAGAAATGATCAAGAGCGGCGTCGTGATCGACAGCGACCTCATGCGCTTCGGAAAATTCGACTATCCCGTTCTGGTGCAGCCGCAACGCGGCGTCAAAGCGATGGCTGCCCGTATGAGTGCCGAATACGCCGAAGGCGAACGCGCGCAATTCTCGTACGGCATGGCGGCGCTCTCCCTGATGAATGGCGGCTCCGGTTACTACGTGCCGGATAAATTCGCCGACCAATTCCTCGAATCGATCGTGCTGCACGAGTCGGGCCACGATTTCGGCCTTCGCCACAACTTTATCGGCTCGCAGGCCTACACCGGTGCCGAGTTGCGCAACCCCGCGTTCACCGCGCGGTACGGCGTCGCGAGTTCCGTAATGGAATATTCGCCGATAAATATCTGGCCGAAGGGACACGGTCAGGGCGAGTACTTCCAAACGCAGCTCGGGCCGTACGACTATTACGTCATTCATTGGGGCTACGCGCCGATTGCCGGAGCGAAGACGCCCGAGCAAGAGCGCTCGATTCTCGACCGCTGGGCGTCGCAATGGAACAACCCGCGGCGCGCATGGTCGTCCGACGAGGATGCGGACTGGCCGAGCGGCGCGGCTGTGGATCCGCGCAACCAGCGGTGGGATCTCACCGATGACAACATCGGGTGGTGTCAGACGCAGATGGCGATGGCACACGGTCTCATCGGCAAGGTTGACAGCCGGTTCCCGCGGACGCAAGGATCGTACGACGATTTGCGGACGGCCTTCAGCGCGCTCGCCGGACAATACGGGCGCTGCGCGATGATCGTCGGAAACTACATCGGCGGCGAGTACGTCTCGCGCGACAAGCGCGGCGATCGCGACGCTCAGCTGCCGCTCTCACCGATTCCCAAGAGCGTTCAGGAGCGCGCATTCAAGGTGCTGGAGCGCAACCTGTTCGCGGCGGACGCGTGGAATTTCTCACCGGCGCTCCTGCGGCAAATGGTGACGCAGTACCGGTTCGACGACTGGAACGGCAACTTGCCGCCGCGCCACGACGTCGCCGTGGAACAGCTCGCATCGCGTTATCAATACGCAACCATCGTGCGGATGTTCGATCCCGTTACGCTGCAACGCCTCGACGACATGCAGTTCAAGTACGGCGTCGGTAAGACGATGGACATTTCCGACCTCTTCACGTGGATGCAGTCGGCCGTTTACGACGACGTCTCACATCCGAAAGGCGGGAACATTCCGCTCGTGCGGCGCGACCTGCAGCGCATCTATGCCTCGCTGCTCTCGCAACTTGCCGCACGGCCCGAGCCGGGCACGCCGCAGGATGCAGTCGCGCTCGCGCGCTACGAACTGAACGCGCTGCACGACCAGATCCGCCGGTCGCTGAGCGCGAACTCGCTGGACCTGATCACAAAAGCGCACCTGGCTTCGCTTGACGACGACGTGGAGCGCACGCTGCACTCGCAAGCCGTCATCCCGGCCGGAACGATGTAACAACTAGCAGGATGCCGCGGGCGTCGTCAGTTTGCCCATCAAGTCGTACCGTCCGTTTATGCCGATGGACGGTACGTCGCGCGTATGCGCCATCCGCAGTTGGAATCGTGACGCTTACCGTGGGTTCGATGACGGGCGCGGCCAGCAGCACATGGTAGTTCTTGTGGGCCGCGTACTTCCAAAACTCATCGCATGACCGCATCGCCGAATTGCGTCTTGCCCGCAGCGCAAGATGCATCGGTGTAAAGCGGCGACGCCTTGAGGTCGCCTGCAATCGGGCCGCACGCGGCGAGCGGTAATGCAAAAGCGAACGCCAGGCGGCTAAGGCGTAATCGAAACCCCGACGCCGTGCTCGGCAAGGATGGACGCGAAGACCTCAGGCTCGGCCAGAAACGCGTCGTGTCCATGATCGGAGTCGATTTCGGCGTACTCGCTGCGATAACCAAGCAGCGCGAAGCGCTGGGCCGCCGCGCGCACATCTTGCGGAAGGAAAAGCCAGTCCGAGCTGATGCCGATGAAGAGCAATTGCGTCGACGTGTCGACCGGCTCGACTCCGCGCACGTCGAATGAATCCATCGCTTCGGTAAGCGCGACGTAGCTGCGCGGATCCATCCGCGCTTCGAAGACGTCGGCTTGGTGTTCGAGATAGCCCTCGATATCGAAACGGAACTTGCCTTTGCGATCCGCGCGGCGGTCGTGGCGATGTTTGAAGAGCGCATCGCTCTTGTATGAGAGCATCGCGATCTTGCGCGCGATGCGGATTCCCTGACGCGGATGAAGCCCGATCGCATCGCGCTGAATTGCGTTGAGCGCAATGCCCATCGCCGACTGATGATCGTGCGAGCCGACCATCACCGCGCGCTCGACACGCTCCGGAAAATCGAGCGGCCATTGCAGCGCCTGCATACCGCCGAGCGACGCGCCGATGACGAGCGCGAGCTTTTGCACCCCGATTGCATCGAGTGCGCGTGCTTGCGCGGCGACCATGTCGCGCACCGTAGCGTACGGAAAGTCCGCTACGGTGAGCGGACCGGTCGATCCGTAACAGCCGCCGAGCGCGTTGATGCCGATGACGTACCAGCGATTCGGGTCGAGCAACTTCCCTTCACCGACCAAGCCGCCCCACCAATCGGTGACGCGGCTGCTGCCGGTGAGCGCGTGCGGAACCAGCACCGCGGGTGAACGCGGATCGCCGTACGTCGTGATGCGTTGCACGACCGAATCGAGCTTGGGGCCGTTCACAAACGTGAACGGCCCGATGTCGATGTTATGCTCGCTCAAGGGCCTGTTCGATGTCGGCGATGATGTCGCTGCGGTCTTCGATCCCGACTGAGAAACGGATCGTCGAGCCGTCGACGCCGTTGGCTCGTTGCTCTTCGACCGTGAGTTGCTGATGCGTCGTCGTTGCGGGATGGATGACGAGCGATTTCGCATCACCGACGTTGGCGAGAATGGAGAACAACTGCAGGGAGTCGATGAAGCGCTTTGCCGCATCCGCTCCGCCGCGCAGCCGGAACGTCAGAATGGCACCACCCTTGCCGCCCAGATACCGCTGCGCCGCCGGGTACGCACTGTGCGAGGGCAGTCCCGGATACGAGACCGATTCCACCTTCGGATGCTGCAGCAAGTATTCCGCGACGGCTTGCGCGTTTTCGTTATGACGCTGCACGCGTAACCCTAAGGTCTCCAGTCCCTGCAGCAGGAGCCACGAATTGAACGGCGAGAGCGCGGCGCCGACGTCCCGCAGCAGCTGCACGCGCGCCTTGACGATGTACGCCAGGTTGCCGAACGCTTTCGCGTATTCGATGCCGTGATACGACGGATCCGGCTGCGTAAAATCCGCGAATTTCGCGGACGACGCCCAATCGAACGTGCCGCCGTCGACGATGACGCCGCCGATAGCCGTTCCGTGTCCGCCGATGAACTTGGTCGCGGAATGTACGACGACGTCGGCGCCGTGCTCGATGGGGCGCACGAGATACGGCGTTGCAAGCGTGTTGTCGACGATCAGCGGTACGCCGTGTTCGTGTGCGATCCACGCCACCTGCGCGATGTCAAGCACGTCGATCTTCGGATTGCCGATCGTTTCGGCGAAGATCGCCTTCGTGTTCGGCTTTATTGCGGCGCGAATGTTCTCGGGCTTGCTGAAATCGACCAGCGTGACCTCGATGCCGAAGCGCGGCAGCGTGTGCGCGAACGCATTATAGGTTCCGCCGTAGAGCGAGTTCGACGCGACGACGTTATCGCCGGCCCTCGCGAGGTTGAGCAGCGCGTAGATGTTTGCAGCCTGACCGCTCGCGACGGCGAGCGCCGCTACGCCGCCTTCGAGTTGCGCGACGCGCTGCTCGAAGACGTCGGTCGTGGGATTATTGATGCGCGTGTAGATGTTGCCGAACTCTTCGAGCGCGAAGAGCCGCGCAGCATGGTCGACGTTGTCGAACTTGTACGACGTCGTCTGGTAGATCGGAACTGCGCGCGATTTGGTTGCGGGATCGCCCGTGTGGCCGCCGTGAACGGCGACCGTGTCAAACCGCGGAGAGCGTTCGGGGACTGTAACCGACATGAGTATCTCCTTTGGTAGTAAACTGTCGAAGGACGGGATATCCGTCGAAAACCGGAAAGCTGTCAAATGCGGTGCCGACGCGCCGCTCCGTTTCGGCGTGCGCGATTGTACGCGTTCCATGCCGCTCGGCAATCGTGCGCAGCGTGGCCACGACATCGCCGATCATCGCGGAAGCAGCCGCTTCGCGTCCCGCGCCGGCGCCGCTGAAGAAGAGCGGACCGGCTGACGCGCCGACGACGCGCACGACGTTCTCGACGCCGCTGCACCGCGCGAACGGATGCGCAAACGGAACGAGCACCGGGCCGACTTCCGCAACGATGCCTTTGTCGTCCTGAGCGCGCTGAGCGTACGCGACGAGTTTGAGTTCGTAGCCGTGCTGGCGCGCGCGCCGAACGGCGGCACTCGTAACGCCGGCGATTCCGCGGTGCGGCACGTGCGGCGTGATGACCGGCAGCGAAAACGCGTGTTGAATGAGGATGGCGAGTTTATGCGCCGCGTCGGTGCCTTCGATGTCGCTGCGCGGGTCGGACTCGGCGTATCCGGCTTGCTGCGCCTGCCGGAGCGATTCGTTGAACGTCTGTCCGTCACGCATTTTGCCGAGAATGAAGTTGCACGTCCCGTTCAGAACGCCGCCGATCTCGAGGACTTCGTCGCCTGCCAGCGCGTGATCGAGCGTGCTGATAATCGGCACGGCGCTTGCGACTGATGCTTCGTAGCGCAGCGTAACGCCGCGCGCCGAGGCGAGCGCGCGCAGACGCGGGCCTTGCGTCGCGATGACGTCTTTGTTGGCGGTAACGACGTGCTTGTGATGGTCGAGCGCGCGCTCGATGCACTCCAGCGCGACGCTCGTGCCGCCGATTGCCTCGACGACGACGTCGACGCGCGAATCGTCGACCAGTGCGATTGGATCGCGCGAGCGGTTCGCGATTCCGACGATGTCGTACGAAATGCCGCTGCGACCTTCGATGTGCGCCCTGCGTTGCGAAAGGACATCGGCGACGCCGCCGCCGACGGTTCCGCAACCGAGGAGCGCGATGCCCACGGTTGATTCCAAGATCCTCTTGCCTCCTGTTGAGATGGGAAAGCGAGGAAATCAAAAGCCCCTCGCCGTTACGGCGAGGGGCTTTGCATTACTCGATTGTCAGTGTCGAGTCGGGTTATGCAAAGGCCGTCCGCGCCGCGCGATCGTTGCAGCAGCACATACAGGGCATTCGCGAAGTCAGAATCGACATTGCGGCAACCATAACACGCCCTACCCCTGCCGTCAAGCGGAAAGCGCGACGCGAATCGCGTGCGCCAGCCAAAATGCCGTGAACAACCCGGCGATCAAGAGCAGCAGCGTCGAGAGCACGGGCCCCGCTCCCAGTGCAAACGCGACGCTCATCCGTAGTGCCATGAATCCGCGCAGCACGAAATCTCCCACTAGCAGGAGACCCCAGCCAAGCGTTATTCCGCGTATCGTGTGACGAAAGTATCCTTCGCACCACAGCACGTCCCAGCGCTCGTGCGGCAACGCTTCGTTCGCCGTCAGAAATTCGCGGATGACGTAGTACGCGAGCGGATGATAACGCGCCGTCGAGACGATCAGAACGACGCCGAGAAGTCCCGTGACGAACGACTCGCGCACGAGCAGCAAGCGCTGCGTACCCCCGAACACCGCCGGCAGCACGCCGGCGAGCAGTCCGACGAGCACGATGATTCCGACGATGTCGAAGCTCCGTCGGCGCCAAAAGTTATACGCGTTCGAGAGCACCGGCACGAGCGATGCTCCGAGGACCGGCCAGATGCTCGTGCTGCCGAAATGGGGCACCAGCAAATAGTACATCCCCATGGTCCCGGCGATATCGAACGCGAGCGTGGGCAGAAGCGCACGAATGCTTGCCCACAGAAATTTGCGCAGGCCGGCAGCCGAGAGTTCATGAGGAGGGGCGCCCATGGGCAAAACATGCCCATGGAACGACCCCGTGCATCAACTGGGCGCCTAAAGCGGCGTGCGGCGAATCCCGATCGCGCCGAAGATGACGCGCTGGTTCAGCGGCGTGTCGTTGATTTCCGCGCACACGTGATGCAGATGCATCTCCTGCGCAACTTCATCGCTCGCCACGGTGGCGAGCCATTCGCGTTCGAATTCCGCGTCGGCGTGCGGCGCGCCGGTGAAGTGAAAGCCGACGACGCCTCGCGATTCATCCTCATACCGCGTGATGCTGGCGGTGGGGTACATCGCTCCCAAATACTGCGCTATTCCTTCGGTGCGCGCGACGATGTCGATCGTTTGAGTCATCCGAAACCTCCGAAGCGTTAGGCAATCGGATCATAGCGCCGCGCATGCGAACGCACCAGCGTAAGAAGAGCGCTCGGCTGCTAGGCGATTACGGTGGCGTTTCCGGCAAGCGCTTGCGCGATGGCGCCCGGTTTCGTACTACAGATGAAGGCTCGGCTTGCGCCGCCCGTCACGGCGTCGATGGCGGCCAGCAGTTTGGGTTTCATTCCGCCCGCGCACGCGTCTGAAGAGGCGAAGTGCAATGCGTCGCTTACGGAAAATTCGTCGATTGCCGAACCGTGGTCCGTTGGATCGCGCAGGATGCGGTCGATGTTCGTGAGCGCGACGTACGCGTCGGCCTTCAAAGCGGCCGCAATTGCGCCGGCGACGGTGTCCGCGTTGACGTTATACGCGTGCTGCGCGCGTTCGTCGACGGCGATGGGCGAGACCACCGGCAGAAAACCGGCATTCAGCAATGCGCGGAGCGGAGCGGGATCGACGGCAACGATCTCGCCGACGAACCCGAGATCGTAGCCCGACGGCGAAAGCGCGCGGCGGACACGGATGAGCGCTCCGTCTTGACCGCTGATGCCGACGGCCTTGATGCCGTGCTGCAGACACATGCGGACGAGGCGCTTGTTGGAGGTCGCGCACAGCACCGCTTCGGCGACTTGAAGCGCGTCTTCGTCGGTGACGCGCAGCCCGTCGACCCGGCGCGTTGCAAGCCCGCGCCGGCTCAGTGCTTCGTCTATCTCCGGTCCGCCGCCGTGCACGAGGATGACGGCGTGCCCGGCGGCGCGGAGCTCGGCGAGTTCCGAAAGCAGCGACCCGTCGGCCTCCTGACCCATGGCGTTCCCGCCGTACTTTACGACGATTGTCAGGCCGGGGGAGACCGAGGGGGTTGCAAAATTATGCAGCATATGCATAAATATACAGCAATGTACGCCCTTGCGCCAGCCCCAGCTCTTGCGGGGCGGCATCTTCTGGCCATCGACGATCTTGCGGCAGCCGAAGTGGCGGCGCTGCTGCGCGTCGCCGAATACCTCAAACGCCGCCGGCTAAGCGAGCACGCCCAGATTCTTCGCGGCAAAATGCTCGCGATGTTCTTCGAAAAACCGAGTCTGCGCACGCGCGTTTCATTCGAAGTCGCGATGACGCAACTCGGCGGCAACGTGCTCTTCGCAAAGGGCGACGAGTTTTCGATCGGCACGCGGGAAACGCCCGAGGATGCCGCACGCGTGCTCTCGCGGTACGCGGATGCGATTGTGATTCGCACGCACGCCCACGAACCGCTGCAGCGCTTTGCCGCGGCTTCGAGCGTTCCCGTGATCAACGGCCTCTCGGCGCTTGCGCATCCATGCCAAGCGCTTGCGGATCTGCTCACGCTCAAAGAACGCTTCGGAACGTTGGCCGGTCTGCACGTTGCGTATTTAGGCGATGCGAAAAACAACGTCGCCGCATCACTGGCGCAGGCTGCGGTTATGACGGGCGTGCACGTGCAGTTCGGTTGCCCTCCGTCGCATCGCCCGAGCGAAACGTTTCTCGCGCAGCTCAAGAAGCTCGCAGCGGCGAGCGGCGGAAGCGCGCGCGCGTTTTCGAATGCCGTGCGCGCGGTGCGCGGAGTCGATGCAATCTACACCGACGTTTGGACGTCGATGGGTGAGGAAGCGGCAAGCGAACGCAATCGCGCCGTGCTCGCGCCGTACCGCGTCACCGAAGCGCTGGTCGCGCACGCGGCGCCGCATGCGGTATTCATGCACTGCTTGCCCGCGCACCGCGGCGAAGAAGTGACTGCGGGCGTCATCGACGGTGCGCAGAGCGTCGTCTTCGATCAGGCCGAAAATCGCATGCACGCACAAAAGGCGGTGCTCGCTGCGCTGCTTACCGACTTAAAGGGGATTTCCGCATGAAAGAACGCAGGCATCGAGCGATATTGACGCTGGTGTCGACCAGACCGGTGAGATCGCAAGAAGAGCTTGCGGAGTTGCTGGACACGCAGGGCTTCGACGCGACGCAAGCGACGATCTCGCGCGACATCAAGGAGCTCGGCCTCGCGAAGGTGCCGATCAAAGACGGAAGCGTGCATCAGTTCAAATATGTGCTACCGGCCGCGGAAACGGCGTTTTCCAGCCGGCTGCATCGCCTGGTTTCGGAGCTGGTCTCGAACATCAAGAGCAGCGTGAACTTGATCGTGCTGCGCACGCCGCCCGGCAGCGCGATGATGGTCGCCGCCGCAATCGACGAGGCCCAGTGGCCGGAGATCATCGGCACCATCGGTGGCGACGACACGATTCTCGTCATCGTGGCCGATCCCAAGAGCACGCCCGTCATCGTGCAACGCTTCAACGATTTGAAAGAAGGCTCGTGAACAAGACCATCGTTCTCGCATACTCCGGCGGTTTGGACACGTCGGTGCTGCTCAAGCGCTTTATTCTGGAAGGCTACGACGTCATTGCGCTGACCGCCGACCTCGGAGAAAGCGATGCCGTTGCGGGCAGCGGCGCGGCTCAAGCGCTGCAAAGTGTGAAAGAGAAGGCGCTCGCACTCGGTGCGCGCGATGCGGTACTCGTCGATGCCAAGCAGCGCTTCATCGACGACTTTGCGTTCAAAGCGTTAAGCGGGAACGCGTTGTATCAAGGCGTGTATCCGCTGTCGGCAGCGCTTTCGAGGCCGCTGATCGCGCATTTGCTCGTCGAAACGGCGCATGCGCACGGTGCCGGCGCGGTTGCGCACGGGTGTACCGGAAAGGGGAACGACCAAGTGCGCATCGAGTTGGGCGTGCGCGCGCTCGACACGGAGTTGGTTTGCCGCGCACCGCTGCGCGAGCAGCCGCTCTCGCGTCCGGACGCGATCGCCTTCGCGAAGGCGAACGGCGTGCCGGTTGCGCACACCGCGGAAAAGCCGTATTCGATCGATGCGAATCTCTGGGGCCGCTCTATCGAAGCCGGCGTACTCGAAGATCCGTGGAACGCGCCGCCGGAAGACGCGTATGCGTGGACTGCGTCGCCGCAAGATCGCCCGGCCCAGCCTGACGAAATCGCGATCGACTTTGCAAACGGCGTCCCGTCGTGGAATGGCACGACCGGTTGGCAATTGGTCGCGCAGCTCAACGCGATTGCCGGTAAGCACGGCGTCGGCCGCATCGATCTCGTGGAAGACCGCGTCGTCGGCTTGAAGTCTCGCGAGGTGTACGAATGCCCGGGCTCGGTGCTGCTCATTGCGGCCCACAAGGCGCTCGAACGCGTCGTGCTGACGCGCGACGAACTGCGATTCAAAGCGAACTGCGATCAAAAATATTCCGAACTCGTGTATGACGGTCTGTGGATGTCGCCGCTGCGCGATGCGCTCGATGCGTTCAACGCGAGCAGCGCTGCGCGGGTGACCGGCAAGGTGCGGGTGCGTTTGCACCAAGGGTCGGCAGTCGTAACCGGCGTGCAGTCGCCGTTCGGGTTGTACTCCGAGGCGCTGGCGACCTACGGCAAGGGCGATGCCTTCGATCATCAGGCGGCGGCCGGTTTCATAAAGCTGCATGGTTTGCCGCTCGAAATGGTCGCGCGCGCGTGAAAGGTTCGCTGCAGTGGGGCGGCCGTTTCGAGGCAGCGCCCGATTCGCTGCTCCTGCAGTTCGGGTCGTCACTCGAAGAGGATCTCGTGCTCGCTCCGTTCGACGTGCGTTGTTCGCAAGCGCACGTCAAGGCGCTGCAGGGCGGCTCGATCGTCAATGC
>DATGJX010000247.1:0-17666 GCA_035294905.1 Vulcanimicrobiaceae bacterium | reverse complement strand
CTGCGCTTCCCACAAATGCAAGACGCTCCCTTTCGAGAGCGTCCTTGCATCGGTATTCGTAGCGCAACGCGCGGTTAGCTATTGGGGTCGAACGTAACCCTAAAGTAATACGAACCCGTCGTAGGCTGACAATCGACGATCTTCGGCGCGTAGGTCGACTGACGCGCCGCCGCGAGCGCGGCTTGATCGAGCGCCATGTTACCGGCGCTTTGCGAAATCTTCGCATCGACCAAGTTGCCCGTCGGACCGATCGTGACGGTGACCGCAACCTGAACTTCGCCCAGGCCGAGATCGCGCGCGGAATCCGGATATTCCGGCTGCGCCTGGTTGACGACCGTTGCGTCTTGATACGGCGTCTTGCAAGCGGGTTTCGGCGTGCCCGGCGGCGCCGTGCTCACCGGTGCCGGGGGCGCCGTGCCCTGTCCCTGCGGATTGCCTTGCTCGGTGCCCGTCGTAGGCGCCTTATAGGTGTTTTCCGACGGAGCGCTTGCGCTGTGGCTCGTCGTCTTGGGAACGTTGAGCTTGAGTCGCGGCTGCGGCTGATGCTGCACTTGCGGCTTCGGCGGCGGCGTCGACTTCGGCGGCGGCGGCGTCGGTGTCGGCGGCGGCGGCGTCGGCGGCGGCTTGATGTGGATCTTCTTGGTAACCGAAACCTTCTCGACCGTCTGTTCTTCCGTGTGGTTCTTCATGCTCGGCAGAATCGGCACGAGGAAGAAATGGACGAGGATCGAGATGACGAACGCCCAGCCCATGAAGTTGGTGACGCGTTCGCCCGTCGTAATAAACGGCGATTTGTCTTTGTTCGGCATCTCTTAAGTCTTGCTTCCCTCGATCTTGTTGGCCAGACCGAACTCCGTCAGATTGACGGATTTCGCGGCGTCCATCACGAGCAAAATCGTGCCGTAGTCGGACTTCGGATCGGCCTTGATAATGACGCTTCGGAAGCGGTTTCCGGTATTTTCCTGAAGCGTTTCGAATGCCGCCTTCGCATCTTTGATAGATACGACGTTCGACCCGATTTCGATGTTGTTCTTGTCGTCGATGATCACGACGATCTGCGACGGCAGAACCTTGTCGCGATTCTTTGCCAGCGGCAAAGGCGGCTCTTTGGTAACCGAGGCGAGAATGATGAAGATAATCAGGAGAACCAACAGCACGTCCGTGAAGGGCGTGATGTTGATGGTCGACATGACTTCTTCTTCACCTTGACCAGTTGAAACGGCCACGGATTACTTCAAACCTCCACTATGACGATGTAACGAACCCGACATCTTCCAAACCGGCGACTTTCGCGGCGTCGAGGATCCGGATGATTACGCCGTAGGGCGCCTTGGCGTCGGCGATGATGTCGACGTGTTTGTTCCCGCGCTTGGCGCGCTCGGTGAGCATCACGTTATAGATGCCGACCTGATCCGTCTTCTGACCATCGACGAAAATAACGCCTCTGTTGTTGACGTCGATCTCGATGTTGTTCTTGTTCTTCTGGGTCATCGGCTGCGAATTGTTGTTGTTCGGCAGCTCTTTTTCGAACCCAGGCGGCGTCACGAGTGCCGCCAAGATCATGAAGATGATGAGCAAAACAAGCAGCACGTCCGTGAACGGCGTGATGTTGATCTCCGCCATCACTTCTTCGTCTTGTTTTGCGGACAGAAGTCCCACGGATGCTCCCTACTTGACCGGCTGGTACAGGTCGGTCGGAATCGGGGCGCCCGTGTTGTGGAAGTGCAGCATCTCGGCCATTTGGTTCGCAGCGACAATCATCTCTTGGTTGTACGCCTTGATGCGCGTCTTGAAATAGTTGAAGAACACGACGGCGATAACCGCGATGATGAGACCGGTGGCCGTGGTGACGAGCGCTTCGGAAACGCCGGCAGCAACGACGGCAGGCGTCGAGTTGCCCTTGAGGGCGATGTCCGAGAACGCGCGGATGATGCCCAGAACCGTACCGAACAGACCGACGAACGGCGCGATGACCGCGATGGTGCCGATAATGCCCAGGTTACGCTCGAGCGAGTTGAGGTGCTCCATCAGTGCGATGGAAAGCGCATCCGTGATGTCCGCGCGGTTCTTTTCGCCGCGCTGAAGACCGAACTCCAAAATGCGGGGCAACATGCCGCGCTGTGAACGGCAGACTTTGATCGCGCCGTCAATATCGTCAGCCGCGATCTTGGCGCCGATTGCGCGCAAGATGCCCTTGGTATCGCCATGCTGCGTCGCGAAGAATACGAGACGCTCGATGACGGCCGCAAGACCGACGACGGAGATAACCAGCAGCAGCCACATGTCCCAGCCGCCCTGGTGCATCAGATCCATAAAACCGGAAAACACTATTCTCGACCCCTCCCGTGCTAACGGGTACGTATTGTGCGCATAGACAGTAGAAAAGAACCGGGGGTGACCCCCGTTTCCGTGAAGGCGGCCATTGGCCCACCCCCACGGAAAGTCCTCGTTTTTTAACTGCCGCTCGCCGTCATTGCAGCGTGCTCTTAATGAAGTTGTCGATGTTGAGCGACAGTGACATATTGCCGGACGATTGTGCGGACGCTTTCGCCTTATTCAAGGCAGCGAGCGCCTGCGACTTTAGACCGGCATCGGTTTTCCCGCCAACCACCCACTCACCGGCGAGTCCGACGCCCTCGGCGAAATTCGAGAGTGCGTCATTCGGATTGATCGCCAGCGCCTTGTCCGCGTACGCCTTCACCTTTGCGTAGTCGTCTTTGGTCGCGGGCGTCTTCTGAGACGAGATGATGGCACTTTGTTGCAACGCCGCAGCGGCGTATGCTGTGACCTGAACTGCAGACGAGCCTACGGACGCCGCCTGTTCGAAGTCCTTGAGAGCCTCCTCATGATTGCCGGCCTGCGCGGCATCGTTGCCGGCTTGCAGATACTTATTGCCTTGCAGCGTTCCGATCGACGCATTGTTCGGATCGAGTTGCTTGATGTACGCGAGCGTTTTTTGCGCGTCGGCAGTGTCACCGGCTTTATCGTACGCCTGGTATAGCTGCGATGCAATCGCGACTTTCGATTTGACGTCGGCCTTGGGATCCGATTGCGCCATATCCATCGCTTTCTTCAGATCCGTCACGGCGGAGGCCGTGTCCCCCGCTTGAACCTCTGCGGCGCCCAAGGCGAAGTAGCTGTTCGCTGCCGGGGCCATCGCGACGGCTTTTTTGCCGTAGGCGACCGCCTGCTGCGGGTTGTCCGCAGAGCTTTTCGCGGCGGCCATTGCGTACGCTTGCGCGGCAACTTGCTGGAACGTCTTGCCGATCGTGCTCGCCTTGTCGAACGCGGACGCCGAACCCGGGTAATCTGCCAAGAAGTAGTTCGCGGTCCCGAGTTCCTCGTTCAGCACCGAGTTGTTCGGGCTGTTCGTAAGGGCTTGCTCTGCCTGCGACTTTGCTTCGTCGTACTTTCCTTGATGGATCAGGGCATCGATGCGAGCGGCTGGGCTGCCGGTCGCGACGTTTTCTCCGGTCGACGCGGAAACCGAACGCCCTTTGAATTTCAACGTGAAATCGTAATAAGCCGTGATGGCCGTCGAGCCGCGATGCGCCGGATGATACGACGAGTTACTCGCGATTTCGAGTGCCGCGGGATTGTCGGCCGAGTTCGTCGACTTGATGACTTTCACCACGCGGTGCGAACCGTCCGCGTTGACCTGAACCTGCACGATGACGGTGCCCGGTCCGGCGATGGCCTTTGAAGTCGAGCCTTGGTGAATCAATTTCGCCGGTGTGAACTCATTTGCGTATTGGGCGCTCGCCGGAACGGCAAAGGCTGCGGCTGCAGCAACGGCGGTAATACCCGCTACGGTGCGAAGAGAACGAATCATGCGCTTTTAGTTTTCCTACTCTCGAGGTGAAGCTATAGATGAAGAGCCAGCAAGGCGCGTAGCCTTGTACCGCTGTTAAACGCAACTCAAACGGCTTTCGTCGGCCGTATACCCCACCGAGCAGGCTCGGCGGGGAGGGCGGCAAAGCCGCAAGGGCACCCCCGTTAGGCTGACTTCGATTTTCCCTAGAGGGGACGGACCCTGCTAGGTTGCCAGGGTGGCGGCCGGAATGCGCCGCCCCAGTGCGCCGGCTACGACTTCGAGGCCGCCCATCAGCGCGTCAAACTGGGCGAATGTGAGCGACTGCGGGCCGTCGGAAGCAGCCGCCTGCGGGTCGGGGTGCACCTCCACGAGCAGACCGTCGGCACCGGCCGCCACTGCCGCCAGGGCCATCGGCGCTACCAGTTTGGCAACGCCCGTGCCGTGCGACGGATCGACGATGACGGGCAAGTGCGTGAGTGAGTGTAAGAGCGGCACCGCTGCGATGTCCAGCAGGTTGCGCGTCGTATTGTCGAAGGAGCGCACGCCGCGTTCGCAGAGCACGACATGCTCGTTCCCCGAGACCAGCAGATATTCGGCGGCCATCAGCCACTCGTCGATTGTCGCGGAGAACCCGCGCTTGAGCAGCACCGGCTTTCCACTTTCGCCGGCTTCCCGCAGCAAGCTGAAGTTCTGCATGTTCCGCGCACCGATCTGCAGCATGTCCGCGTGCTGCGACACGAGCGGAACGTCGCGCGGGTCGATCACTTCCGTCACGACCGCCATCCCGTATGCGTCCGCCGCTTCGCGCAGCAGGTGCAACGCGTCGGCCCCCAGTCCTTGAAACGCGTACGGTGACGTGCGCGGCTTGAAGGCGCCGCCGCGCAAGACGTTTGCGCCGCGCGCGGCGACCGCTTTGGCGGTCGCTTGAATCTGCTCGCGCGATTCAACGCTGCACGGTCCGGCGCAGACCGCAACGGTATCACCGCCGAATTTCGCGCCATTGGGCAGCGTCACGACGGTTCCGTCGGGGCGCGCATCGCGGCGGGCGAGTCTGTAAGCGTGCGGAAGTGCGTTCAGGCGGTCCATTATTTTGTGAGGGCGCCGGTTTTGTATCGATGTAACTGCGCCAATTCCTTTTCCGTCAGCGGACGCGTTTGTCCGGGCGGCAAGTCTCCCAGCTTCACCGGACCAAAGCGAAGGCGCGCCAACGCAACGACCGGGTGCCCGACGGCATCGAACATACGGCGTACCTGACGATTTTTTCCCTCATGTATCGTTATGTCCAATACGGACGAGTCGCGGCGCGTCGCGACGACTTTCACCCGTGCGCCGGCTGCTCGAAATTCTTCGAGCGCCACGCCGCTTTGCAAGCGTTTGATCTCTTCGGGCAGCAAACGCCCTTTCACGACGACGCGATAGGTTTTTTCCACGCCGAACCGCGGATGCGTGAGGACGTTCGCGAGTTCGCCGTCGTTCGTGAACAGCAGCACGCCCGACGTATCGTAATCGAGGCGGCCGATCGGAACGACTCGCGGCAAACCTTTCGGAAGCAGTTCCGCGGCCGTGCGCCGGCCTTCGGGGTCGCGCATGGTCGTCATCACGTTGACGGGTTTGTGCATGACGAGATACGCGGTCTCGCTCTGCAGGCGCACCGGCGTTCCGCTCACGTCGACGCGATCGTCAGTACTGACCGAGGTGCCCAGCTCGCGTACCACCTTGCCGTTCACCCGCACTTTGCCGCGCAGGATCAATTCTTCGGCAGCACGGCGCGATGCCACGCCCGCATGCGCCAGAAATTTTTGCAGCCGCATCCGTTCGCCCATCAGCGAACCGTCGCGTAGAGCAGCAAATCGTACACCTCTCCGCGCTTCACCACGCCGTTTCGCATGATGCCTTCGCGAACGTATCCCGCTTTTTCCAGCACGCGAGCCGATGCGGCGTTCGGCGCCATGACGACGGACGAGATGCGCCGCAAGCCGTGCGTTTTGAATGCATAGTACGTCAACGCTCTGAGCGCCGCCGTCGTAATGCCGCGACCCCAGAACGGCTGCCCGAGCCAGTAACCCATCGTCGCGGTGAGGCGCGTCTCATATGTTCCAAGCGTGTACCCAATGCCGCCCGCGACACCGCCGCCCACTTCGATTGCGAAGTTCGTTTCGTCGCGCTTGGCTTCGCTGAGATCGATCCATGCGTACGCGTCCTGCAGGGTGTACGGGTTAGGAAAGCGATCGGTCAAATACCGGCTGACGTCGGGATCGTTTGCAACTTGCACGAGATCCCACTCGTCGCCGCGCTTCCAATCGCGGATCGCGCATGCACCGCATTCAAGCCGCATGCGGCGCGCTTCAATATTTCGGCGTCCGGTCCTCGTCATCAATTCCACCGTAAAAACAGGAAAACCACCGAAATGGTGGTTTTCCGAGTGGTTTCGATGCTCAGCGGCCCTTCGACCCAGCCCTGTGCTGAGATATCGAAGCATCAGGGTGAAACGAACGCGCTTCGCGCTACATTGCGCGGTTAGTACTTGCCGTTGCCCTCGTCGTATCCGCGCGAGAGCGAAAGCGCTTCCTTCGTGACGCTTTGCAGGAACTCGTCGTTGGTGCGCGTTTGCGCCATCTTGTCGAGAATGAGCTCGGTGATGTCGCCGCTGTTGAGCACGCTCGTCGCGCGGCGGAGCATCCAGATCTTGCGCATCTCGATTTCGCTGAGCAGCAGCTCTTCGTGCCGCGTACCCGAACGTTTGATGTCGATGGCGGGAAACACGCGAGACTCGGCGAGTTTGCGCGTGAGGTTGAGTTCCATGTTGCCCGTGCCCTTGAACTCTTCGAAGATGACGTCGTCCATCTTCGAACCCGTTTCGACCAGCGCCGTGGCGATGATCGTCAGCGAGCCGCCTTCTTCGATTTTGCGCGCGGCGCCGAAGAAGCGTTTGGGCTTGTGCAGCGAGGCGGTGTCCAGACCGCCGGAGAGCGTACGGCCCGAAGTCGGAATGACTTGGTTGTACGCACGCGCCAGACGCGTTATCGAGTCGAGCAGAATCACGACGTCCTTACCGAGTTCCACCAGGCGCTTCGCGCGCTCCATCGCGAGTTCGGCGACGGCGGTGTGGTTCTCGGGATGCTCGTCGAAAGTCGAGGCGATAACCTCGCCGTCGATCGTACGCTGCATGTCCGTGACTTCTTCCGGACGCTCGTCGACGAGGAGCGCCATGATATGCGCTTCCGGATGATTGATCGAAATGGAGTTGGCGATGTTCTTGAGCAGCGTCGTCTTACCGGCTTTCGGCGGTGAAACGATGAGCGCGCGCTGACCTTTGCCGATTGGACAGAACAGGTCGATGACGCGTGTCGAGAGCTGTGTGGCGCGCACCTCGAGCTTGTAGCGCTCGTTCGGGTAGATCGGCGTGCCTTTTTCGAAGATGCGGCGTCCGCGAATCTGCTCGGGCGTGAACCCGTTGACGCGATCGACGCGAATCAGCCCGTAATACTTCTCGCCCTCTTTGGGGCGGCGCACTTGGCCTTCCACCAAGTCGCCGCGGCGAAGCTCGAAGCGGCGGATCTGCGACTGGCTGACGTAGATGTCCTCGGGGCCGATGACGTAGCCGTCGCGTCTTAGGAATCCGTAGCCTTCCGGCAAGATGTCGAGCACGCCGTTGGCGATCTCGACGCCCGAGCGTTGCGCCTGCATTTCAAGAATGCGCGGGATCAAATCGTCCTTCTTGAGCTTCAGGGGCGATTCAATCTCGAACTCTTTTGCGATGGCGTTGAGTTCGGCTTTCGTTTTCTCGCCGAGCTGCTCGGCCGTGAGCATCGGCGGCCCGGCCTGTTCGACTTGCGGGAAGTGCTCGGCGTGTTGCTGTTGATTGAAATGCTGGCGGTGGCGGCGGGAACGCCGGCGGCGACCTCCGCCTTGAGGCCGGCCACCATCGTTACGATTATCGAATTGCAGTTGACTATCTCTCTCGTAGAGTCGCGCACGCTGCGTGCACGAAAACATCCGGCGAGGCTGCCGTGAGATTCATGACCAGACGTGAGCGGGGGAATTACTGCGTCGCGGCTTTAGAAACAAGCTTCGCGACGAGGAAACTATAGCATAGCGAGCGGGGCGTTTTCAAGGTGACAGCCCCTTGGGGCCGCTGACGAAGGGGTTGCCTCGTTCGTAGAAGCGGAGCAGCCGATCCGCGGCCTTGGTGATCCCGATGCGCACGCTCTTCCCGACGCGGCGGCGGACCGGGACTTCACGGCTTGCCGGGACGGCAAGCCACAGGCGCTTGTCCCGAAGCAAATCCACGCCGTCGAGCTGCATGCCGATGTCGAGCGCTTGACAAAGGCGCCCGGGCCCGCGAGCGAGATCGCGCATGCGCGTGGTGCCGCGGCGCTCTTCCATAATCTGCAACCCTTCGAGCGGCTCGATGGCGCGCACCAAAACGGCCGCGCCGGCACCTTCCGTTTCACTCGTCACGTTCACACACAGCGAAGTGCCGTAAATCTTATAAACGTAGGCATGAAACGGCCCGAGAAACATCGACGCGTTGCGCGCGCTCGGTCCACGGTATGCGTGCGAAGCCGGATCGTCGCGGACGTACGCCTCCGTTTCGACGATCCGGCCCGCGCTTCGGCTGTCCGGGCAGTCTCGGACGAGCACGCAGCCGATCAGCGCTTGCGCGAGATCGACGGTTTCGACGGGCAATTCGTCGGCGCGCAGCCGGCGATAACGCATTTCCGCCGGAGTTAAGCCGCGACGTGCATCGCAACTTCACTTCTCGCGCGCGCCGTCAAATCGGACTCGCCCGATGGTGTTGCCGCGACCTCATACTCCTTGAATTGATTCAGCGCGCAGCGCACACGCACGTACGCGAGCGTGAGGGGCGCCGGGACGTCGCGGTGCTCGCGCAAATCGTCGGCCAAGCGCGCGTCGTCCACGGTGAAGCGAACGCGCTGGATGCCGCGGCGGTGAAGTGCGGCGCCCACCTCGGTGAGTGCCGCGTAACCGATCTCGCGATCGCGCAGCGCCGGATACCGCTTGACGCCGAACGGGACGCGCAAGACGCGCGGCGTGCCGCCGAGGTGCACACGCACGTAGGCAATGCCCTTGCCCTGCGCATCGGCTGCGAACCCGGTTGCCGCGTCGACGAAGCCGTTCATGTCCCTATCGTATATCGAACATATGTTCGAGTCAAGTCCGTATAGAGCTCTCCAACGCGCTCCGCTTGGCGCTCGATGCTGTAGCGGGCCGCGGCCGCACACGCCTTTGCCGTCTCGCCCGGGTCCGGACTCACGGGAACCTGCGCAAACGCATCGGCGAACGCCGCAGGCGCCGGGGGGACCAGCCGTCCGGCGCCGTCGAGCACTTCGCGCACCGGCTTGGCGTCCGCCGCGACCACCCATGCGCCGGCGGCAAGCGCTTCCACCAAAACCAAGCCCTGCGTTTCCGTGACGCTCGGAAAAACGAACGCATCCGCGCTCGCGTAGAGGTCCGGCAGCTCGGCACGCTCCACCGGACCGAGAAAACGAATGCGATCTGCAACGCGGTGCTCCGCGGCACGCGCTTCCAGGGCTGCGCGCTCCGGTCCGTCCCCCGCAATGATCAGCCGCGCCGGAACGCTGCACGCGCGCATCGCGTCGATCAAGAGATCGACGTTCTTCTCGCGCGCCAAACGCGAAACGAAAAGCAGCATGCGCTCTCCGTCGCGCACGCCGAGCGATGCTCGCAACTGCGAGTTGCGCGTTCCCGAACTGAATCGCGTGAGGTCGATTCCGCTCGGAATGATTTCCACGCGAACGGTGACGCCGAGATCGACCAGATGATCGCGCATCGAAGCTGTCGGAACGATCACCGCATCGGTCAGGTTTGCGAAGCTGCGCGTCAGCGTCGATGCGGCGCGCCGCGTCGCGTGCGGTTCGAACGGAACGTAATGCGCGTATTCCTCGAGTTGCGTATGATAGGTGTACACGAGCGGAATGCGCAACCGCCGGGCGTAGCGCACGGCCATCCATCCGGTAACGAACGGCGAATGCGCGTGCAAGATGTCGAGACGATTGATTATCGCGTGACGATTGCGGCGGCTCACAACAGGGAGAGTCAGCCGATATGGTGCCGGAACGGGCAGCGGAAGCGACGGCATGCGAAACACCGGCTCGTCGCGCTCTTCGTAGCCTGGCACCCGGGGCGCAAAGCAATACACTTGGTGTCCGAGAGCGCGAAGGCCGCAGGCCAGCCCATCGATCGACGCGACGATGCCGTTGACGACCGGATGGTACACCTCGGTAAAGAAGCCGACCCGCATAAGATTTGCTCTTTATGCCCCGCCGAAGGCATCCCCGCCGGAAACGCGCCGGGCCTCCCTGTAGCTGTGACTTTTGGCATATACCCGCAATCGTAAAGCCATGGTATAGTGCCCGGGTCACTTACCGGTGGGACCGGTAAGCGAGCTGCCGGGCCGAAGGTTGTGCCCGGCGCTCATCATTTTGGCGTTTCCATTCAGGATCCGTCAACCAAATAACCGCCTCTTCAAAGACTGCAAGCCCGCTTTAGACGCCTCGTAAGGCCGCCTTTAGCCCCGCCGTGCAGTCCAGGAAAGGAGTTGGGTTGATAGGACGCAGTTTGAACCGCGCATACCATCTCTCGGCCGTCGCTTTGCTGACGCTCGGGCTGGTGAGTGCGGGCTTCGTCACCCATCCCGCATCGGCCGTCGCAGCAGCCCTGGACGTCCATGCCGCAACTCGCGTGGTGCTCTTCCAATCGCAGGGCACCCAGACGCAGCATGTCACGTCGGCGCAGACGGTCGGCGAATTTCTCAAGGAACGGGGCATCGTGCCGGGGCCGCGCGATTACGTGCACCCCGCGGCGCAGGCGCCGCTGACCGACAATCTGCTCATCGAATACTCTCCCGCAGTTCCGGTCCGGCTCATTACCGCGTCGGGAACGAAGACGATCGTCACAACTGCCGATGACGTCGGCGCTTTGCTCGAAGAACAAGGCATTCAGCTCGGCAAACACGACATCGTTCGTCCGTCGCTTGCCGATCCGATCGTCGCGTACGGAACGGTGCGCATTTCGCGCGTCGTGAAATGGGTTGCAACGGAAAAACGGCGCGTTGCCGAACGCACGATTCACGAGATCGATTTCTCGCTCTCACCCGGTGCGGTAAAGATCATTCGACACGGTGAACCGGGGGTTGCGTTGACGATGGTCGACTACACGCAAACCGACGGCATATTGAACAAACACGTCGTCGGCACGCGCGTGCTGCGCAAACCGAAAACGCGCGTGGTGGCCGAAGGCGTCGGCACTGCCGGAGCAGTTGCCGATTTCGCTCGGTACGGTTTGGAAAAAACCGCGTACATTGCATCTGGTGCGCTCAACATGGTCGCAACTGCGTACACGGCGGGTTGTGCGGGCTGCAGCGGGTACACAGCCAGCGGCTATCGCGCCGGACACGGAATCGTTGCGGTCGATCCGGGCGTGATTCCGCTCGGAACGCGATTGTATATTCCGGGATACGGATTCGCCATCGCCGGCGACACCGGCGGAGCGATTCGCGGCAACCGCATCGATCTCGGTTTCGACTCAATCGGTGACGCAGTGCAATTCGGCCGGCGCCCGGTAAAGGTGTATACGCTGCATTGAAAGGCGCTACGGCCTAGCCTCCGCCCCCACTTCGTGAGGCCCCCAAGGATACAGTGCGCCTCGACATAACTGCTAGCTTAAGCGTTCCCCGTGGGCGCAGGCGAGGTTATGTACGACCACCCGAAAGCGCTGCTCGAGCAATTCGGCTACCGGCCGAAAAAGCGGCTCGGGCAAAACTTCTTGATGGACGCGGGCGCGGCGTCGCGAATCGCGCGTCTAGTCGTGGAAGGCTCGTCCGATGACGAGCCTTTTCGCGTGCTGGAGATCGGTCCGGGCACGGGTGCCCTTACGTCCGCGCTGTTGCAATTGCACGCGAACGTCACCGCGATCGACGTCGATCCCGACATGGTGCGGATCTTGCGTTCGCGCGATGAACTTGCGGGCGCGCACATCGTTCACGCGGATGCGCTGACGTTCGATTACGCCCAATTCGCACGAGGCGCGCATTGGCGCGTTACCGGCAATTTGCCGTACAACATCGCAACGCCGCTCGTCATGCAATTCATCGAAATGGAAAACGGCCCGCAGACGCTCGTCGTAATGGTGCAAAAAGAAGTCGCGGATCGTTTCGCCGCAAAACCGGCGACGGCCGCATACGGCAGCCTGAGCGTCGCGGTGCAATACGCGATGAACGTCGAGAAAGCGCTTACACTCAAGCCCGGCGCCTTCTATCCGCGCCCGAAAATCGATTCCACGGTCGTTCGCTTGACTCGCAGGCCCGCTCCGGCCGTCGAAGTCGCCGACGAGCATCGTTTTCTGCAGGTCGTCCGCGCGGCGTTCGCGTACCGGCGAAAAACATTGGCCAACAGCGTTTCGCTCTCGCTCGGCGTTCCGCGCGCGGCGGTCGCGCAGGCGCTCGCGCAAGCAGGCCTAGATACGGAGATACGTGGAGAACAGCTCGGCCTCGGCGACTTTGCAAAACTCGCCGGCCACCTTCCCGCCTAAGGCGTTCCGCTGGTACGCGACGATCCCGTTCCTCGCCGGAGCGCTCTTCGTTTTCTTTGTCGTCATCGCCGTAGGCGGCGTCGCCTATACCATATCTCACGGCCTCGATTTTTCCGGAGCAGCCAAGGCGCTCAGCGCCCTTCCCGGCGTCATCATACAGAGCATCGCCGAGGTCTTCGTCATCGCTTACATTTGGCTGCTGCTTCCAAGTCTCGCGAAAACGTCGCTCGCCGGCATCGGGTTTCGCCGAATCTCCGGCGCACAGCTCAACGCGATCCTCGTTGCGATCGTCTTGATGTTCGTGATCGTGACGCCGCTCGCCAGTGCGATGGAATCGATTCTGCACTTCAAGACGCCTGAAGAGGCTATCTCCGTCTTTACCAAAACGACCGGATGGCGCAGAGCGGCGTTCGCGTTCTTCGGCGTCGTGCTCGCGCCCGTGTTCGAAGAATCCGTCTTCCGTCTGTTTCTCTTCAACGCGATGCGCCAGTGGTGGGGCTTCTGGCCCGCGGCCGTCGTGAGTTCCATTCTTTTCGGACTCGCGCACGCGCAGCCGCCGTTCACGGGCGCGATGCTGCTTTCGATAAGCTTCCCGCTCGCCGTCGGCGGTATCGTCCTCTGCTGGGTGTACGCGCGAACCAACAACGCGTGGTCGAGCATGATCACCCATGGGGGTTTCAACGCGCTTTCGCTCATTCTGCTCATTCTATTTCCGCAGCTCGCAAAGTGAGAATCGGGGTTGACGCGTTCAACCTCGCTGCAGACCATCGCGGCATGGGCCGCCTCGTCCGTCAGACGCTCGAAGAACTCCGCAATTCGCGTGACGCGGAAGTGCTGCTCGTTCATCGCGCTCCGCAGCCGAATGCGATAACGCCACGCGATCTCGCGCGCTTGAAGCTCGACGCAGTTTGGTATCCGTGGAATTCCATGCGTTTCGCGCCGCACGCTCCGGCAATCGTGACGATCAACGATCCTTTCGCTTTTACCTATCCGCATCGTAATGCCGTCGCACGCTGGCGCGAGCAAACGCCGATACGGCGCGCGATTCGCAAAGCGGACCTAATCTTCACCATCTCGCAATGGGGTGCGCGCGAGTTGCAGCGGCTCTTCCACGTGCGCGAAGACCGGCTGCGCGCAATACTGCCCTGCATCGATGCATTTTGGCAACCCGTCCGCGCAGCGGCGACCACGCCGTACGTGTTCTTCATCGGCGGGCCGGATGCGCGCAAGAACGCATCGCTGCTGTTCGAGGCGTACGATGACGCATTCTCCGGAGGCGGACCGGAGCTGGTCGCAGCCGGAACGCTCGGTGAAGCAGACGAGGCGCGCTTTCAAACGATGCGCGCACCGCATCGCCGCGTGATGCCTTCCGACGAGCAGCTGCGCGAACTGTATTCCGGAGCCCTCGCCGTTGCCGTGCCCTCGCTGGCTGAAGGCTTCGGTTTACCGGTCGTCGAGGCGATGGCATGCGGTGCACCGGTGCTCGCATCCGATGCGACGGCATTGCCCGAAGCGGCGGAAGGCGCTGCACTCTTATTGCCGCCGTCGGACGTCCAGGCATGGGCCGATGCACTGCGCCGCGTCGCCGGCGACGAAATGCTCCGCAACGATTTACGCGAGCGCGGTTTTGCGCGCGTCAAGCGGCTGGATCGCGGTGCTACCGCTCGCGCGCTGCTCGAGTTCGCTCGACAATCGCGCGCAATTGCGCGATGAAACGATCCGGCGAGAATCGTTTCGCGTGCTCGCGCAGGCGCTGCGGATCGTAGCGGCCTTCGTCGAAGGAACGTAGCTGCGCCGCAAGCGATTCCGGCGTCTGCCCATCGAAAAATTCGCCCGTTTCGCCCTCGACGACCGTTTCCAGCGCACCGCCGCCGCGATACGCAATCGTTGGTCGTCCGCACGCCGCTGCTTCCAATGGCACGAGTCCGAAGTCTTCTTCGCCCGGAAGAATCGCAGCGCGCGCATTCCCGAGTAATTCGTTTACACGCTCGTCGCTGACGTAACCGAGCATCGTCGTCGTCGTTCCCTGCGCAAGTTTCCGCAGCGCGTCTTCGGCCGGCCCGGAGCCGGCGACCAGCAGCGGCACCTTCGCGAGGTTTGCCGCTTGAATCGCCAAGTCGATCCGCTTGTACGGCAGCAGCCGCGATGCGATGAAGAAATGCTTCCCGCTGCCCTCGCCGATGCGGAAACGCTCGATGTCGACGGGCGCATGCAACACGATCGAATCGCGCCCGTAGTACTGCCGGATTCGGCGCGCGACGTTCTGCGAGTTGGCGACAAATTGCGTCGGGCGTGCCGACGCAGCCTTGTCCCATTCGGCAAGACGGTAAATGAGCGGTTTTGCCAACGACCGAACGCCGAGCGCGCCCACGTACGAATCATAGGCAAAGACGAATCGGCTGACCGTATTGATGTAGCAGACGTGCACCGCACCAGGCGGAACGATGATGCCCTTTGCCCATGCCGACGTCGAGCTGATAATCGCGTCGTAACCGGAAAAGTCGAACCGTTCGAACGCGCGCGGATACAATGGCGCAAGATAGCGGAAGTAGCGATTTGCGCCGGGCAATTTCGCCAAATACGACGCCCGGACGCGCGAGAGCGGCACTAAGTCCCCGGTTTTCCGGGCATCGTAAAGTGCCGTGTAGACGGGTGCGTCCGGGTACGCGCGCGCGATATGCGCAAACACTCGCTCCGCCCCGCCGCGCTGATTCAGATAATCATGAACGAGGGCGACCTTCATGTGGACCGGGGTCTGGGCGCTGGCGTTACGGTGACTGCGCGCCTTCCTGCGCACGCGGCAGGACGAGCGCAATGGTCGGCGCACCTAAATAGCGGGCCGCGACACGCTGGAGATCGTCCGACGTCGTGGCGTTTATTGCCCCGATTGCGTGCTGCAAGTAGTCGCCGCTGACGCCGGACGAGCTGAAAACTGCCGCAAGCCACGCACGATCCTGCAACGTCGTCGTGTTCTGCAGCAAGCGTCCGACGGCGTACGCCTTCATGTCGTTCAGATCGCCGCCGAGTTTGGCGTGGCCGAGCACGTTCACGACGGTGAGGGCCGTTGCGAAGGTTCGCGTCGGATCGCCCAGACCGCCGTCGACGTAAATGATGACGTTCGCCGGGCGGGCGTCGAAATTATAATACGCACCGACGCCGCGCGCCGCCGCGGATTTCGTAGCGATTGTCGGAACTTCGGAAACGTCGCCGAGCGTGCGCTGCATAAACGCGGTCAGCACGAGCATAGCGCCGAAGTCCTTGCTCGTAACCGGCGGAGCGGGATATTGCGCGACGAGCCAAGGGACGGACACGTCGCGGCGAGCGAGCAGTTCGCGGGTCGTCGACGGAAGCTGACCCATCGTAACGTTCGCCTGCGTCGACGTACCTGCGGGCAAGCCGGCAACGAGCGCCGCAAGAGACGAATTCGGCACGTTCGAAAGATTGCCGACCGTGCTGACGATCGCATCGCCGCGCCGGTAGTGTTGCGCGTAGAATGTTTGCGCGTCGTTCGGCGTAAAACCGGCAAGCGTCGCCGGCAAGCCGTAAGGTCCCATGCCCGCCGAATCGGAGTAAAACGCGCGGTTGAGCATGTTGATGCCGACGGTCAGCGGCACGCGCTCTCCGTCGGCGATCTTTTGATCGAGCTCTTTGCGCGCTGCAGCCAATGTCGCATCGCTAAAATCCGGTTTCGAAAGCGCCGTGCGCAACAGGTCGAGCAACGCAGGATAGGTGCGGTTCAAACCTTCGAGATAGAACCGCACGTTGCGCGGATCGACCGTGTACGTTATCGATCCGCCGTTCGCGTTGACGGCTTCTTCCAATGACGTCTGTCCCTGTACGGGCGTTTCCAAAATCGACTGCGCGACCAGCGCGGCGAGACCGTCCTGCTTGGCGTTTTGCCGGTCGCGGCCCGCTTGCAGCACGACTTCGGTTCCGGTCAGATCCGCGCTCGAATCCGGCTGCTCGACGATGTTCACGCTGGCAGCGCGCGCCGTGAGCACGCAGCATGCGAACAACGCGGCTATGGCACATGCGGCCAAACGCATCTTCAAGTCGAGGTTCCTTTCTGTCCCGCGATAAACTGCACGATTGCGGGGTGCTGCAAATACGTGCGCGCGGTTTGAGCGATGAACGCCGGATCGAGCGACTGAATCGCTCTGAGATAGTCGCCGGACGCGGCGCCGGGTGCGTAGTCGGCGTTCCCTTCGGCGGCGTACCAGCCGAAGTTGTCCGCACGGCTCATCGGCGTCTGCGTTTGGCTCAAAAGATGATACTCGAACGCCGTGCGCGCCGCATCGAACGTCTTCGCGTCCATCGGCTGCTCCATGGCAGTCACCGCGCCGGTAACTTGATCGCGAATCGCCGGCGAGTTGACTCCGGAAACGGTCAGCAGCAGCACGCCCGGGTTATGCAGCGTGATGAACTGCCCGTTCACGAAGGCGTCGCTGTGCGCGTTTTGAATCGCGCGCGCCACGGTTCCGTGATCGGAATCGAACAGATAGTCGGCAATAAAATCGAGTGCCGTCGCCGCTTTGACGTCCGCGATTGGCGGGCCGGCCCAAGCGAAACCGAGGCCGGCAACGTCGCTGCTCTTGGAGGTCGAGCTCGGAGCTGCCGCGAGTTGTGAATCGAACGGCGCACTCATCGGCGCGCCCGGAGAGCTTGCGTGCACGTCTGCGAGCAGCTGCGGGTCGACCGCACCGGTAAGCGCGAGCACCGCGTTATTCTTTCGAAATGCTTGTTGTGCGAACGCTTTGAGCGCAGACTCCGGGATCTTCGTGAAATCGGACGCCGAACCGGGGGTCGGCGGTTCGTGCGCGGGGCCCGACGTAAACAGCTGCGCGAAGAGCGCGTCCTGCAGCGCGCGATCGGAATCGAAGCGAGTTTCTGCGGCGGCGACCGCACAGTCGCGCAGCGCGGCTTTCAGTCCGCCCGAACTGATCGCGGGTGCGAAGTATGCGCTGGTGAGCGTGCGAAGCGCTTCGGGGGCGTCTCCGGACGGCACGCTGATGCCGATCATGGCGATGTCGGGATAGATGCCGATGTTGAGCGAACCGCCGACGCGATTCACCAATTCCGCGATGGACGTGCCGTGCGGCGCGCTCGAGGCGGCCACGGCCGTCAGCGCGAGACGCGATATACCGGGATACTGGCCACCCTTGCCCGACGCCGGAACGCGGAACCACAACTCCATCGCGGTGGTAGAGGCGAGCTGATCCCGGCGTATGATGTACGTTCCGCCGCCGGGCAGCGACCCGGATCGTTCGACCAGCGGCGC
>DATGJX010000246.1:0-2153 GCA_035294905.1 Vulcanimicrobiaceae bacterium | reverse complement strand
TCACCGCCCGGCGCTCATCGCAACGTTGCCGATCGACGCATATCTGTATGGCGTCGTGCCGCTCGAGATCGGACGCGCGTGGCCTGACGCCGCGCTCGCCGCGCAAGCGATCGTGGCGCGCACGTACGCACTCTCGCATCGTGTTACCGGCCGCGATTACGATCTCGTCGCAAACACTTCCGATCAGGTCTGGGGTGGTCTGGAAGCGGAGTCGCCCCAAACGAACGCCGCCGTCGATGCGACCCAAGGTCAGCTCGTCACCTACGCGGGCGGCCTCGCGACCGTTTTCTACTCGGCCTCATGCGGCGGGCATACTGCGGACGCATCGACCTTGTGGGGCGGCACGAGCCTCCCGTACCTGCGCGGCGTCGCCGATCCGTATTGCGTGGTCTCGTCTCCGTACAACACCTGGACTGCGACGACGACCGTCGCCGCGCTCGTTGCCGCGCTTGGTCCGAAGGCAGCCACGCTCGGCCCTATTCAAGCGGTCTCGCTCGAGCCGACGCCCCCGGACCTCCGGCCCGGGGTCCGAATCACCGGGACGCTCGGCACGGCAGTTCTCAGCAGCGCTCAGGCACGGCGCGCCCTCGGCCCGAGCCTCGTGCGCAGCAGCCTATGGCATAATCTTACGGTTTTGGGTGATCCGGCGCAGGCCGGAACGAGTCTCAGAATCGAAGGCAGTGGATCGGGTCACGGCGTGGGGTTATGCCAATGGGGCGCTCGGGTGATGGCGCAGCAGGGCCGGACTCCAACAGAGATCGTGAATTTCTATTTTCCCGGGACCCTCGTAACGAATGAGTGAGACGCCAACCGGTACAACGCTGAGTGAAGCCGACCGCAAAGCCGTGCGCTTGCGGCGCTATATCGATTTGATCGTCGAGGACAAAGTCTCGTTTACGTTACTGAAAGCGGTTGCGGCGGACATCTCATCGACCGGCATGCGCATTCTGTGCGATCAATATTTGCCGCCGAAGACGAAATACTTATTCAGCATGAAGCAAGAACCCAACGTCGCCACCAAAGGTGAAGTGCGTTGGGTGCGGCCCTCAGCGCCGAACATGCATCAATGCGGCGTGCTCTTCATCGATCTCACACAAGAAGATCGCGAAAAGCTCGAACGTTTCCTCATCATGGAACGCGAGCGCGCGATCATCGAATCGTCGCCCGCAGCAGCGACCGGACAGCTTGATAGGGCGGCGAATCTATAAATTCTGACCTGGGCAGCAGTCAGGCGTTCGAATACGATCTACCGCCGGAGCTGATTGCGCGCGCGCCCGCCGAGCGCCGTGATGCAGCACGTTTGCTGGTACTCACTGCAAACGGTAGCATCCAACATCGCACGTTCAGCGAGCTTCCGATGTTGCTAAATGCCGGGGACCTATTGGTGCTCAATGAAACTGCCGTGATTCGTGCGCGCTTGCGGGGGCGGCGCATTCCCGGCGGAGGGATCGCCGAGCTTTTGTTGCTGCATCCGGCCGACGATTTGCGCTTCGACCGGAATGCGACGCGTTGGCTGGCCTTGGTTCGTCCGGGACAAAAGCTCCATCCCGGCCGAAAAATTGCAATTGGAGAGGACGCGACGGCAACGATCGAAGCGCACGCGGACGGCGGCGCTCGGATCGTCCGATTTGAATCCCCGATATGCGTAGGCGAATTGCTCGAACGCTACGGCGAGGTTCCGCTGCCGCCGTACATCGGTGACGAAGGCCGTCCGCATGCGGACCGGTACCAAACGATCTTTGCGCGCGTACCGGGAAGCGTCGCCGCGCCGACGGCATCGCTGCATTTTAGTGATGACGTCTTTGCGAACTTGAGCGCTCGAGGCGTCGAGATCGCACGCATCGCCCTCGACGTCGGCCTCGGCACCTTTCGCCCGATCCTCGAAGACCGCGTCGAGCAGCATCCGATGCACGCGGAACCCTACGTCATTTCGTCTCAAGCAGCAGAAGCGATCGCGCTGGCACGCAAGCAGCAGCGCCGCGTGATTGCGGCGGGGACGACCGTGATGCGCGCGCTCGAAGCCTCGGCCCAGGAAAGCGGAGAAGTGGTCGCGGGCGCGGCCGCGACGGATCTCTACATCAAACCCGGCTTTTCATTTCGTGTGGTCGACGCTATGGTGACGAATTTCCATCTGCCGCGCTCGACGTTGCTGG
>DATGJX010000245.1:0-3519 GCA_035294905.1 Vulcanimicrobiaceae bacterium | reverse complement strand
GAAGTCCGGGCTTCACGAAGTCTTGCTTCTTGACGCGACGCTCGGTACCCCATGGGGCCTCATTTGCGTCGTCGTCCTTCTGATCGAAGTGGCGTGGTTCCATTGCTTACTGTCTATACTACCCCATTTTCCAGTTCGAACGAGGGTAGCGCCCTTTGCCGGTCGAGAATCGGTGCACGCGGAGTTGTCTCACGAAAGTCGACGGGTGGAACGGACTGCGCCTGCCAGCGCGCGCGCCGCCGCGCAATCTCCGCCAAATCGGCCAACACCGCCGAAGCCGTAGCGCTGCGGCCTGCGCCATGTCCTGAAAAACTCAGTTTGCCGGAATGTGCGCCTTGCACGCGCACCACATTCTCGGGTCCGCGCAGACGCGCGAACTCGTGGTCTTTGGGCACGAGTACGGGCGAGACGATCGCTTCGATTCGCTCACCGTTGCGGCGCACGAGCGCGAGCGGGACGATTACAGTGCCGAGCGTGCGCGCATCGGCAAAATGATTCGGTGTCAGCGTGCGAAGTGACGTGCGCAGAATCTGATCCGGATCGATCCGGACGCGAAACGCAAGCGGCGCGAGCACGGCGAGCTTGCGCGCAGCATCGACGCCGTCGAGATCGTCGCTAGGATCGATCTCCGCGTAGCCTGCTTCCTGCGCACGGCGAATCGCATCGTCGAGCGTACCGCCTTCGCGCATTGCGTTGACGACGAAGTTCGAGGTGCCGTTGAGGACGCCGGCGATTTCGATGACGTCTTCTGCGCCGAGGATCTCGCCCAGCGTGCGCACAACCGGAATCGCGCCGGCCACCGACGCCTCATAGCGCAGTGCAGCGTGGTTTTGCTGCGCGATCAGCGAGAGCGCTGCACCGTGCGCGGTGATTAGCGCTTTGTTCGAGGTGACGACGTGCTTGCCGGCGCGGAGCGCGGTTTCCACGAACGTTCGCGCCGGCTCGACGCCGCCGATCGCTTCGACGACGACGTGCACGTTGCGATCGCCGATGACGTCTTGCGGGTCGGCTGTGAGCAGAGGGATGACGCCTTCAGGTTGGCGGGGCTTGTGCAGATCGCGCACGAGCACGCGTCCGAGCCGCACCGGGACGCCAAGCAGCGTTTCCATTGTGAGGAGTCGGGCCGCGACGCCGCCGCCGACCACGCCGCAACCAAGCAGACCGATCGTCATGCCGGCCGTCCGTAGGCCGAGATTTGGAACTTCCTTGATTTTTTGAGTAGCCAGCATCACGTCAACCCCTACAAAACAAAACCGCCTCGCACGAAGGCGAGGCGGCAATTTTCGGTCTCTCCCGATCTCAGCGTACGCTGAACTTTGCCGCCTCGTCTCGCAGACAAGTCGTAATCATCGTCATCGTAATCGCCATCGACATGGAGAGGGTCATGGATAAGGGTTTTAACACAGGTGTGCCCCCCTGTCAAACCTTTTGTAGATTCGACCCGGATACGAATCAGAAGCGTATAGAAACATGAACGAACGCCTTGATGTCATAAGCTACCCTCCTTATGTTTGCAGCCTTCTATACAAAGAACGGCCCAGCTCAAGACGTCTTGGAACTGGGCGAGGTACCGACGCCCGAGCCCGGACCGGGCGAAGTACGCGTGCGTTTGCGCACGTCGGGCGTCAATCCGTCGGATTGGAAGGCGCGCAGCGGATCGCGTCCGATGATCGCGCCGCTGATCATCCCGCATAGCGACGGTGCAGGTGAGATCGATAAGGTGGGCGCGGGTGTCGACCGCCGTACCGGCGAGCGCGTCTGGATTTGGAACGGACAATGGAAACGCGCTTTTGGAACGGCTGCGGAATACATCGTTGTGCCGAGCGCGCAAGCGCCGCACCTTCCGGACGGCACCAGCTACGAGGCCGGAGCGTGCCTTGGAATCCCGGCATTCACGGCGCTCCAGGCTGTTCGGCTCGCGCGCGTCGAGCGTGGCAAGACCGTACTCGTCGTCGGCGGCGCCGGGTCGGTCGCGCACTACGCGATCCAATTCGCCAAGCTGCGCGGTGCGCGGGTGATTACGACGGTGAGTGGCGCCGTGAAAGGTTCATTCGCGCGTGCCGCGGGCGCGGACGAGATCGTGAATTACCGTACGGAAGACGTCGGCGCGCGCGTCAAAGCGCTTACCGGCGGCAAAGGGGTCGAGGCGGTGATCGAAATGGACCTCAACAATGACGCCAAGCTGTACCCGTCGATCCTTGCGCCGCACGCGACCGTCGCGGTTTACGGAATGTCAAGCGGCGAGAGCACGATCCCTAGCAGCTGGATGATGATGAGCTCGATCGACCTGCGGCTCTTCCTCATCTATGAGATTTCTGAGGAAGACCGTGCCTCCGGCATCACGGAGCTAAACCGTCTGCTCGAAGGGGGCCGCCTCATTAATACGGTCGGGCGCGCCATGCCGCTGGAGGAAATCGCGGAAGCACACGATATCGTCGAGCGGGGCGATGTAATCGGTAATGTAGTTTTGGAGGGGAAAGCGTGAAGCGTAAAGCCATAATCGCGGGCGCTGCGGCGTTTGCGTCGATCGGAATTATCAAGGCGCCGGCAAAGGCTGCGCAATTCGAACTAAAGATGGGGACCGACAACCCAACGGGCCATCCGCTAAACATTCGCGCAAAGCAGATGTGCGATGCGATCACCGCCGAGTCCGGCGGCAAGATCAACATGGGTTTCTTCCCGAACAATATGCTCGGCGGCGATACGGCGATGCTCACGCAGCTGCGCTCCGGTGCGCTGCAGATGATGACGCTCGACCCGGGAATCCTACAATCGGTCGTCCCGGCCTCGGCAATCTCGAGCATTGGGTTCACGTTCAAGAGTGACGAGCAGGCTTTCGCTGCGCTCGACGGCGCGCTCGGCGATTACGTTCGTAAAGAGATCGCAGCGCGCGGACTCTACTGCTTCAAGAACATTTGGGAAAACGGAACGCGCGAGATCACTTCGAGCACGCATCCGATCAAAACAGCCGACGATCTCGAGGGCTTCAAAATCCGCACGCCGGAAGCCAAGCAGTGGGTGCAGCTCTTCAAGGCCCTCGGCGCGATCCCAACGGCGATGAACTTCAACGAAGTCTACACCTCGTTGCAGACACACGTCGTCGACGGGCAAGAAAATCCGCTTGCGATCATCGAGACGGGCCGTCTCTATGAAGTGCAAAAGTACCTGAGCATCACGAATCACTTATGGGGCGGGTTCTGGCTCCTGATGAACGGCGATGTGTGGAAGAGCTTGCCGACTGATCTACAGGGCGTCATCGAACGCAATGCCGCGAAGTACGCACTACTGGATCGTTCGGATACGCTCGCGCTTAATCGCTCGTTGCAAGGCAAACTCGTCGAGCAGGGCATGGTCGTCAACGTTGCGGATACGGCGACTTTCCAGAGAAAGCTCGGCGCATTCTATGCATCCGCAAAAGCGGAATTCGGTCCAACTGCGTGGGCGTTGCTTGAACAAACGTGCGGCACGAAGTTTGGGTGAGATGCATCACGCCTCGCCGTAAAACTTGAGTTAACCCCT
>DATGJX010000244.1:0-7291 GCA_035294905.1 Vulcanimicrobiaceae bacterium | reverse complement strand
AAGGACTCTTCCCGCTCGCCGACGGCTCGGAAGTCGAAGCGGTGCTGATGGAGCACTTCGGCGATCGCAATACCGTCTGCATCAGTTCGCAGGCCGGATGCGCCTTCGCATGCGCGTTTTGTTCAACGGGACAAGCCGGATTCACGCGGCAGCTCGAAGCGACGGAGATCTTCGATCAGGCGCGCTACTTCGCGCGCGAACTTGCCGCCAAAGGTAAGCGCATCACCAACGTCGTTTTCATGGGGATGGGCGAGCCGTTCCACAACTATGACGCCGTGATGGACGCGGTCGCGCTGCTGCACGACGGTCAGGGCTTCGGCCTGGGTCATCGCCACATCACGATTTCGACGGTCGGCCTCGTCGACAAGATCGATGCGTTCGCGGATGAGGGCGTTCAGGTCAACTTGGCGATTTCGCTGCACGCACCGAGCGATGACGTGCGTAGCGGCATCATGCCCGTGAATCGCAAGTTTTCGATGGACGAACTCCTCGCTGCATGCGATCGTTACATCGAAAAGACGAACCGCAAAGTCTTCTTCGAGTACGTGATGCTGCGCGGTGTCAACGATTCAGTCGAACATGCAACCGAGCTCGCGCGGCGCATGAAGGGCCATCTCTACCACGTCAATCTGATTCCATACAACACGACGCCCGACGGCCCGTTCGCGGGAACGGAAAACCACCACATCTGGAAATTTGCTGCGGTGCTCGATGCCGCCGGAATTCCGACGACGGTGCGTCAGAACATGGGCCGCGACATCGCCGCAGCCTGCGGACAGTTACGTTCAGCGACGCAACCGAAAGCCCACGCCACCGCGACATAAATAACGAGGCGCCGCATTAGTGCGGCGCCTCGCGCGCTTCGATGTTTCTACCGGCCTAACACGTGACCGATATTACCACACCTTCCGCGACTTCAGAAGGTGTGTTGCGGCTGGAGCGCCCGGGCCGGCGGTTTGCAGTCATGGGCGCTAACGCTTTCCATGTATATGCGACGGGCCAATTCCAAAGTTCGAGCGCGATTTCCCGATCGACCAAACCCTTCCTAATGAGCATCGCCATGCTCTCGTAAAAGTCACCCAGGAGTGTTGCGTAAGCAATGAACGGCTCGTTTTCAGGCGTTCGGGAGGCCCGGTTTGCGATCTGAAAACGAAATTCCGGATCCTGCAACTTTTCAGACAGCTGGGTAGCGACGAAATGGCTTGCCGCCCGGAATTCGGGACTCTCGCGCGTCTCACGAAGTTCATTGAGTGTGGCGATCTGATTGCTCCCGCGCGCGTGACGCAGTTGCACTATAGCCGCGATCGCGGTTGCTGAAATCATTAAGAACGTACCGAACGTGGCGAAGGTGTTCCAAATCTCCAAAGACATAGAGCGCCCTCCGGATTGTGGGTTTAAATCTACCGCGCTGACTTCGCGAAGGTTCATAAGGTCACTTGCGCGGGAGGCTGGATGCACGGGAGCTCTCGCGGAAGTAACGAAGCCCCAAAGTTAGGGAGGCGCGGATGCTCGAAATTTTTAACACCGTCGCCGCAGTGGGGACCTTCGTCGTCATCTCAGCGACGGCGATTGCCGCCGTTATACAGCTTCGGCATTTGCGCGCGAATAATCAGCTCGAAGGTCTGCTCGACATCGTTGCTCGTCTCGAAGACGAGGAACAGAACAGATGGATTGACGAAGCGCGCCGCCAACTTCCCACCATGCTCGCCGATCCGGCATACGTTCGCAGCGTCGCCGATCGCACTTTTGACCGCAACGTTGCATGGCTGCAGCTGGGAAATAGAAACGAACGCATCGGCAGCCTTTTGAAATATAGGCTCATTCCAGAGGAGCCGTTCCTGGACGTTTATTGCCCAATAGTTATCCAAACCTGGGAGGTCATGCTGCCGATAACGGCGCTAATGCGATCTACCACGTGGGGCGACGGCATCTGGGAGAACTTCGAATACATGTACGTACGCGCAAAAGCCTTTGCCGAACGTTACGGGCACGGCAATTATCCCAAGGGTGTCGCACGCGCGAAAATTCCTGCATTTCAATTCCCGACCAGCCGAAAAACTCAGGACGCGCCCACTGCGCGGGACATTCCTTCGATTCTGCCGCGAGGAGGTCCGCGTACTTGACGCGGATACTTGGGAATGATTACGGGCATTCATGCGATCGTCTATAGCCGGCACGACGAGAAAATTCGCGCATTCTTTGGCGAGAAATTGAACTTTCGTTCGGTTGATGCGGGCGGCGGGTGGCCGATATTTGAGGCACCGCCGGCGGAATTAGCAGTGCATCCCACGGATGGCGAACCGGAGCACGAAATATTTCTCATGTGCGACGACATCGAAAAGACTCTTTCGGAATTGCGCCAACGCGGCGTTCAAGCGCAACCGGTTCATGAGCGCAGCTGGGGTATGGCGACTGTACTTGAGGTGGCGAGCGGCGAAACGATCGGCCTCTACGAGCCGAGGCATCCCTCACCGCTGTCGCCCTCGTTGCATCAATTGACGCACGACCTGTTTCAGCTGATTGACGACGTGCAAAGCGGTAAGGTGCCCTGGTCGCGCTTTGACGAGATCGTCACGCCGGATTTTAAAGCGTTCGTGCCAGGCCAAACATTGGACGTCAACGGATTCAAGCAAGTCATGCAGAGTTTCAGTAAGGGATTCTCCGGCGGCTCGCACAGGCTTTTTGACATGGTTTGCAATGGCGAGACGGCAATGGTGCGCGAAGAGTGGAGCGGCACGCATACCGGGGAGTTTCTCGGCGCGCAGCCAACCGGCAAAAGAGTTACCTCTTTGGTGATGTGTCTCGTAAGGTTCAAGGACGGCAAAATTAGTGAGTTTCACGAAACCTTCGACACACTCTCGCTCATGCAGCAGACCGGGGTGATACAAGGGTAGACAAATGGCCACATGGCAAGACGTGCGCCGCATTGCGCTGGCGCTGCCGGAAGCAAGTGAGGAACGGTCATCGAGCGGCACCTGCTCGTGGGCCGTAAAGGGCAAGGGGTTTGTGTGGGAGCGCCCGCTGCGCAAGTCCGATCTCAACGCACTTGCCGCTAACGCTCCGACAGGCCCAATCCTGGGCGTTCATACGGCAGATTTGGAAATGAAAGAGGTATTGCTCAAAAGCTATCGCCGCGCGTGTTTTACCACGCCGCACTTCAATGGCTACCCGGCGGTGCTCGTCTGTTTGGACAAAATCAGCGCGAAGGATCTGAAAGATCTCATAGTTGAGGCGTGGCTCGCGCGAGCGCCGAAACGCGCCGTCAAGCAATTCTTAGCGAAGCAGACGTGATCGCGGCAAGCGCATTCGTCGCGCGCGCACTAACGGTGGCACTGCGCTCTAACGATGAGATCGGCGCCGCCACACCAAGCGACGATCTGCCGTTTCTATCCATCGTAGTTCCCGCGCGCAATGAAGAGCGGCAGATTGAGACGTGCGTTCGATCTTTGCTTGCGCAGCGCTATCCGAACTTCGAAGTCATCGTCGTCGACGACCGATCAACCGACGGCACCGCAGAAATTTTGGAACGGCTTGCGCGAAATGACGCCCGGTTGCATATCGTGCACGGAGAACCGCTACCCGATGGGTGGGTCGGCAAACCGTGGGCGCTCAATCAAGGCATGCACGCGGCGCGCGGAGAGATGCTGCTTTTTACCGATGCTGATACGGAGCACGAGCCGCTTGCATGCGCATCGGCCGTGCGCTATGCGCTCGATCAAGGCGTCTCATTTCTTAGTTTACTGCCGACTCAGCAGTTCGAGACACCCGCCGAGCGCATCTTCCTGCCGACTATTCTGTTTATGATTCTTTTCGGGATCGGCTCGCTCGACGCGATCAACGATCCAAAAAGCGAAGACGCGGCGATATTCAACGGACAGTACCTACTTTGCCGCCGTCATGCACTGGAAGCACTCGGTGGATACGAACGCGTTCGCGCAAGCATCGCGGAAGATTACGACCTCGCGCGCATCGTCAAGCGGGATGGGCGCTTTCGTTCGATGCTCGTCGGTGCGAACGATCTCGTGCGAACGCGCATGTACCGCTCGTTTCGCGAAATTTGGGACGGCTTCAGCAAAAATCTGTACGCTGGCGTGAAGGATGATCCCGCGGGCGCGCTGCTTGGTGGAGCCATGCTCGCTGCGCTTTCTCCTATTCCGGAAATCGCGCTCGTTCAGGCACTGCGCAAGCGCAGGTACGCTAAGGCCGCTCGAATAGGCGCAACAATTATCGCGACGGCAGCAGCCGCTGAGTTCGGTATGCGGCGCGCCCGTTTCCCAAAAGGTTCCGGGTTGTATTTTCCGATCGGTGCAGCGACGATGCTGGCAATCTTCATCAACTCGCTCGTCAAGTACCGCACCGGCCGCATTCATTGGCGCGGAAGAGACTATTCCGGCTGAGCCTCGGGAACATTTCCGGGTGACGGGCTCCTCTTTCTAACAAATGAATCGCAGAGGAGCGCACCGATGACGCGATGGGCCTCGCCCGACCTTGTAGCCGCAGCGATAGCGGGTGAAGCATCCGCCGCGGAGCGATTGGTCGGCGCCATCTGGCCCGCCTGTTTTCGTCTAGCCGCATCACTAATTGGCGATCGCGCGCTAGCGCAGGACGCGGCGCAAGAAGCATGCGTCATCATTCATCTTAGGGTTCGAACCGTTCGGAGTGCGGAAGCGTTTGATGCGTGGGCGTACCGTATCGTTGCTCGCGAGTCGTCTCGGGTTCGGCAGCGCTTCCATACGCCCGAGGCGGCGGCTTATGAGAACGGCTTTACGGCCGATTCAACTGCATCTATGGACGTGTGGCGGGCGCTCGCAGATCTTTCTCCGGGTCTGCGCGACGTAACCGTCCTGTTCTATTTCGATGACCTGAAGACCGAAGAAATCGCGGATGTCTTGTGCATCCCGCATGCAACCGTTCGTACGAGGCTCGCGCGCGCCAGGGAGCGGCTGCGCTCAACGCTCGGCGACTATGCCATAGAACCGCATGCCGCTCCAAAAGAGGTGAAGCAACATGCCTGCTGATTTTTCCGTTGCAGCCAAAAATGCACGAGTGCAGATTGCCGTTCCACCGCTCGATATCGACGTGATTCGCGAACGCTCGGCTGCATCGAGTGCGCGTGTCAGATGGCAAAGGCTCGCGACCGCTCTGGCAGCGTCGCTGGGGATTGTCGGCGGCGCAGTGGCGTTAGCAAACATCGGGGGCGGCGTGCACCTGTGGTTCTCCGGCAATAACGTGAAAGCCGTCGTTGAATCCTTCACGACCGTTCGCGACCCGATGCGCGCCGACGTTCAACGTATCGTGTCGGTCGCCACATTCCCGGTGAAGTTTCCACTCTTGCGCGCGGCGAGCGAGTGGATCGCGTATTCGCCCGCCGACAAGCCGAACATCATCACGATCGAGTACCGCGATTCTCTTGGAAAGCACTATGCGGGCATAACGCTGATCGATAATGCAAAAATCCAGAGCGATATCCGCGAGATGCCGGCGGGGCCTGCACAAGCGTTGATTTCGAAAGGTACGCATTGGCAAACCGATGGTGAGACGGTGCTCGTGCAAAGCCGGCATCTTACCACAGCTCAGGTGCAGCAGATTAAATCCGCGATGCAGAGCGAAACCACCGCGCAAAGCCAATCTGCGTTTGAGGCAATGCTGCCTAGGATCGTAATCATGCAGGTGCCGCCGCGTGTAGCGGATGCCGCGGGGCGTGTTGCGCCGCCGGGCGGCAACGTGCTTTTCGGCAAATGGGACATTCGTCAAATTCCCAATCTGGCTGCAAAAGCGCGACCGCTGATCGATTCACGGACGGTCCATCTCGTAAACATACCGCAGGTCAAAGGTGAACCGGATTTTCGCGATGCCACGCTACAGTGGAACGGAGTGATCGCAATTCCGGCGGACGGAGTTCGGGCCGTTGCGGCGACTTTGCAGCGCTCGCATGTCGGCCCGAACTGCAACTGCGCGATCCTGGTTCACGCTTCCAAGGGTGCGTACACCATTTGGAAGATCGACCAGAAAACGCTGAGCGTTACGCGATTATAGCGCTGACAGGTTCACCTTGCCGATCTTCTGTGCGCCACTGTCGACGAACCAAATGTTGCCGTCGGGGCCGGGCACTATGTCAAACGGGTGCACATGCGCGTCGTATATTTGGTATTCGCTGAAATTACCCGCCGTGTCCAGTCGGCCGATGTAACCGGTTCTCTCTTCGACAAACCAGTAAGCGCCGTCAGGACCCACAGTCATATTGCTTATACCACGCGAGCAGTTGTAGCCGGACTGACAACCCGGCACGGATTCATAGATCGGATATACAGTGATCACGCCGGTTCCTACGTTCAGAGAACCAACGGCGTCACTTTGCGTGAACAAGATGTTCCCGTCTGCTCCGGTCGTGAGGTACTGAACTGCATAGTTATAGTTGCCGAGCACCGCGCCGGTTTGGCTAAGGTGCATTATGGAGTTGCCGTTGGACAGCCAGATCGTTCCGTCCGTACCTACGGTTAACGTGCTGGGATTATAGTAACTGGAAGGAACGTTTACGTACGAAATGGTGCCGGCTGGGGTCACTTCGCCGAGCTGAGAGGAACTAACGAAGAACCAGATGTTCCCGTTCGGGGAATATGCCATTTGGTCGGCCTGAGTCGGCGTGCCGCAGCAACTCAGGAGGTCCAATTTGTAAGCAAGCATTTGTCCGGCGGAATTCCGGTGGACCACTTCGCCCAGCGGAAGGTCGAGAATCCAAGGCGTGCCGTCTCCGCCAAGTACGACGTCATTAGGAGTGCCGGTACCGACACTAAACTCGGTGCTAATGCCTTCGGTTGTCAGTCTTCCGATTTTTCCAATGCCTTCCGTGTACCACAAGTCGCCGGCAGCCGGCGAAGTGTTCGAGCGCCAGTCGATGCTGTACGGCTGTGCGCCCGGCGTCCGAGTATCATAAAGCGAAACCGGCGTGTTAAGCGGCGGAGGCATGCTACCCGTCAGTGTTACCTTACGCATTGAGCCGGAGTTCCCCGTGCTGCCCGAATTGTTGGTGTCCAGCACAAAAAGAGAACCCGCTGCTACGATCGCTACCGGTGTATTGAACTCTGCATTCATTCCGGCTCCATCGACGTTGCCGGCGACGCCGTTGCCTGCAAAGGTTGTTACGGTGCCCTTCAGCGTGACGTGCCGAATGGCATTGTTTCCGACGTCCGCGACATAGAGCTGTCCGTACGGGTCCACAGTGATTCCTTGTGGAGAGGCGAAAAGCGCATCGGTTCCTGTGCCGTCGCGTTGCAATTGCGCGCAACCTTCA
>DATGJX010000243.1:0-7311 GCA_035294905.1 Vulcanimicrobiaceae bacterium | reverse complement strand
CGGAGGCACGGCACCGGATATCGCCGGAAAGGGCATCGCAAACCCCGCCGGCGCGATTCTTTCGGCAGCCATGCTGCTGCGTTACAGCTTGAATGACGAGGCATCCGCCGCCCGAATCGAAGCGGCAGTCGAACGTGCCTTCGCAAGCGGCGTGCGGACGCGCGATCTCGCCGGACCGGACGATTCGCCGGTGAACACGCGGGAGTTCGGCGATGCGGTGCTGCACTATGTAGGAGTACCGGCATGAGGTATCTCGCCATCGCCGCGTTGTTCATTCTCTGTGCATGCAGTGCAACGGGAGGAGCACGTTCGCGTTCCGGCACCGTGGCCAATATACCGCGCCTACGCATCGCGATGGTCACGCATCAAGCACCGGGCGACACGTTTTGGGACATCGTCCGCCACGGCGCCGAAGCCGCTGCTGCAAATGACGACGTCAATCTCATCTACTCGAACGATCCGAGTGCAAGCGCCCAAGCGGTGCTGATTCAAAATGCAATCGACCAGCGCGTCGACGGCATCGCCGTGACGCTGCCGGCTCCCGATGCGCTCGCGGCCGCCGTAAAACGCGCGCAGCGCGCCGGCATCCCGGTAATCGCGTTCAACGCCGGCTTCGATGCGTGGAAGCGGTTGGGCATTCCCATGTACATCGGACAAGACGAGGAATTCGCGGGTCGCACTGCCGGCCAACGGCTCAGCGCCGAAGGCGCGAAACACGTGCTCTGCGTGGTTCAATTTCAAGGACAAGTACAGCTGGAAGCTCGTTGCAAGGGCCTGCAAGAGGGCTTGAACGGCGCGCGCAGCGAGAAAATCTACGTCAACGGCGCCGACATGCCGTCGGTTCGCTCGACGATAACGGCAAAACTGCAAGAGGATCCGAGCATCGATTACGTCGCGACGCTCGGCGCGCCCATCGCGCTTACCGCCGTGCAGGCGGTGAAATCCGCGGGCAGCAAAGCGCACATCGTTACGTTCGATACGAACAAGCAGCTCGTCCGCACAATCCAAAACGGCAGCGTCCAGTGGGCCATCGATCAGCAGCCGTACCTGCAGGGATATGAAGCCGTCGATACGCTCTGGCTGCTGATCACCAACGGCGACGTTCTCGGCGGAGGACGCCCGATACTCACCGGTCCGACGTTCATCGATTCCAGCAACGTCGGCGCCATCGCGCAATACGCTGCGAAGGGTACGAGGTGAGCCGCGCCGACTTCACCGATAAGCCGCTGCGTGTGCCGCCGTCGGGCAGCCGCGTGGGACGCCGCTCCGCGTTGCGCATCCTGTTGCGGCGGCCCGAAATCGGCTCGCTGATCGGCGCCGTCGTCGTGATCGCGTTCTTCTGGGTCATGGCGCCGACGATTCGTCACGTCGGCTCGATAAGTACGGTACTCTATCAGAGCTCGACGCTCGGCATCATGGCGGTGGGAGTGGCGCTGCTCATGATCGGCGGCGAATTCGATCTGTCCGCTGGAGTGGCGGTGATCAGCTCCGCGCTGTGCGCATCGATGTTTGCCTATCAATTTAGTACCAACGTGTGGGTGGGCGCGGGCGTTGCACTCGTGCTCTCGCTGAGCATAGGAGCCTTCAACGGCTGGATGCTCGTGCGCACGGGTTTGCCGAGTTTTCTCGTGACGCTCGGCACGTTTCTGATGCTGCAAGGCATCAATCTCGCAATCACGCGCCTCGTCACGGGGAACGTCGCGACAAACGACATCTCGAACATGGCGGGGTTCGATTCCGCAAGAGCGTTCTTTTCCTCCACGATGAACGTCGGCGGCGCCGATGTGAGCGTCAGCATTCTCTGGTGGGTCGGACTCGTCGCCGCCGGCACGTGGCTGCTGTCGAGAACGCGCACGGGGAACTGGATATTCGCCGCCGGCGGAAACGCGACGAGCGCGCGCGCCGTCGGCGTGCCGGTGCAGCGTACGAAGGTAGCACTCTTCATGGGCGTGGGATTCTGCGCCTGGATCGCCGGAATGCATCAGCTCTTTGCATTCGATACGGTTCAATCGGGCGGCGGCGTTGGACTGGAACTCGAATATATCGTCGCAGCCGTCGTCGGAGGCTGTCTGCTCACCGGCGGCTACGGTTCGGTCGTCGGCGCCGCAATCGGCGCACTGATCTTCGGCGTGGTTAGCCAAGGCGTCGTCTATGCCGGCTGGAATCCCGACTGGTTCAAATTCTTTCTCGGCGCGATGCTGCTGCTTGCAACGCTGGTAAACATGTTCGTGCGCTATCAGGTCGATCGCAAATGAACACGGTGAACGGCACTGCGGCGATCGTCGAACTGCGCGAGGTCTGCAAGCATTACGGCAACATCCGTGCGCTTGACGGGATCAATCTTGCGGTACGTCCCGGCGAAGTCACGTGCATCCTCGGTGACAACGGGGCGGGAAAATCGACGCTCATCAAGATCGTCTCGGGGCTGCATCCGCACGATTCCGGAGTGGTGCGCGTGGACGGCCGGGAAAGGCGGTTCGCATCGCCGCGAGAAGCGCTGCGGGCAGGCATCGCCACGGTGTATCAGGATCTTGCGCTGGTTGCTCTGATGCCGGTGTGGCGCAATTTCTTTCTTGGTTCGGAGCTGTTGATCGGCGTCGGCCCCTTCCGGCGCTTGGATATCGCGAAGATGCGTCGCATCGCCGACGAGGAGCTGAACAAAATGGGCATCGATTTGCCCGACATCGACGCGCCGGTCGGCAATCTCTCCGGCGGCGAGATGCAGGTCGTCGCGATCGCGCGCGCGATCTATTTCGGCGCGCGCGTGATTATTTTAGACGAGCCAACCGCCGCGCTCGGCGTAAAGCAGTCCGGCGTCGTGCTCAAGTATATCGCCGCGGCGCGCGACGCCGGTTTGGGCGTAATCTTCATCAGTCACAACCCGCATCACGCCTATTTAGTGGGCGATCACTTCGTCGTCCTCAACTTAGGGCGCGTTGAACTGGATGCGCCTCGTTCGCAACTCTCGCTCGAGAACCTCATTCGGCAAATGGCCGGTGGAGCGGAACTGCGGGCGCTGGAGCACGAGATGCATCGCTCTTAAATTATCTGTCTACGTGCGTACGCAGGTGGTCGCGTCCTTATCGTTTGCCCCGGGATAGCGGTCGATCCGACGGAGGATGTGCCGCGTGCAACAACAGGATTGAACTCGACTTCTCGCGTTCGGGAAAACCGACGGATAACGCGCTTGCCGAGCCATTCAATGCCAGCGTGCGCAAGAAGTTGCCGAACACCTCGTGGCTTGGTACCCTAGAAGACGCTCAGAGTCTCGCGTGCGAATCTACGTCGATTTCACCGTCGCCTCGCACGCGCACGCCGAGCATCTCGACAAGCGGGTACCGCTGGCGAATCGGTTATAATACCCAGATGTCATACCGGTGCCGGCGGCACGCCCTCCCACGGAGCCGCGTTCTAGCGTTGCCTCGGTTTTAGGGGGACATTGCACGCAGCATCTTTTGTGTGGAGTAGACCGTACCGGTGCGGCCGTCTATGGTGCCGCACATAGCAACACGCCGTAACCCGGCGGTGCGCCTCCGGTCCATGCGGCGCTCGTTGGGCCGTACATGGTAACACGACATTCGGCCGCTGGGCGCGTAGTTCACGGATTCGATGCGGTATCGAAGGTTCTCAGCGGATCCCGCCGCCCTGCGCGCTGTCGTTTCTGCGCTCCTGCGTTTTCTGCGCAAGTTCTTCGGTTGCCGCCGGATACAGATCGCGATCTTCCGACTCCATGCGCTGCAGCAGCGCTGATTCAAGAGTCTTCCAGTCTTCCCAAAATCGAGCGGAAGAGGACGCGATGTCGGTTTCGCGCCAACGTTTACAAAAGAGCGCAAAGCCTTCCGCGATGCCGCCCATGTGTAATTGGTAGCGTCGGGCTTTCCGGCGCAACACGGCGTTACTAGTGCTGCACAAGTCGGGATACAGGCATTCGTCCTCGAGCTCCAGGTGCCGGCGCAGCGCGTCGGCAAACTCACCGAGCAGCGCCTTGATGTTCGGCGGTACGTTGGGAGCGCCGGACCCTATGTCGGCCATGATCCGGCGCAGGTGCGTATGTTCGGAGCGGGCCGCTTCAATCACGCTTTTCGGATCGCCGTGCTTCATCCAGGGCCTCCCCTACCCTGCTCCGGACGCGCCTAAACTACGTGTTCATCTTTCAAGAAGGGAGGAGCGCCTGAAAGGGATATATCTTAAAACATGTCCATGCTGGACGAAGCGCTCCGGGCCGAGCCGCCCCCGCGCCACCTGCTGCAGTTTTATGAGGCCGACGACTACGCGCTGATTGCTAACGTGTGCGCGTACGCTGTTCGAGGTATCAATCGCGGTGAAGGGATCGTCCTTGGTGTAACGGCAGCGCACTGGCGAGCCATCTCCGACTTTTTGCGCGGCACCGGCGTCAACGTGTCGGGACTCGTGGAAGACGGAGTCTTGGTACACCTCGACGCGAATGCAACCCTCGATCGCATCTTGGTGGGCGGTTATCCCGACGAGGCGAAATTCGATTCAGTCGTGGGGTCCGTAATGAGGCAGGCGCTGCAGGCCGGAAAAGGGGCGCGCGCGTTCGGCGAGTTAGTAAACGTCCTTTGGGGCCGCGGACAATATCCGGCGGCGATACGTCTGGAACAGCTTTGGCATCGGCTGCTGAACAAGTTACCGTTCGCGCTTTTCTGTGCGTACAACATCGACCTGTTCGATACGAGTTTTGACACCGGTATGCTTGACGCTTTGCTGCGCGCTCACTCGCATTTGCTTCCCAGCGGCAGCGGCAACGAACTCATGGAAGCGTTGACGACTGCTCTAACCGAGACCCAAGGCGAAAATAAGGCACGGCGTATTATGCTCAACGCAGGGGACTTCTCAAGGCGCGGCTGGCCGAGCCTCCCGAGGACTGAAGCGCTGATCCTCTGGTTGCGCAAAAATATGCCGATTGAAGCCCCCGAGATTTTGAGTCGAGCTAAGTCGTATTATCGAGCAAACGCAAGTTTTCAGCCGGCTTACCGCGCCGAATCGGCAACGTAACGCGTATCTCGCTGCCGAAACCGGGTGAGTCCTTGACCGAAATATCACCAGCAAGCTGTTTCACGAGAAAAAGCCCACGCCCGTTTTCATCGAAGGGATCGTCCGGCAGCGCGAAGCGCGATCGCGTCATTCCAGGTCCTGCGTCACGGACCGTCATTACCGGGTGATCGGCAAACCAATCAATGTGAATCTCTACCAAACCGGGGGCGTGCTCGACGGTATTGGCCAGAAGTTCTCCCACGATCAGCTCGGATGTGAAGATGTCTTCTTCGGCCTTAGCGAACCGCCGCAAGTAGGCGCCGACTTCCAGTCGAGCGCCCTGCGCACTGAACGCATCGCTAGAATGGAACCGCCAGAGCTTTTCCGGCGCCATTCGGCGGTCGTCCTCCACGGGTTGCATTCCAGAGAATCCGATCGTGAGCACGACGGCATCATCTGCGACGGTGTTGGTATCCAACACGATCTCTTGTATCGCCCGTGCCGGATGACGCACTTTCGGATCGGCTGCAACGAGTACTGCAGCAGCCTGCAACCGCCTCTCGGCCGCCGCGATGTCTCGGCCGAATTCGGTCATACCGTCCGTGTACAGGACGACAAGAGCGTCGCGGGCCACGTCCAGCACCTCGTTTTGGTACTTTGCGTCCGTCAATACTCCCAGTGGAATGCCGCTTTCGCCCACGGTGCTGCGCTCGGCCCCTTCTGACACGTAAATAGGGTGCGGGTGACCGGCGTTGGCGTACGTTATTCGCGTATGGTCGTCGCTGATATATCCGGCAATCGCTGTGACGAATGTCCCTGGATTTTGATGGTGCAGAATGCGATTTGCGTCGGCGAGGATCTGTGCAGGGTTCAAACCCTTGAACGCGAGCGTGAAAATCGCTTGCCGCATGCGGCCGACCAACATGGAAGCGTCGAGTCCGTGTCCCGCTACGTCGCCGATGGAAAATGCGATGCGGCCGTCCGGCAGTAAAAACGCGTCGTACCAGTCGCCTCCGATCAGCGCATCTTTCTCTGCCGCAATATATGTTGCGTCCAGACGCATGTCTTCCAGGCGTGGAAGCGACTTTGGCAAAAAGACGTCTTGAACGGTTTCCGCAATCCGTTTGCTGCGCTCCTCGGCCTTTTTTTGCGCGTCGATGTCGACGTTCGTCCCATACCAACGCACGATCCCTCCGGCTTCGTCGCGCATCGGTTCTATACGCGTTAGAAACCAATGATAGATCCCGTCGTGCCGGCGCAAGCGAAATTCCATCTCGAACGGTTCTCCGGTCTCTATCGAACGCGGCCAGCGGCGCATTACCTCGGGAAAGTCTTCCGGGTGATGCACGGCCTGCCATCCCCACCCGCGTGCTTCCTCGGGCGTTTGACCGGTGTACTCATACCAACGCGCGTTGTACCAATCGATCCACCCGTCGGAATCTGCGCTCCAGGCGATTATCGGCAACGCCTCAAGCACTTCGAAGCGATTCTGCGCTGCATGCAAACCTTCGATGTCAAGCAGCACGCCGTGCCATCCAAGCACCTCTCCGCGCTCGTTCAGGCACGGTTCGCAGAGAATGCGAACCCGCTTGTACGCGCCGCGGGTTCGCATCCGAATATCGGCATAGAGGGGAATTCTGCGAGCGATCGCATCCGCATAGTCACGTAAGAAGCCCGAGAGGTCGTGCGGATGCACGAGGTTACGCCACTGGTCGCGCAGCAACGCTTGGGGCTCCAACCCCGTCCATTCGGACCAGCGAGGACTGACGTAGCAGATACGTCCGTCGGGGTCAGCAGTCCAAGTGCTTACGGGGATGCTATTGAAACCGTGCTTCGGAGGCGCCGCGTGCTCCATTGCGGCGAATTTACCCTTCCGTCTGGCCTTTTCCATTATCGGTAGGAGGGATTTTGTGGTGAGAGGGCGTCAGCCGCAAATGACGTAACGCCTCGGGGCAATCCGGGTGTGGACGCTGGCGGACGGGGATCGTGTCCCAGGCCGTGGTGTATGAAGCGGCCGCTCTCGTGGCCTAGGACCCCACGATGGCCAAGACTAGTATCATTGACCGAGCTTGCTGAACAGGGGGCCAACGTCGATTTCGTCCGGGACATGCTGGCGCGATAACGTTTTCATCGAGCGCTTCTGGCGCAGCCTCAAGTACGAGGAGGTCTACTTGCACGCGTACGAGTCGACTGCGCAAGCCCGCGTCGGCATCGGCAAGTACATCGACTTCTACAACAGCGCGCGCCCTCATTCGGCGCTTGACGGACGCAGGCCCGACGCAGCATACTTCACAACACTGGTCGCCGAGGAATTGG
>DATGJX010000242.1:0-2129 GCA_035294905.1 Vulcanimicrobiaceae bacterium | reverse complement strand
GGTGATGCTCGCCGACGGCAAAGGGCACCCGCGTATCAAGATGTACGTGACGGCGGACGGGCAAGCGCAACTGCAGTTTCTCGATGCGAGCGGCAAAGTGACCGCACGCTACCCGCAATGATGCGTCGTTTCTCCGCGCTGGTTCTCGCCGCATTCGCACTGAGCGCGTGTTCAAATTCCGGCCAAAACGCATCGCATCAAGCGTCGCCGCAGGGGTCGCCGCAGGCGTCTTCGGGGAATGGCATTCGGGTTAGTGTTACCGTCCCGAGTACGACGCACCCGGGGCCCATTGATGGGCGCCTATTCGTGATCTTTGCGAGCGCTGACAAACCTGATCCGCGCATTCAGATTCTCTCGCCGGAGAGTACGCCGCCGTTCTTCGCGATGGACGTGCACGACGTGCAGCCCGGGCAAGCGATGGTTGTGGACTCGAGCGCCGCCGGATATCCCGTAAAGAGCTTGACCAATCTACCGCCCGGCGATTACAACGTCGAAGCATTCGTGTTTCTCTACACGACGTACCATCGCGCCGACGGGCATACGATTGCTGCGCCCGAGCAGTGGGGTCCGCAAGTATTCTCATTGCAGCCCGGCAACCCGTACAGCAGCGTGCAGCACGTGCACGTCGACGCCGGCAGCAATGCGACGATCTCGCTGACGGCGGATAAGACGATTGGCGTGAACGAACTTGCCGATCTCGAAGGCGAATCGCAAGGGTATGCCAACGATACGCCGTGGCTCAAGCACTTTCGCATCTTGAGCCCGACGCTCTCGAAGTGGTGGGGCAAGCCCATCTATTTGGGCGCGACGGTGCTGCTGCCCAAAGGCTATGCATCGCATCCGAATGCGCACTATCCCGTCGTTTACAACCAAAACCATTTCTACGGGCCGATTCCATGGGAGTTTACGACGGATAGATCGACGGAGACGCCGCAAGCCGCTGCAGAAGGCAAACGTTCGGGCTTGGGCACGGGTTACGAATTTTACGAAGCATGGAATTCCGCGCATTTTCCGCGCTTTCTCCTGGTGACGTGGCAGCATCCGTGTCCGTTCTTCGACGATTCGTACGCAGTGAACTCGGCAAACTGCGGACCGTTCGGCGACGCGATACAGAATGAGTTGATCCCCGCGATCGAATCGCGCTACCGCGTGCTTCGCGAATCGCGCGCACGCATCGTTGAAGGCGGATCGACAGGCGGATGGGAGTCGCTCGTGCTGCAACTTCAGCATCCGAAGTTCTACGGCGGCGCGTGGGTGTTCGATCCCGACCCCATCGATTTCAGTGCGTTCCAGCAGATCGACGTCTACAGGGACGCGAATGGATTTTACATTCCGTCCGAGGGAGGCGGTTGGCTGAAATACTGGCGGTACTTCGAGCGCACGCCGAGAGGACAATCGCTCGTAACCGAACGCGATCTCAGCGCGTACGAGCAGGTGATGGGCACGAAGGGCCGTTCCCAATATCAGCTCGACGGCTGGTGGGCGATCTTCGATCCCGCCGGATCCGACGGCTATCCGGAACCGCTGTGGAACATGAACACCGGCGTCATCGATAAGTCCGTCGCATCGTACATGCGCGATAACGGCTACGACCTCGTGTACTACATGAAGCAGCACTGGCCCGTGTTGGGTCCGCAGCTGCACGGTAAGTTACACTTCATCGTCGGCGACATGGACAGTTATTTCCTGAACTTGGCCGTCTACAAGGCACAAGATTTCCTGGAGTCGACGACCAATCCGAAATCCGATGCTACGTTTACGTACGGACGCCCGATGAAAGGGCACGGCTGGCACCCCATGACGTGGGCCGCACTGCTCGAGCAGATGGCCGCGCAAGTGCGCGCAAACACGCCGCCGGGTGAAAGCAACGCGCAGTGGAACTACTGAAACACGCGCGCGCATGTGTCGTGGTTCTCTTGGCCTGCACCCTTTTGGGTGCGGGCCCGCGTTTTCGGAACATTGGTCCAACGGACGGCCGATTGGACACCGCAAGCGGCGTTGCAGGCGATCCCGCAACGTATTATGCGGGCGGTCTGGGCGGCCTCTTCAAAACGACCGACGGCGGCATAACGTGGGAGTCGATATTCAACGGCAAACCGGTTAGTTCTGTAAGCGCAATCACCGTTGTA
>DATGJX010000241.1:0-6303 GCA_035294905.1 Vulcanimicrobiaceae bacterium | reverse complement strand
ACCATGCCGATGCGGTGACGAATCGTGACGGGATCGACGTCCTTGGCGTAGATGTCCTCGCCGTCGAGCGTGATCTTGCCTTCGATGCGCACGCCCGGCGAAAGGTCGTGCATCCGATTGATCGCGCGAATGAAGGTGGATTTACCGCAGCCCGACGGCCCGATGAGCGCCATCACGCAATTTGCCGGTACTTGGAGCGAGGCGTTTTTGATCGCTTGAAAGTTGCCGTAAAAGACGCTCAAGTTCTCAACGCAAAGCTTGTTTTCGATCTCGGCCTGCGATTGTTGAACCTGCTCGTTCTGGGACATAGCTAGAGTCAAAGCCCCCTCATCGTACGGGAGCCGCGTGTAAGGTTCCCTTAAGGCAACATTAAGGAAGATTAAGGACCGACTTCCGGCGTACGCCCGAACGCATCGTAAAACCATTCGCGCGCTTGCGCGAGTGTCATCTGCGCGCAATAGCGATCGATAAATGCGAGCAGCTCCGCACGGAGCGCCGGGAGATCCTCGAACCCGTCGAACTCGATGGACGTGCGCATGCTTCTATAAAAGCACGGCGACGTTAGTAACAGGTTATCGCGTCCTTAAGGCGTCAGGATGCAAGTGCGAGCATGGGGATACGCACCGTAAACTGCGTGCCGCGGCCGAGCGTCGATTCGGCGTTCACGGTCCCATGATGCGCTTCGACGATCTGCTTGACGATTGAAAGGCCTAGGCCCGCTCCGCTGTCACCTCGCGTGCGCGAACGGTCGACCACGTAAAAGCGCTCGAAGACGTACGGCAAGTCTTTGAACGGAATGCCCATGCCCGTGTCCGCAACGCGGACGACGGCATGGCCGTCTTCCACGTCCAGGGTAATCGTGACTGAACCGCCCTCGGGTGTAAAGCGCAACGCGTTGTCGATGAGGTTGACGAAGACTTGCGAGAGGCGCTGCTCGTCCGCCTCGATGATGGCGGGACGAAGCGCGCGCAATTCGAGATTGACGTTGCGCGCCGCTGCTTGCGGCCCGAACGACTGCACGATCGGACGCGCGACCTCTTCGAGGTCGATTTCGTCGATCTGCAGCACGAGCTCGCCGGATTCGACACGCGCTTGTTCCAGCAAACGCTGAACCAGCGCCGTCAGCCGGTCGACTTGCGCAAGGGCTTGGGGGACGAAGATGCTCTGAGCTTCATCGTCCGGCGACTCAGCCACCGTTTCCAGCATCAACTTGATCGACGAAAGCGGCGTGCGCAGTTCGTGCGAGACGTTGGTGAGAAACTCTTGCCGCGCACGCTCGAGCGCCTGAACTTCCGTTTCGTCCCGCGCGATCAAGAGCACACCGGTGATTTCCGGCTGGTCGTCGCTTTGCTCGTGTGTGAGCGGATAAATCGAAACGGCGTAACTGCGATTGATCTGCTTGCCGGTCAGGTGAATGGGCGCGCCCGCGAGGTCTCCACGTAGCGCGGCTTCGGCGCGCTGCTCGAGTTCGATGGACGGGATTGCCGCAATGAGATGCGCGTTTCGCACGCGCGAGCGCACGAAACCGAAGATCGCAGCCGCCGCGCGATTCGCGAACCGGACGCGCAGTTGCCGGTCGAGCATCATGACACCGAGCGGAAGCGCGCGCACGAGCGCATCGAATCGATCGTCGATTTGCACACTCGGCTCGGGCGGCGAATCCGGGTTTGCGGCGCTCACCTTCGCGCCGCGAAATGTACGAACGCTAAACGCCGCTGCGGCACCGAGGATAAACGCCCCCGCGACAAGCAGCCACGTATCGACAGTCACTACTCTTTGAACATGTAGCCGCGGCTGCGCACCGTGATGATGTGGCGCGGATTGCGCGAGTCTTCTTCAATCTTTTCGCGCAGCCAGCGGATGTGAACGCTCACCGTCTGTTGCTCGCCTTCGAAGTCGTAGCCCCAGACTTTGTCGAGCAGCGTTTGCCGCGTGACCACGCGTCCCGCATTCTCCATGAGCACGCGCAGCAGCGCAAATTCTTTCGGCGCCAGCGAAACCTCTTTGCCGCGAACCGTCAGATGCTGACGCGAGGGGTCGAGCACGATTTCGTTCAGCGCGATGGCGCGATCGTGCTCCTGCGGCGTCATCGGAATCGGACGGCGAAGCCTCGCCTTCACCCGCGCGAGAAACTCGTGGAGCGCAAACGGTTTGGTGACATAGTCGTCGGCACCCAGTTCGAGTGCGATGACCTTGTCGATCTCCTGATCTTTCGCCGTCAGCATGATAATCGGCACGGAGCTGGTCTTGCGGATTTCCTTACAAACTTCGATGCCGTCGAGCACCGGCAGCATGATGTCGAGCACGACCAAGTCGGGCTGCTCGCGTTGCGCCATCGCGACCGCGCTGCGGCCGTCGCCCGCCGTCACGACCATGTACCCGCTGCGTTCCAAATTGTACTTGAGTGTCTGCAGCATGGCGGCTTCGTCTTCAACGACGAGAATTTTCTTGTTGAAGTCGGGGTGTTTGTTGAACGTGCCCCGTTTATTCTCCAGCGACGTGCTCATAAAATTTTGCGACGGCACTGTAATCGAGCGCGCCGTCCCCTTGGGCTGATTGCAATGTATACAATTGATATGCAAAAGCAGCCGCGGGCAAAGGCATTTTCATCGCACGCGCTGCGTCAAGAGCCGCCCCGAGGTCTTTGCGCAAGAGATCGAGGGCGAAACCTCCCTCAAACGTACCCGCAAACCACGTTTTCGGCAACCACTGCTCGAGTAAATAATTCGACGCGGTGGCCGTGGAAAGCACCTTTCGAACCGCGTCCAAATCGGCGCCGGCTTTGCGAGCAAAGGTCAGCGCTTCGGTATTTGCCACCATGACGTTCGAAATGATGAGCTGGTTAACCAATTTCACCGTCTCGCCCAGGCCCACGCCGCCCACGTGATGCGGCGTGCCCATCGCCTCGAGGATAGGTTCGATACGAGCGTAATCCGCGTCTTCCGCGCCGACCATAATCGTCAGCGTTCCGGTCGCGGCCCGTGCCGGCCCTCCACTGACCGGTGCATCGGCGAAACGGTGCCCGCTTGCCTGGAGGCGCTCGGCGAACCCCCGCGAGGCCACCGGCGAGATGGTGGACATGTCGATGATGGTCATTCCCGGCCGCGCGCCTTCTACGGCACCGCCGGCGCCGAACAGTGCTTCTTCTACATGCGGAGCATCCGGGACACAGGTAATGAGCACGTCTGACGCGGCGGCTACGGCGGCGGGGCCGGCCGCTTCTCGCACGCCTTGGGCAAGCGCCCGCTCGAGGCGTTCGCGGTTCCGATGTGCGCAAGCGGTCACGGAATAACCGGCCCGCACCAGTGCGAGCGACATCGGTTCGCCCATGGCGCCGATCCCGATAAAGCCGATAGCGGGCAAGTCCACGCCGGGGCATTATCTCAAGGGGGGCTGTGTGCCTTCACGGGGCCCGCCCGCGGAGTGGGCGGGGGCGCGCAGCACGGTTTTCAACGCAACGTGTTGAAAGCCGTGCGAAGTGCCAGGCTTGGCGCGCAGTGCCAAGCCATTTAAAAGGAGCGCGCAAGATGTTAGCAGCGGTTCGTCGGCCGACGTTCGACGAGATGAATCTTTCGACGGGAAAGCGCGTGCGATTGCACCGCATGATGTACGAGCACGGCCCGGCAAACGGCACGCTGATGTTCCTGCCAATCGATCAAGGCCTGGAGCACGGGCCGATCGATTTCTTCGCCAATCCCGACTCGATCGATACCGATTGGATTTACCGGCTCGCGGTGGAAGGCAACTTCTCCGGCATCGCGCTGCACATCGGTCTGGCGGAAAAATACCACAAGGCATACGCCGGCAAGGTGCCGCTGGTGCTGAAGATCAACGGCAAAACGAACGTGCCGAGCGACGACGATTCGTTCAGTTCGCTCACCTCGTCGGTGGAAGACGCCGTACGTTTGGGCGCCGATGCCGTCGGCTACACGCTGTACGTCGGCAGCCCCGCGCAAGACCTCGATATCGCTCAATGTAATGAAGTGCGCCGCGAATGTGAAAAATATGGTATGCCGCTCATCATCTGGGCGTATCCGCGCGGCGCGGCGATAAAGGCCAAAGGCGGAATCGACTCACTCTACGCCGTCGACTATGCATCTCGCGTTGCGTGTGAAGTCGGCGCCGACATCATCAAATTGAACGTGCCGAAGTGGGACGCCGCTACGGCGGACAAGATGCCGAAACCATACAACACGCTCGAGCTGTCTGAACTTGACGGGCTTCGCAAAGTCGTCAAATCCGCGGGACGTTCGCTCGTGCTGGTCTCCGGCGGAAGCAAGATGGGCGACGAAGATACGATTCACAAAGCGCAGATCGCGATGGAAGCGGGTTGCGTCGGTCTCATCTTCGGCCGCAATATGTGGCAGCGCGACTGGAACGATGCGCTCGGCATGGCAAGCCGCATGCACGAACTCATGAAAGGCTATGGACAGTAATCGTCATCGTGACCCCCCGCAGTGTCATCGTGAGGTATCGAACGACCCTGAGCCTGTCGAAGGGCTAGAGGCGCGCGTCAATCGAGCCTTAGACAAAGTGCGGCCCGGTATTCAGATGGACGGCGGCGAGGTTTGGCTCATCAAAGTCGAAAACGGTACGGCGTTCGTGCAGATGCTCGGTGCGTGCGGCGGCTGTCCCGCTTCAAACATGACGCTCAAAGGCGCAATCGAACAAGTCGTCTGCGCCGACGTTCCGGAGATCAAAGAAGTCGTCCAAGTCTAACTTCTCATCCTTGAAGCAGCGCCGCTTGCTTTTCGTCAACGGGTGTGAGCGGCGGAAGGCAGCGTTCCCAATCGCTCTTGCCGGTTTGTTTCGCTCGAAGGTAGCGCACGCCGGCTATAATCGGAACGCGTGAAAAGATCTCGCGACGTTGCGTTAGTTCGCTTTGCGCCGATGCTTCGCCACTCCACACGCGCGAAGCGAGCTGCGGCCACAGCGCGACGGTACCGGAAATGCACCCGGCATAGCCGCGTTCACGCGCGTCGCTCAAAAACGCTTCCGAACTCGGATAAACGAGCAGATCGGCATGCCGCTCGAAGATTTGCGCTTGCAGCGCTGCATCGTTGGAGCTGTCTTTGATGCCGCCGATCACGCCGGGATAATTTCTCATTAGCCTGTCGACCAGACCCGGATGGAACGTAATGCCGCTCATCGCCGGAAAGTTGTAGAGCAAGATGCCTTGCTGCGAAGGATGCGCAGCCTCGAAAAGCTGCTCGAAGAACTGCATGACGCCGTCATCCGTTATGCCGCGAAAGAAATATGGCGGCATGACGAGCGCTCCACCGAACCCCAAACGACTTGCCGCGCTCGTCAAACGAATACAATCGCGAAGGGCGGATGCGCCGGTTCCAACCATCATGCGTTCGCGCGGCAAACCGCTGCCCGCAATCGCCTCCATGAAGCGTATGCGTTCGTCCGCGGAGATCGAGGACGCTTCGCCGGTCGTTCCGAGCACATTGAGAGAATCGCATCCCGAGCGCAGCAGCTCGCCGTAGTACGCGATGGCCGCTTCGGCATCAGGCCGCAGGTCCGCGTCGAGCGGCGTGATGACCGCCGCGCAAACGCCTCTCAGTCGCGCGCTCATTTGGTGAAGGCCCCTTTCAAGAAGAATGCGAGATTTGCGGGACGCTCCGCAAGCCGGCGCATCAGGTACGGAAACCAGTACGTGCCGAAGGGCACGGCAAGCCGAACGCGATATCCGGCGCGCACCAGATCTTGCGCGAACGGCGTCGAGATGCCGTAGAGCATTTGGAACTCGAAGCGCCCTCGTTTCGGGATTCCGCGTTTCTCGACCAGCGCGATGACGCGCTCGACGATGCGCCGGTCGTGCGTTGCGACTGCCGTATATCCGTCGCCTTCGAGCGCAGTCTCGACCATGCGCAGATAGTTCGCGTCGACGTCCGCCTTATTCGCGAACGCAATCGCCGGCGGTTCGAGATACGCGCCTTTCACGATGCGCAGATTCGGCGCGAGCGGCAGCAGCAAACGCAGATCGTCCATGCTCCGAAAGAGGTACGATTGCAGCACGGCTCCGACGCACGCATAGCGCGAACGCAGTTCGCGATACGTCTCGAGTGTCGAGTCCACGTAACGCGACTGTTCCATGTCGAGGCGCATCGTGTTGTTGGTGTCGAGTGCCGTTTGCGCGATGCGCGCCGCGTTTTCGAGAGCAAGGTTGCGGTCGATGTCGAGCCCCACGTGCGTGAGTTTGAACGCGACGTTTGCGTCGATGCCGTCCTGCGCGAACGTGCGCAGGAGTGCGCAGTACTGATCGGCGGCGGCCGTCGCTTCCTGCGCGCTTGCGAC
>DATGJX010000240.1:0-4551 GCA_035294905.1 Vulcanimicrobiaceae bacterium | reverse complement strand
TTCCCGCTGGTCTGCTCGGCAAAATAGAGGTAGCCGTCAGTGCCCAGGGTGATGCCGCCCGGCTGACTTCCCGCGGTCGGAATCGCGAACTCATTGGTGACCTTCGGCGGCGGCGTCGGAGCCGGCGTTGGGGTGGCGCTGCCGATAACCGTTCCGTGGCCGCAGCCCGCGAGTGAGAGAGCAGAGAGGAACAACGAGGCCGCCAGGCCCGCAGAACGACGCATGAAGACTCCTGTGATGAGCTGATGCCCGGGAGGGGCTAAACCCCCGGCCTATTCGTCGCCCCGGAGCCTCCTCCCGCCGCGTGCGCCGGTGTCGAGCGGCGGTAAAACCTGCGCGCTAGCACTGTTGCCCGGTGACGGCGTAGCCGATGATAGGTCTAGGGCATGGCAAGACCCGAGCAAACTGAAAAGGCCACTCCGAAGCGCCGGGAAGAGGCGCGGGGCCGTGGCCAGGTTGCGAAGAGTTCCGATCTCGCCGGTGCAGTGGTCTTTCTTGCCGGCGTTTTCGTGTTGCATGGGCTCATGCCGTCGGCACTCGGTACGCTTTCGGCAACCGTTCAGGAGATTCTGTGGCGAACTCACGAGCATCAGGATTTCACGATCAATTCGGTTTGGATGCTCTTTGCGCGCGGCTTCGGCGGCATGGCGCTGCTTTTAGGCGTGCTGTTCGGAACGGCGCTCCTCGCGGGCGTCCTGGTGAACGTGCTGCAGACCGGCTTCGTGATGTCGCTAACGCCCCTCGCGCCCAGTTTCAACAAAATAAACCCCCTGAGCGGCCTGCAGCGGCTTTTTTCGAAGCAAGTTCTCGTCAATCTCGGCAAGCAGCTTCTGAAACTCGCTGCAGTTATGATTATCATTTACACGAGCATTGCAGGCAATGTAACCGTGCTGACGACGCTCGGTCAGCTCTCGCCCGCGCAAATGGTGAGCTTCGTCGGCGGACTGATCTTCGGCATCGCCTGGAAGTTCGGCATGCTGCTCGTGCTGGTCGGCATCCTGGACTACGCCTACGAGAAGTGGCAATACGAAGAGAACCTCAAGATGAGCAAGCAAGAGGTCAAGGACGAGTACCGCCAGTCGGAAGGCAATCCGGAAATGAAGGGCGCCCTCAAACGGCGTCAGCGCGAGTTTGCGCGCCGGCGCATGATGGCGGCCGTTCCAAAAGCCACAGTCGTCGTCACAAACCCGACGCACTTCGCCGTTGCGCTCGAATGGGATGAGCTGAAGATGGAAGCTCCGGTCGTCACCGCCAAAGGCGCGGACTTGGTCGCAAAGCGCATTCGCGAAATCGCGCAAGAGAACGGCGTTCCCATCATGGAGAACCCGCCGCTGGCACGCACGCTGTATGCGAAGGTCGAACTGGATCAGGCGATTCCGCCCAACATGTACGCCGCAGTGGCGCAGGTGATCGCCTTCGTATACAAGCTTAAGCGGAAGACGATCGCCTGATGGCAGCCGCATCGCAGGTTCAAGCGCAGCAAGGCAACGTGCTTTCCCGCATCGCTGCTACGGCACCGATTTGGGTGGCGGGCGCTTCGGTCATGCTCGTCATTCTGATGATCGTGCCGATTCCGCCGGTGCTGCTCGACCTGCTGCTCACGATCAACATCGGTGCGGCGCTGCTGATCATCGGCGTCGCGCTGTACGCCGAGAACGCGTTGCAGTTCAGCGTCTTTCCGACGCTGCTCCTCATCGTCACGCTGTTCCGGCTTTCGCTGAACATCACGGCGACGCGATCGATTCTGCTGCACGGATACGCGGGCGAAGTCATCAACTTTTTCGGACAGATCGTCGTCGGCGGCAACTACGCGGTCGGCTTCGTCATCTTCTTGATTCTGATCGTCATTCAGTTCGTCGTCATCACGAACGGCGCCGGGCGCGTCGCGGAAGTCGCGGCGCGTTTCACGTTGGACGCGATGCCGGGCAAGCAGCTCGCCATCGACGCCGACCTCAATGCCGGGCTCATCACCGAGGCCGAAGCGCGGCAGCGCCGTAAGGACATCCAGCGCTCTGCCGACTTCTACGGCGCAATGGACGGTGCGAGCAAGTTCGTTCGCGGCGACGCGATTGCGGCGCTCATTATCGTCGCGATCAACACGATCGGCGGATTCATCGTCGGCGTGGCCCAGGAACACATGACGCTGCTCCAGTCGCTGCAGCACTTTACGCTGCTGACCGTCGGCGAAGGCATCGTCACGCAGGTCCCCGCGCTGCTCATTTCGACCGCCACGGGCATCATCGTCACCCGCGCCGCCTCCGAATCGGACTTCGGCGCGGATCTGACCAAACAACTCAGCGGTCAGCCCACGGCGATTTTGATCGCGGCCATCATGACGGCGCTCTTCGGCCTGGCGGGTCTGGTGCGGTGGTTCATGCTGCCGCTCTCGGCGCTGCTCTTCATCTATTACCTGCGCACGCGGAACCGTCCGCGCCAGACGTCGCCAGGGCAGCTGCCCTCCACCGCTCACGCTATGGCCGTCGCGGGCGCAGCGGCCGGTCAGCCGCAAGCCATCAAGCCGGCGGAGTCCGTCGTGCCGCTGCTCTCCTACGATCCGATGGAACTCGAGATCGGCTTCGGCCTGATTCCGCTGGTCGATACGACGCAAGGCGGCGATCTGCTCGAGCGCATTACGCTCATCCGCCGTCATGCCGCGCGCGATTTGGGCATCATCGTGCCGCCGATTCGCGTGCGCGACAATCTGCAGCTCAAGCCGAGCACGTACGTCGTCAAGATCTACGGATTGGAAGTCACGAGCGCGGAAGTCATGGTGAGCCGATTGCTTGCGATGAATCCGGGCACCGCGACGCAGCCGATCGACGGCATTCCGACGACGGAGCCGGCGTTCAATTTGCCCGCGCTGTGGATTCCGGATAGTTCGCGCGGCGAAGCGGAGATGGCGGGCTACACCGTGATCGATCCGACGAGCGTCATCGCGACGCACCTCACCGAGATCATCAAAAGCCACGCACCGGATCTGCTCGGCCGTCAGGAAACATCGGCGCTGCTGGACAACGTCAAGACGCACTACCCCGTGGTCGTCGAAGAGTTGGTCCCGAATCTGCTCACCGTCGGCGAGATTCAGCGCGTGCTGCAGAACCTGCTGCGCGAGCGCATTCCGATCCGCAATCTGCTGCTGATTCTGGAAAGTTTGGCGGATGCGGCGCGCGTGAGCAAGGACGTGGACTATCTCACCGAGCGCGTGCGCGCGGCGATGGCGCGCCACATTTGCGCGGAGTATGCGGAAGACGGGCTGCTTTCGGTCATCACCGTCGATCCGCGCCTCGAGTCGCTGCTTGGGGAGGCGGTGCGCCGCGGCGAGGATGCGTACGCGCTGCTCGATCCGAATACCGTTGCGAAAATCTACAGCTCGCTCACGAAGCAGATGGCGGCCGCGCAGAACTCCGGACTGCATCCGATCGTGCTGTGCTCACCGTCCGTTCGTTTGGCGCTCAAGCGTCTGACGGAGCGCGCTGCTCCGCAACTGGTCGTGCTCTCGTACTCAGAGATCGCGCCCGGTTTGCGCGTCGAGTCGATCGGACAGATCTCGACGACCGACGAGAGCGAACGAATGGAGGCGTCGACACCGTGATCTTCAAGTCGCTTTTCCGGGGAAGCGCGAAGAAGACGACAGTTCCCGAGGAAAAACTGCCGCAACTGCACTCGTTCGTCGACGTAACCGTCGCCGGCCGCGCAGCTCGTTCGGTTTCCGTGGAAGACGTTTCGCACGACCACGTCACCGTGGGCGATACCGTGGGCCGCAAGGGCGAGCGCGGCGTGTTCGTCTACCAAACGCCGGCGGGCAAGTTCCGATTCGCCGCTTCCGTCGTCGACGTGCGCGACGGCATGACGTACTTCGACGTGCCGGATCGGGTCGAAGCACTCGGCGGCGGCGCACAAAAACGTTCCAGCGTGCGTCTCGATACGCTGCTAGTCGGACTATGGCGCATGGCCCCGGGTGGAAAAGGCGTCGGCGAGTTCATGAAAGGCAGCATTCGGGACATCAGCCGAGGCGGCTGCGCCCTCATCATGGATCGCCAGTGTAAAGTCGGGCAAACATTGGAAGTCAAAATGTCGCTGAGTTCCGAGGCGCCGCCGATCACGGTGCTTGGTGAGGTTATGCGCGTCGAGCAAGTGCCGACGTCCGGAAAATTCTCTCACGGACTGCGGTTCCACGGCATTACGCCGGCCGAGGATCACGCCATCTTGGACTTCATCAACCGCCGCACGGCGGAACTGCGAAGCCGAGGCTTGGCCTAGGCCAAAACGGCTAATAAAAACCCCATTTCCGGCCGATGGGGTGTTAGTACCAATCTCGGCCTTTAGGGAGCAAGGAATGAGCAAGCGGGTCCTCATCGTCGACGACGCAGTCGTCATGCGGATGATGATCAAGGGGATTCTCAGCAAGAACGGATTCGACGTGGTCGGCGAAGCGCAAAACGGTGTTGAGGCCGTCGACAAGTACAAGTCGCTGAATCCGGATCTCGTGACCATGGACATGGTCATGCCGGAGATGGACGGCATTACGGCCGTTCGCCAGATCATCAATCA
>DATGJX010000239.1:0-13355 GCA_035294905.1 Vulcanimicrobiaceae bacterium | reverse complement strand
GTCGGCACTTGCATCAATAGGCCGCACGACCGGCGGACTGTCGACGACGCCGACTGCAAACATCGATCGCAAGATGCGGTGTACCATGTCGTGCAGGCGGGAGAGCGAAACGCGACCGTGTGCGACCGCTTGCGCGAGCGCCTTTCCGAAATACGGTTCGCGGTCGAAGACGTCAGCGGATTCTTGGTCGAGGCCGGCGTTCGCATCGCCGACGCCGTGCACGGCGCCCCAGTCGGACATCACGAAACCTGGATAGCGCCAATCGTGCTTCAGCGTTTGGTTCAGCAGATAATCGTTGCCGCACGAGTAAATGCCGTTGACCTTGTTGTACGCGCACATCATCGCGCCCGGATTGCCGATTTCGATGCCGATCTCGAACGCGAGCAGATCGGATTCCCTCGCTGCGCCCCGGGCAATGTCCGAGCTCACGCCCTGCCGGTTCGTTTCCTGATCGTTGAGCGCGTAGTGCTTCATCGTCGAGATGACATGCTGACTCTGTATGCCGGCCACCGAGTTACCCGCAATCGTTCCCGCGAGGAGCGGATCTTCGCCGGCGTACTCGAAGTTTCGGCCGTTGCGGGGGTCGCGCGTCAAATCGGCACCACCCGCAAGCATGACGTCGAAGCCCTCGTCGTGCGCTTCGTGCCCGATCATTGCGCCGGCTTGATACGCCAGTTGCGGATTCCACGTCGCTGCAGTGGCAAGCTGCGAAGGCAATGCAGTAGAATATCCCGCTGCGCCGCGCACCGGCTTTCCGGCATCGTTCGCGGGATCGGCCACGCCCAAGCTTGCGTCGGATTCTTGAAGCGCAGGAATGCCGAGCTGCGCGATCGCCGGAATAAAGCCGGCTGAACCGATTGCTCCGGCCGGCTTGCGCTGCTTAGGGCCAAACGACATGCCCGGTTTGCCATCGACGACCTGCAGCATCTGCGCAGTCGTCATGCGCTGCTCGATGAGCGACGCTCGCTCGTCCGGCTGCGGGGGCGAATCTTTTGAACGAACCCCTGCGTCCAGCAGCGCTTTCGCCCATACTTCATAACCGGCTTGGGTGGGATGCGTACCGTCGAACATCATGCCGGTGGGCAGAGTGCCGTCGGGTTCCAAGAAGCGATTACCGATGTCGAGAAACACCGTGCCGGTTTTGGTTTGCAACGAGCGCACAAGCAGTTCGTTCACCTGTTTGATGGGCTCCCGCAACGGCGAGCACGCGCCGTGCCCTCGCGGAAAAATTCCCATGACGATGATCCGGCTGTTCGGGAGTTTGGCGCGGACGGCATCGACGATCGCAAGGACGCCATCGGCAATCTCACGCGGGGTGTTCGCGCGCGCGTGGTCGGTCCCGACGAGATTATTAGTGCCGATGTTGAGCACTACAGTGGCGGGATGTATGCCGTCGAGTTCACCATGCGCGATTCTCCATAGCACGTTTTGCGTACGGTCCCAGCCGAAGCCCAGATTCAAGACGGAGAGGCCGTGAAAGGCCGTCTCCCACGCCTGCTTGCCGCTTGCGCGGTGCGCCGTTGGCATGCCGGCCCAGAAGTGAGTGATGGAATCACCGATCAAAACGATCTGCGGATCGACCCGCTTCTCGATCGCCAGAATTTCGCGGTGGCGGGCGTACCAATCGTATGAGTCCATCTCCAGGCGCGGGACCGGTATCACTGCCGTGTTGACGTCACCTAGAGTGGCCAGATACTTTCGCGCGCCGTCATCGAAAAGACGAGTCAGCGTTGGTTCTATGGCCTCCGCCATCAACCGCTGTCCCGTCGTGTCGGGATGAAGCGCGGGCGCGCCGTATTCCTTCGGATCGTAAAACAGGTTCGTCTGCAGGACGCCGTCTTTGTAGAGGATCGATCCGACGTCCAAATAGGTGACCCGATCATCTTCGGCGTACCGACCTGCAAGATACCCGTTTACCTCGCGGCGCCGCTCTTCGATCGGGTTCGCTCTGCCGCTGGGCAGAATTCCGAGCAAGAGAATTTTCGTGCTAGGCAGTTTGCGTTCAATCGTGCCGATTACCGCATCGATTCCCGATTCCGTTTCGGCGGCGCTGTCACTTGGAATGTTGTTCGTGCCGATCATCACGACTGCCGCTCTCGGAGCGATACCATCGACCTCGCCGTGATTCAATCGCCATAGGACGTTTTCAGTCGTATCTCCGCTATATCCTAAGTTCAGCCCGTCTCGGGGCGCATAGAACTCCTGCCAGATCGGTTGAAAGTTCTCGTAAGGCGGGTCGCTTTTTTCGTAATTTTGCGTGATGGAGTCGCCGATCATGATCAGATCGGTGTCCGGGTCGCATTTGATTCGGGCCAAGACTGCCGCGTGCTTGGCGCGCCACCACGCGTCGTCGCGCGGCACCGCGATCACCGGTTTCCCGACGCCGTTTGCCGGATCAGCCACCCCTAAAAGCGCCGGAGTGCTCCACGGCAAGAGGAGCGCGAGCGTTACAGCGGCCGTTCTAAGCGACATGGCTCGCGATTCCCGCGGCACCATATGCCGGCCACAATGCGAGAGGCCTCGCCGCAAGGAGAAATTTCACGCAGAGCCTATGCGACATCAATTGCCTTGTTCACATTCGTTGGACTTGTAACCGCCAATCGGCAAACGCGCTCCCACGCGTCGCGTGCACATCCCAGCATCCTGCGTTTGGAAACGTGAAAGCCATACCCCATTCGTCACCCGGACGATGCCATTTGGACGATAGATGCCTTACGGGTCCCCACGAAGATCTAACAACCGTGCCCGATGATCTGCGGGCGTACACACTGAGATCACTCCTCCCGGTCATGCGTATCACGATCTTCTCTTCGAGTTTCGCTCGAACGGGAAAGCCGAAGAGAAGCGCCCATGCGGTTTCCCCCGATGACGCACCGCGGCCCTCTAGAAGCTGCATTCCGTTAGCGCGCTGGAACGAAGTCACAGGGCAGGGTTGCGCGGATTCCGCGTTTGCCTCGGTGAAGGAAAGCATTGCGCACAGGGCGTTAAGCAACGTCAAACACAAACGTATACGCATCTTTACTCGTTGTTGCGTTCGGGCCGGCCTGCGGCATCGTAAGAATGAGCGCGTCGCCGTCGCGCTTCCACGCAATTGCCGGGCCGTCCGAACCCAAAAGGCGCACCTTCGTATCACCCGAAAGCGGAATCGGTGCAGTGGTGCGAAGGTCGCGTCCCGGCCACTTCAGCGCCGTCATGTAGAATTTGCCCGGCTTGGTGGTGAAGCGTATGTTGCCGTCTTCGGCCTGCTTCCAGTATCGCGAGCCATATATCGCTTCGCCGTTGATGCGCAGCCAAGCGCCGACACCGCGCAAACGTTCCTGCATCGGCTGCGAGATCGTCCCGTCGTGCATCGGGCCGACGTTGAAGAGCAGATTGCCGTTCTTGCTGACTGCGTCGACCAATAATCGTACGATATCCGCGGTCGTCTTGTAACTCGAAACCGGTTCTTGCGCGTTGAATCCCCACGAGCCGGCAAAGGTTTGGCACGTCTCCCATTTCGCCGCTTCCAGGTTCTTCAGCGTTTGCTGTTCCGGCGTACCGAAGTCGCCCCACGTTTTGCCGTCGGGGCTGAAAATCATGAAGCGGTTGTCGACGACGACCTCTTTCGGATTCTGCCGCTGCCGTGCGTGATTGTAATAATACGCGATGATAGCTTCGTTGTGCCAGTATGCGTCGGTATTGTCGGGTGCAAGGAACGCGCCGTCGCCCCACAGGATGTCGGGATCGTAGTTGTCGATGAGCTCGTGCATCTGCGCGTGCATGAAGTCGACGTAGTTGGTGCGCGGAATGTAGCCGGTGTACGGTACGGGCACGTGCGTGTAGGCGTTGTACGGCGGACGCGGAATCGACGGATTGAAAAATTCGCCGACCGAGTAGTATGCCCCGCATTTGAGGTGCGTTCGCGCGCGTGCGGCGGCGAAAAGGTCGCCGAGTATATCGCGCCGCGGTCCCATGACGTATGCGTTGCGGTTGGTCAGGCGGGTGTGGAAATTCGCGAAACCGTCGTGATGCTTGCTGGTCAGCACGAAATACTTCGCGCCCGCAGTTTCGAAAAACTCGACCCAGGCGTTCGGGTCGAAGCGCTGCGCTTTGAACCGCGGTATGAACTCGTCGTATTCGAAGTGCTCGCCCCAAACCGCGCGATGGTGACGCAGCGTCGCGCCGTCGTCGTCGTCGGGATGCGTGAGGGCGTACCAGTACCACTCCGCGCCGCCCCCGGGTGTCGCGAACGCCGGCACCGCGTAGGCACCGAAGTGAATGAAGATCCCGAACTTCGCGTCGTCATACCACTGCGGCACGTGATGCTTTGAAAGCGATCCGTATGTCCCTCTGTATGCGCCGGCCATTTCCGAGCCGCGGGTTGCTTTCCCCAGCAGGGCGGCTTGCGCGCCGCACGCAGCGCATCCCGCGATGAACGATTTCCGCGAAAACTCCATGACCGGCCGTTCGCCGCTTTCGGCGCGGTGCCCCCTAGTCATCCGACATCCGATGAGACAAACGGCTCCCTCTCCTCGTGTGCGCACAGGCCCAACGGCCAAAAGGGCCTTCTCGCGCTCAAATACATCGGATGAATAGCAGGAGTAAAGCTGCCTGTGCAATAGACTTCCAAGGAAAGGACGGCCCCACGAAGGCAAGCGGGCGCCTTCTGCCGAGCCGCGACCGTCGCAAATGTCCAGTGGAGGCTAGGCCATGGTGAAGAGATTTTGCGTAGTCCTACTCATCGCAGCGCTCTCATGGGCAATGGCGCCGCCGGTGTCGGCCGGTACGGTCGGTACGATTTCTGGCACCATCACGGACGTCCAGACACACGCGCCGCTCGCCGACGTGCGCGTGGCGGCGGCTTCGGCTTCCGCCACGCGCGTGACGACGACGAATGCGCGCGGGTTCTTTGCAATGACGGGCGTGATTCCCGATACGTACACCGTCTCGTTCCAATTGAACGGATACCAGCCGGTCGCCATCGAGGGCGTTTCAGTCTACGCGGATCAAAGCGCGACCGTCAACACGTCGATGCGCCGGTCGCTCAAAACGATCGCGTCGGTGCAGGCGCGATCGGCGGGAAGCGCATTCCAGCCGAACCAAACGCACGACACGTACACGGTAACGTCGCAGCAAGTTCTGGACATGACGGGCAACACGCTGACGACGAGCGCCGATAATTTGCTTCAACAAATTCCCGGCGTCATTATCGGCGGCGGCGTTTCGACGCCGAGCTATTGGCAGTATCCGGTGATTCGGGGCGGTAAAGGCGATGCCGTCGATTATGAAATCGACGGCGTACCGCTCAACGACGCGTACCACAACGTTCCGCAGGACGGCGGCGACTTCAATTTCAACATCCAGGCGCTCTCGCAGCTGCAGGTTACGCCGGGACTTTCCGACGCCTCCTTCGGAAACAGCGGCCAAGGCGACGTGAATGAGCTCGTGAAAATGGGCACATACCCGAGCTTTTTCAACGCCGACCTGGCCATAGGCGGCGGTCAGTTCAATCATTCGCTGGATGCCGAATACGGCATTGCGACGCCGAACCATCGCTGGTCCAATTACGTGTCGCTCAACGCGCTCAACATCTCACCGGTGTACGGGGATAACCGCTATCCGTTGTCGATGATCGGGCAAGTAGGCCAGCGTGAATTGGTCGAGATCCGGAACTTCACCGATAAACTCACGTACGGCTGGGGTCCCGGCCAAAAGTATCAGTTACGCGCACTGTACGTGAACAATCTGACGCAGGCTCTGGGCGGCCAGGACACCGTCCCCATCTACTACTATAACTACTTCAATCCGAACGACGGATTGGGCCCGCAGAATTCAGTCAGCCAAGGCTACTATTGCTATACGCCTGGACAAACGGAACAGCAGTTTCTGAATTCTACGTGTTGGGGCGGGCTGACGAATCAGCAATTTCAAAACATGCTGCAACTCATGCCGGGTCAGACGCAGCTCGCGCAGCTCTCGCCATGGGGCGCCGACATCTACGGGCAAAATATAGAGAGTCTGGGCTTCACCGATCTCATCAATTCCTCGACGACCCTGCAGCTCAGCGGCTACCACACGTACATCAGCCACAACGCGAACTATGTGAATGCCGGCATCCAGCAGCTCAACGGCGGCTTCAACAACGGAGCCAGGTTGGATTTTACGAAGGAATTCGGCGAGTCGCATCTGGTGAAGGTGGGCTTCAGTACGGACGACGTCATTCCCACTCAGGACTACGGGAACCAATCGTGGGTTCCATATTCCGTCTTCACGAATTGGTGGGCGAGCGATCCGAACGCGTTTAACTTGTATGACTTTTTGCCGCCGAGCCAGCCCTGCCCCATGAACTCCGATCTCCGCCTACCGGCGAACAGTCCAAGCCTTTGCGGTTATTTGTATCAGTACTTCCCTGGCGCCAAGCAGATAAAGCTGCCTTCGTACATCGGCGGCTTCCACAGCCGGCGCAACGATCTGGGCTACTACATCAACGATCATTGGACGCCGACGTCGCGGCTGGCGGTGGATTTGGGCCTCCATGTCGACGCGGCGAACTACGTAATTCCAAGCCCGGGATTCGATCTTGCGACATGTACGACCGCATATCTGCCGTTCAACTACCAAGATCCCGTGGACGCAAAGGGTAATCCGCTGCCGATCATTCCTGGCAAGCAGTGCCCGACGGCGGACTTCCCGGAATACAACCACGACACGGTCAATCCGCACATCGTCGAACCCCGTTTCGGCGCGTCATACCAGTTCTCTCCGGACGATGCGCTTCGCGTAAACGCCGGCCGCACCGCTCGTTTTCAAAACTTCGGTCAAAACGAGGTGTACTACGCGTTATCGGACAGTTACGCAAGTCAGTTCGAAAAGATTCCGTCGTTCTTTAGCGCCGGCAACTACTGCGATCCAAACCTTTCCGGCGCGGGTGTCGGAACGCCGTTCTGCTCGAATTTCTTGGCAAATCCGCAGCCGAACGCCGGCGTCGGATTTTACAACGCGAGCAATCCGTTCCCTTGCCCCGCGTCGAACCCGAATCCGCCTTGCGGCAATCCCAACTACCCGTTCCCGCCTGCGGGCGTGCAGAATCCGTCCGGCATGTCGAACACGTGCGGAAATTCCGGACATTACGTACCGTGCGTGAACTATGCCGAGCAGCTCTGGTACGAGGAGCAAGGTACCGGTGCGATCGTCAATCCGGTCGCGCCGACGACCTACAACGAGTGGTCGCTTACCTATGAGCACCAGTTTGCAAACGGTATTGGCAGAGGCTTCATTCAGTCTCTCACTCACGGACTCGGTTTCTCCGTTACGAATTGGGGCCGCACGTCAAACAACGAGGACGTCTACATCTCGCAGCCGCTTTACGTCAACGGCAAATTGCAGCGGAACGCTGCCGGCGCGGTCGTCTTTTTGCCGGCATTCGAGCAAGCCGTCGGGCAAAGTTTCGCAAACGGCTTTGAAGGACGGTTGACGCGTACCGTTCCCTATGGCCTGTCCGTGCAGTTCGCGTTTACCGTTACGCATGCGATGTCGTGGCAGAATGGCGGAAACGAGCTCACCGGAAACAGTGTTGACAATCTTACCGTACTCCACCCGCAGTTTTATCCTGAAGACTGGATTACGCCGCTCGCAACGACGTGGGATCTGTCTTACACCACGCATAGCGGTTGGCGCATCGCGACTCAGATCTTTTGGAACAAAGGTTATCCCACCGGCGCTGGGCTCCTTACTCCTACTCTTCTGAACAACAATTATACGTTTGTACCAAAGACCAACGCCTCGTACGGTTGCGGTTCAGCGTGTGTAACCCAATATGTCGATCCCGGCAATCCCGGACCGATTGCGCATCCGAACATCGCCGCGACGAGCGGCACGCCGGAGGGCGCACAGCCGTGGAGCCAATGGACGCCGCCGAGTTCCAGCGCAAACTTGACGCTTGAAAAAATGATGTCGCGCAAGCTTACCTTAGGCTTTACGGTCAACAATCTTTTGGACACAACCTACGGATACGAGCAGCTCAACGACCGCTATCAACCGGTTGCCACCGGAATATCGGGACCGTACACGGGAATCGACCGCGGCACATTCCTTGGAAATCAAGGCAGTTACAATTATCCAGCCGCTTTCCACGGGCTCGACCCGTACTTCAACATTCCCTATAACGTTGGGCGGACGTACTACCTGTACTTGAAAATCCACGAATAATGGGAGTTATGATCATGAAGCGTTATCCGTTTCTCGCCGCCATCGTGGGGACGCTAGTACTGTCCGCTTGCAACGCCAACGGCATCTCTCAAGTGACGCCGCCGAGCCAAGTCCCACTGTCCTCGATCGGCAAACTGCAATTCGCAGTCGGAACGATGAACGTCGGGTTCGACGGCAACAAAATCGGCCTGAACACCGTCGAAACGTTCCGTCAATCAAACGGCGACTCCGCGACGCTCGTTAACACGCCGGTCATCACGGGACCGTCGGGTTTCACCGATACGGCCGGCTCGACGCCGCCGAACGTTACGCCGCAGTGTCAGTACGGCGTCTTTACGGCCGGAGGGGACGCAGGGACGAACCACATCAGCGGCAATCCGCAAAATCCGAATCCCGTCAGCACTCCGCTGCCCTTGACGTTCGGACAGTCCGGCGGCGTGTTTTCGTATGGAATCCAGCCCCTTAACGAAACCGAAGGTGCGCCGGCATATTATGCGGGTGCCATCGATAATGAGGCTTGCGGAACATACAAACTCGGCTTTACGACACCGAACTACCCCGCTTATCCGGAGCCGTTTTACTCGCAGGCGAACATCTTCCCGAGTGCCGTCGCGGGTGCGAGCGGACCGCCCGTCTACCTCGGCGGTCCGCCGGCATATCCATTTTTTAACGACGGCACGTACCCGAGCGGATTCGCCGGATATCTGCAAGGATTTACGGCGTTTGAAGTGACGCCGGTTGCGGGCAGCTACACCTTGAAAGTCAACATCCAAGCCGCCAACGCGTCGTCGGCGTCGTACAGCGCAACGGCTTCGCTCAACAACACCACTCCGCTGCCGAACCTGTCCGCGCCGACATTTACGAGCGACGGCAAGGGTGGAGGCAGTGGAACGATTACCGTTCCAAGCGATCCGCGCATCGTTGAAACGATGGTGTACATTTATGACACGCAGCAGTCCACGTATTACACCGTTGGCCCGTTGAAAGGCACCGGCACGCTGACCTACACCGTGCCCGACACGTTGGGTCCGTGCAGCGGCAGTGGGTGCCAGACGTCGAGTTCAACCTCGAGGCCGACGCTTTTATCGTCAGGCGGCACGGGAAATACGGTGGACGTTTATGCTGCGAGTTTCGACTACCATATGTTCGAAGCGTCGCCGCCCGGAAACAAGTCGCAGGCTCCGGCGATTACGGGAGCAGGCGGTCAGGCCGACATCACGCTGTCGCCGCTGACATATGCAACCGAATAGACTTGAAAATCAACCGACGGGAATTTGCCGCACTCTCCGCCGCCGCAGCGTTCACCGCCGCAGCGGCGCCTTTTCGTGCGCCGGACGCTTGGGCGATCGAGGGCGACGCCGCATCGTTCATCAACCCGATCATCGGAGCCAGCACGAGCCGAAAGCTCGGCGAAGGCAAAACGTTTCCCGGAGCTGCAACACCGTTTGGCCTCGTGCAGCTGAGCCCGGACACGATCACCGGCGGCGACAACGGTCCCGGATATTCGTACGACAATCCGACGATCGAAGGCTTCAGCTTCACGCACATGAGCGGGGTTGGCTGGTACGGCGACCTTGGGAATTTGCAGGTGATGCCGTCAACCGGGCCGCTACGGTACGCAGCCGGCCGCGTCACGCATCCGGGCGAAGGGTGGCGTTCGCCCTTCCGTCATGCGAGCGAAGTTGCGAAGGCCGGGTATTACGCGGTTACACTCGACAAATATGATATTCGTACGGAGCTGACTGCGGCGCCGCGCACCGGCATGCTCCGCATGACGTTTCCGCAATCGGATCTCTCGCGTATCCACGTCGATCTGGGCCACCGCGTGGCGGGCAGCGCGACCAGTGAATACGTCGAGGTCGTCGATCCGCACTCGATCGAAGGGTGGATGAAATGCACCGACGCCGACGGCGGCTGGGGCGACGGCGGTGGCGGCGGCAACTATACCGTCTACTTCCGGATGGAGTTCTCGCGCAAACTCGAGAACGTCGGTATCATCAGCATCGATCTGCCGAGCGGCGATTACATGCGGACAGTCGAAAACAAAGAGTTTGGAAATATTCCCGGCTACGACAACTGCACCGGCGACTATTTCAGCACCGCGGACTTCTACGAACGGGTCGCCAATGCAAAGGTGTTGCGCGGTGCGAACGGCTGGCAAGGACGGCGCGGCACCTTTTTCACGGAATTTGCAACTGCGCCGCGTGAAGCGATTCTGGTGAAGGCGGCCATCTCGTTCGTCGGTATCGAGGGCGCCCGTAAAAATCTGCAACGCGACATTCCGGGTTGGGATTTCGACGCGGTACGCAACGGCGCGTATGCCTTGTGGAACGACGCGCTCTCCGTCGCAGGAATCGACGGCGCGACGCCGCGGGAACGCGCGATATTCACCACGGCGCTCTACCACGCGTCCATCGACCCGCGGATCGTCAGCGACGTCGACGGGCTGTACACCGGCGCGGATTGGAAAATCTCACGCGCCGCCGGCTATAGCTACCGAACGATTTTCAGCGGGTGGGACGTCTTTCGCGCAGAGTTTCCGCTGATGACAATGCTTCGACCAAGCATGGTCAACGACGAGATCAACACGCTCATCGAACTCGCGCGCGCAAGCGGCAGGGGCTACCTCACGCGGTGGGAATTTTTGAATTCGTACAGCGACGTGATGGACGGGGATCCCGCGACCGCTGTGATCGTCGATGCCTACGCGAAGGGCATCCGAGGCTTCGACGCCGAGCGCGCGTATGCAGCATGCCGTCAAACGGCAAGCGGCGATGACAAGCACACGAACCGCGAAAGCAACGGCTTCTACATGAAGCACGGATGGGTGCCGGGCGAACTTTCGTGGACGCTCGACGATGCGTATTTCGACTGGTGCTGCGGACGCTTTGCGCAGCTGCTCGGAAGAGATGAAGACGCACGGATGTTCTTCGAACGCAGCAGAAATTACCGGAACGTCTGGGACCCAGCCGTCGGCTTCATGCGCGCCAAAGACGAGAAGGGGCGCTTCATTCCCTGGCATGGCGAGTTGGACTTCGATCGTTCCGGCACGTCGGAAAGCGATCCGTTGCAAGCGACCTGGTTTGCGCCGCACGACGTCTACGGGCTCATCGAGTTGATGGGTGCGGAGCGCTTCGTCGGCGTCCTCGAGGACACGTTCGAGAAATCACCGCGGAACTTCGGCTGGAACAGCTACTACAATCATGCAAACGAGCCGGTTCATCACATGGCGTATCTATTTGCGTACGCGCGTAAACCGTGGCTGACGCAAAAGTGGGTGCGCACCATTCTCAACCAAGCGTACCACGATGGCGTCGACGGCATCTGCGGCAACGACGACGTTGGGCAAATGTCGGCGTGGTACGTCATCAGCGCGTTTGGATTCTACCAAGTGTGCCCTGGAAGCAACGTCTACGTTATCGGCGCCCCGCTCTTTCGCAAAGCCACGATTCAGCTCGATCCGGCGTACTACCGCGGCGGAAGCTTTACGATTGTTGCGCCGAACAACTCGCCGGAAAACATGTATGTTCAGTCGGCAGCGCTCAACGGAAAACCTCTAGATCGCGCCTGGGTTACGCACGCTGAAATCGTCGCCGGCGGCACGCTCGAGTTTACGCTGGGACCTAAACCGAACTACACCTGGGGCCTCACGGTCCCGGTGCCAAACGCTGTGTAGGAGTCGCCATATGCTTCGCTTCGTTGCACTGCTCGCCGTTGCCGCAATCGCTGTGTTTTCAGGGCAAAACGCGGAAACCGTCGTGCGAAATGCCGCGCACGTTGCGCCGACTGCCCGCCAGCTCGCGTGGCAGCGGCAAGACTTCATCGCCTTCATTCATTTCGGCCCGAATACGTATGACGGCCGTGAGTGGGGAACGGGCAAGGAGTCACCGTCGATCGTGAATCCGATGAAGTTCGATCCCGATCAGTGGATGCGCGCGTTCAAAGATGCCGGTATAACCAAAGTCGTTCTCGTAGCAAAGCATCACGACGGCATGGTGCTTTGGCCGTCGCGCTACACGACGCAGTCTATCAAACACTCGCGTTGGCGCAACGGGCATGGCGATATCGTGGGCAGTTTCGTAGCGGCGGCGCGTAAATATGGCATTGGCGTCGGTTTTTATCTGTCGCCGGCGGATATACACGAAGCGCTTCCGGGCGGACGGTACGCAAACGGCAGCAAATTCCGCCCGACGCTGATTCCGACGCTGGTCAAAGGCGACGACCGGCGTCCCAAGCGCTTTTTTCGTTTCTCGCTCGACGACTACAACCGGTATTATCTGAACACGCTGTACGAGCTGCTCACGCAGTACGGGCCAGTTCAAGAAGTATGGTTCGACGGCGCCAATCCGACGAATCGCTCCGAGCCGTACGCGTTCGCGGATTGGTATGAACTCGTTCGCACGCTGCAACCGAACGCGGTGATCTTCAACGGGCCGGACGTCAATTGGGTCGGCAATGAGGACGGCATCGCGCGGAAAACGCAGTGGAGCGTGGTCGCGTTTACCACCACCGGGCAACCCACGCCGGACCAAGGCAAATTGACCGACGAATCGGCGGCGAACCTCGGCGGCCGCAGCGACTTGACCAATCCGAAAACGCGGCAGCTGCGCTGGTACCCGTCCGAATGTGATGCGACCATCGAACACCACTCCGATCCGAGCGACAACGGGTCCGTGTGGTTCTGGCATCCGGCGGACTATCCCAGGACGCTGGCTGCATTGCAAACGATGTACTATGATTCCGTCGGCCGCAATTGCGTTCTGCTACTCGACGTTCCGCCGAACACGCAAGGTTTGCTGGATGTGCGCGACGTGGCCCGGCTGCATGAACTCGGCGCCTGGATCCGCAACGAATTCGGTCGGCCTCTGGCTGCCGCAAACGGTGTCGCGATCCACGCACCAAAGCCGGTGACGTTCGGATCGGTCGCTTTGCAAGAACGCATCGAGGACGGACAGCGCGTGGAGCAGTTCGTCGTGGAAGCAAACGTGCACGGCGCGTGGAAGCAAATCGCCCAGGGGACGACGATCGGCTATAAGCGCTTGCTGAAGTTACCCCGTCCTGTTACCGCCTCGGAGGTTCGCGTGCGCGTGTTGCAATCGCGCGATACGCCCGAGGTTGCCGGCGTACAACTGTACCGGTAGTGGTCATACTGCGATCCCTATCGCTCG
>DATGJX010000238.1:0-26663 GCA_035294905.1 Vulcanimicrobiaceae bacterium | reverse complement strand
ACCGTTTATTTGGTAATAGTGGCGGGTACTCCGAACGCATGGCTACGACGAATCGATTAGAAGGCATGCGCGTGGCTATTTTGGCTGCGGACATGTTTGAACAAGCGGAGATGACGGAGCCGCGCAAAGCACTGCAACAAGCCGGTGCGCAGACGGTGCTCATTTCTCCCAGCGAGCGCCACGTACAAGGCGCAAAACATCACGACAAAGCGGATCGCTTTGCGGTAAATATGCCGCTCGACCGCGCAAACGCCAATGAATTCGACGCGCTGATGCTTCCGGGCGGTGTCGCAAATGCGGATCAGCTTCGCACGATCCCCAAAGCGGTAGAATTCGTCAGGGCCTTTTTCGACGAAGGCAAACCCGTTGCCGCAATTTGTCATGCACCTTGGATGCTGGTCGAAGCGGACGTCGTGCGAGGACGGCGCATCACATCATGGCCGTCATTGCATACCGATATCCGTAATGCCGGCGGCCATTGGCTGGATGAAGTCAACGTCACGGATCAAAATTTGACCACGAGCCGTAAGCCCGACGATATTCCGAAATTTAATGAAGCGATGCTGCATCTGTTCGAGGAATCAATGACCCGCGGGGAACGGCGGCATATGCAGCACGCCGAAGCAAGACGCTAGTCGCACCTCCACGAGCCGAAGAGATGAGGGGACTCGCCGAAACACGGCGAGTCCCCCGGTAAGGATGATGGATCGCAACATCGGCGCGCCGAACCGGCGCATTCCACACGACGTGAAGCCGAAAGGCTCAACCAGCCGCGATCTCAATCGCGAAGAGGACGCAGAATTCTTCGACGAAGGTGAGTCCGAGGACGCACCGCTCGAGGATTCCGACTGAACTACTTGTTCGGCACGGGTGAATTCGGAAAGATGACGTGCGGCGTGATGAGGAATACCACTTCGTCACGCGTGTGCGTATGTTCGCGGTTTTGAAAGATCTTGCCGAACACCGGGATGTCGGCAAGAAACGGAACTTTCGTGATCGTCTCCGAGTCTATGTCCCGCAGCAGACCGCCAAGCACGATGGTCTGGTTATCTTTGACCCTCAGCGTCGAATCGACTTTGCGATTGGCAATTACCGGATATCCGCCGACGAAGCCTTGAATCGCGCTGTACTCGGGATGCATCTCCGCAGTCACGCTGCCGTCGGCGCCGATCGTCGGCGTTAGGCGCAGTTTCACGCCGACGTCCACGAACTGCACTTGCTGTCCACCCAAACGTGCGTCGTAATAGACGACGGGATACGTTTGGCCGATGAGGAGATCGGCTTCTTTGTTGTTCAGCGTGACGAGTTTCGGCGTCGCCAGAATCTGAGCGCGCCCCTCGCTCACCAGCGCGTTCAGACGGGCGTTGATGGCGATCGAATTCTTGGCAAACGCATATGTCGTCGCGCCGCTAATCGGCTGACCGGTCAGATCGTAGCCGCCGAACTCCACGCCGACGTCGCTCTGATTGTTGATGGGTTCGAGGTCGGCAACTCGGACTTCGAAGAGCACTTGCGGACTTGGCACGTCCATGCTTCGCAAGAACTGCGCTGCCGTGTGCTGCACTTCTTCATTCCCGCTCACCACCATCGCATTCTGTGCGTCGTCCGCTACGTACGAGCCGTCGGGCAGCACGCCTTTCAGTGATGAAAGTATCTCGCTGGGTTTCAGATAGCGGAGTTGATACACGTGGGCCAGGTTACCGGAGTGCGCCGAGTATGCGGGCGCGTCGAGCGCGACAACCAATTCTCTGGCGCGGTTAATCGTGTCGCTGTTTCCGGTTACGATGACGCTCGACGTGCGTTTGTCGGGAACGATTACCGTACCGTCGGGAAGTCCGCTTGCGATTTCTTTGGCGACGTCGTCGGGACTTGCGTTTGTGAGCGCCAGAACGACCGTTCTAGCGCTTCGCGGGTCCGTCGTATCGCCGTAACGCTTGTTCATCGATTCGCTCGTGCCGACAATCAGGATTCCGTCTTGCCTGCGCACCTGCAAATCGTGCGACTCCACCAATACTGTCAGCGCATCTTGAAACGTGACGTCGTGCAAGTGCAGCGTCACCTTTTCCGGCCGAATGGAGGCATCGGCCACGATATTCGTTCCGGATTCGGCGGCAAGCAAGGCGATGACGTCGCCCAGATCAGCCTCGTGGACATCGATGCTGATAAGCGGTGCTCGAGCTGCGCAGGGCAACGCCATCGTCAGCGCGAGCACTATTGCAGCGATGATGCGTTTCACAGGCGTTCCTCCGCAACGCTCAATACCGCGCCCGTTTGCAGGTGCACGCCGCTCTGGTCGATTGCGATCACGCGAGAGCCCGCAAGCATATCGCCGATTGCCACCACCCGGACCTGCGTGCCGTCATCGACCAGCGCACGAGGCGACGCTCCGACCACCACCGCGCTCACGCGCGGCGTTTCAAACGCGCCGGCTTGTAATGGCGTTCCGGCAGCGCCCCGATTTGGCGGCAACATAAAGCCGATTGGATCGTCTTGCGTCACCTGCATGCCGGCCTCCGGCATGAACGGATCGCGGGCGATGGAAACCGGTTTCGGCGTCCAAATCGGCTGAAGTGTGGGCGTCGTGAAGCGCGAATTGAAAGCGGCCCGCTCGCCGGCAAGTTCAAACGAGGAACGGCCGGCTATCGGCGCAAGGCACAGTGATACCGCGCAGCAGAGCGCGGACCAGGTCAGCAGTCTGCGGCGACGTGCGTCATCCAGCGGTCGCAACGCGAACCTCCTTCGGGGGTATCGTCAGACGATAAAGCGTCGCGTGAATCGTCGCATCCAGGCGCGGCTCCGCCTCGTTTGGACCTGCATCGTTAGACACAGTCATTTCGGTGTCCGAAACCCGAACCAACGTTGCATGATGCGAGAGGTCCTCGACAAACTCGAGAATGTTGCGGAACCTCCCACGCACGCGAATGGTAATCGGAACCGCCTGCAGCTCCTGGGCAGCCGCTTGGGCTTGTGCCGGCTGCAGTTCCAGGACGGTCGTATGGAAGGCGGTTGCGGAACCGTGCAGCGTATCGAGCAAATCTGCAGTAACCGCTGAGAGCGACGGTTCTCGAGATACGCGCGCTAGATCGCGCTCCGCCTGCGCTTGTATCCGGTGCAGACTCGAAGCCTGGCCGATGATCCGCATGTCGGCCACGGTTTGACGGTAGAGAAATTCAGTACGATCGTGGGCAGCGCGGATTGCCGTTTGAAATCTCAACTGCACGTAAACCGAACCGCAAAGCAGCACACCGATCGCGAGCAGCCAGAGTGCGCGAACGTCGTCACCGGCGCGAAAACGCATTTCGAGTTTCATTGCGCCGCTCCGTCGACGTGAATCTCGTACTTCATGCCGGCATAGAGGCCGTGCTCGTTGTCAGCCGCAACGCTGACGAGCGAGGGGCTGCGTAAGTCTCTGGTCTGCATCAAACCGTATATCACTCGGCTCACGACCGAAAGATCTTTCGCGCGACCGTCCAGCGCCAGGCCGCCGGCATCATGCGAAATGCCCGTAAGCCATGCGTGCTGCGGCAAGCCGTTCGCAATTTCCGCGAGCGTGCGCGCGTCCGAATCGCCCGAAGCCGCGATCTCGCGTACGCGACGATCGAGGTCGACGATCGTCCTCACGCGGCCGTAGTAAACGTCGGTCTGTTTCAAAGCGCTATCGGCCTGGTCGAAATGCTGCTGATAGACCGCCTGTATGCGTAGTGCTTCGCGCAGACGATACGCGTCGATTCCCCAGGCACCGGCAACGACCGCGAGCGCTCCGGCAAGTGCGAAGAGCGCGCTGTGGAATCGCTCCGGAACGCGTACCTCCAAGATGCGGGCGACGAGCATCGGTTTGGGCGAGTGCAGATAATCGAAACGCACTAGTTGATGCTCCAAAGTGCGAGCCCGGCCGCCAGCGTCCAGTCCGGTGCACTCGAACGAATCACGTCGTCGGGATAACTCGGTCCGCGCAGTGCTTCGCTGACCGGCGTCTCGCACAGCGCTCCCGTGGCAGATTCCAGATCTATTTCGAAACCCGCAAGCCGCGCCGCGTTTCCGACCAGCGCGATCCTGCTCACCGCATGGGTCGCACGCGCCGTGTGAATGAGCGAGGCGATATCCGACGTCAACGCGGCGCGCGCACGTTCTCCGGCGCCTGCCGTACCCAGAATGCGCTTCCGTTTCTCCGCCGTTTGCACGTCGAGCGAGAGCTCGCGTTCGATCGCACGCGTAATATCTGCTCCGCCATTGTACGCTTGCAGCGTAATCGGCGTTTCTCGATTGAAGACGTGCAAGCTCGCTCGCTGATGTCCGAGATCGACAATCGCATCGAAACCAGGCAATGCTCGGGCCAGCGCGCACGCTTCATGATCCATCGCGATGGGCTTCAGACCGGCGGCCCGAAGCGCGCCTACGCGCGTCATGACGGCGGACTCCCGTGCAATGCCGAGCGCCCACAGACCGGCTGATGCATCCATCGCGTGAACGCGGATCACGGCCTCGTCCACCGGATATTCGACGAACCGCTGCGCTTCAAACCGAGCGGCTCGCTCACGTTCGATGCTGGTCATCTTTGGAAACCTTAGCGGACGCAGAAGGGCGTCGGGTTCGCCGATCGCACCGACGCACTTGCGCTGCGAGGTTCCAAGCTCGTGCAGCGCATCCTCGATGAGCGCCGCAACGTATTCAGGGTGCTCGAGCGCGCCGGAACTCGAAGATCCGCTCGACACGTCCCGAACCGCCACGGCACGGATTCGAGGTCCCTGCGCGGTGCATTCCGCTTCGACGACGCGCACGCGAGTCGTACCGATGTCGACGCCGAGCGGCAGTGTGTGCGCGGTCATGAGAACACTCCGTGCAATGCGACGACTGCCATGCCGGCGGCCATGTAAGGCGCAAAGCGAAGTTCCTGACCTCGCTGCGCGCGTTTGAGCACCAGCAAAATGGACGCGTACGCGCCGCCCAGCACGAATGCAATGCCGAGCGCCTCTATTCCGCCGAGCGCGCCCGCAGCGCCGCCGATGCAGCACGCCAATTTCACGTCGCCCAGTCCAAGGCCGCGGCCGCGCGTAATGAGATGCAGAAACGCCAGCGATCCTCCGCAAGCAGCGACGCCCAGAAGAAACGGGTTGAGCGTTCCGAATACGCCGGCAATGCCGAACATGATCGCTGCACAGGGCATAGTTAAGGCATCAAAGACATACCCGCACGCGGCATCGCAAGCCGCAGACACGACGACCGCACCGAAGGCGATGAGCATCATGCCGAACGTGCGCGCATCCGTATGCTGCATCGCTGCCATCTCGACGGCGGTTCCCAGGGCCAGCACCGCCGCGCCGCCGCCTCGGAAAGAAAGGGGGATGCCGTATCGCGCAGCTGCAGCATACGCTGCGAGAATGTATGCGCAGTTCACGCAAAGCACGATGCATGCGCACAACAAGACGTGCGTCATTGGCGATGCTCCGCAAGAGCGATAACTGCCGGACGGTATCCCGGCCGCGCTAGCAGCGCAGACTTCCAGAGCCGCACGGCTGCTCGGTGATTGCGAGCGTGTTCCGCAGCGTAGCCGGCAAACAGATAATCCGTGACCGAATGCGTCGCATCCGCAGCAGCAGTGAAATCGCGCTGCGCATCAGTATATCGGCGCGCGTGCAAATACCAGAGCGCGCGATCCGAAAGGAGCACCGCGTCATGCGGACATGCCGAAAGATATCGATTTGCGACGAGTAATGCAGCGTGCCGCGCTTGGGGCGTCTGCCGCTCCATGCTGACGAACACATAGCGGTCGGCAGCAGTCTGCGACGACGGCAGAATCCAAAGCGCCCGTCCATAGCGCTCGAGCGCGGCGGCCCGATTCCCGCGATACATATAGTCGTCGCCGCGGATGATCAACGCTTGCGCAATTTGCGCGCGGAACAACACTGCGGCGCCGATCAACGCCAATGCTGCGATGACGAACCGCCGCGGACGTGGAATCTCCCGGCTCATGCCAGTACCGCGTAAAAGCCGGCGAGTCCGAGCATGAGCGTCCCGCCGACGACTGCGGCGGCCTGTCGTACCGAGTGGCGCTGCAGTAAACTCGTGACTTTGTGCATACCCATAGCGACTGCGGCAATCGGCAGCGCGTGACCCACGGCGTACGATGCGAGGAGCGCGCTGGCGTACGCGGCGCTTCCAGCCGATGCTGTGTACGCCAGAATTCCGAGGACGACCGGCGTACAACAGGGAGAGAGTACGAGTGCGAACGACGCGCCGAGGAGTAGAGCGCCCCCCGCACTCACGCTAGCCGCCCGCTCGTGCACGTGCCGGCACGTCCGCTCTTCACGCCAGAGTGTCGCAACGCCGCCCAAAGCCAGCGCGATTGCAACTCCAATGTACGTGTACGTCGAAAACTGCGTTGCCCGCCCAAGCAGCGAAGATACCGCGCCGAATGCCGCATACGTCGCGGTCAATCCGGCCACGAAAGCGCATGCGAGGAGAATGGTGTCTTTGCGTGATTTACCGGCCGCCAGCCCCGCGACGGCAATGAAACGCGGCGCGACACACGGGCCGACGCTCGTTACGGCACCGGCTGCGAAGATCAGCGCGGGCGCGTATGCATTCCGCGTGCTCACCGCGGCGAGCCCTTGCGAGATGGGGTCGAACATCTAGGGCACACCCTGCCCGCTCGACGTTTTCATCCCTTGCGCACTGTCGTATTCGATTGTCGTGTTGGTCGTGTTTCCGTTCGCAATCGCGGTAAGTGTGGTCGGATCGTGCGCCCCCGGACACCAAATCTGATAGGACCAGACGCCGCCGGTTTCGTTTGAAGTAACCTTGTACGCACCCGTTCCAGCCGGATCGACCGGTTTTTGATTGCCCATGTAGGTGCCGAGCCCAAGTGTTGCGATGTCGGCATCGTTGGCCGTGGGGTAGGACTGGTTATCCGTGTAGTACAGCTCCATCGCCGTCGCGATACTCTTGAGATTGCTCATGCAGGCCGACGTTGCCGCCTGAGCGCGCGCATGGGTGAAGTTCGGAATCAAAATTGCCGCCAGGATCGCGATGATTGCAACGACGACCATCATTTCCAGGAGCGTAAAACCGCGCTGCTGCTGCTTCATGTGTTCTCCAAGGAGCCGTGTTCATTGGCAAGTGCCCAGTTGCGCGATTTGTGGGACTTCCGGGCCGCCCCAAATCGGCTGCATCTTTCGAAGCGCCGCGCGGTGCAGCCGCGAGACATGCCGCCGCGAATACCCCATCCGCTCGGACACCTCCACCTGGCTGTAGCCCTTCGCGTACAAAGCCAAGATAATCGCGCGCTCCGTTTGCGTAAGGCACGCAAGCGCCGCCTCCGCCAGCAGGCTATCCTCGCGCTCTTCAAGCGTGTAGCTGTACGGCTGCAACTGGTGCGGTTTCAGTGCATCCAGCGACTCGGTAACGCAGCGTGCCCGGTATACACACAGTTCTTCCAGTTCTCGCAGCGTGAGCTGCATCGCACGCGCCACCTCGTACATCGAGGCTTCGCGGTGATGCTCCGCAACGAAAGCATCGTGTGCTTGCTGGTAGCGACGTTCCAGCTCGCGGACGCGCCGCGGAACGCGCACGAGCCGCTCTTGGTCGCGTACGTAGTGCATCAATTCCCCGACGATGAACAGCCAAGAAAAAGCCTCGAACGGCGTCTTAAGCCGTCCGTCGTATCGATCGCACGCCTTGATGAGTCCGATTGCGGCAATCTGCTCCAAATCGGCGCGATCGATACCGCTCCGCCGAAACTTTCGTGCCGCGCGCGCGCACAAGACCTGATAACGCGCAAACAGACGATCCCGGTTCTCTTTCGTACGTTCGTTCAGCCAGAATTCCAGCTCTGCGCCCGATGCGATCATTTGATGTTTCCAATCAACGTGTAGAGTGGTATGAAGACTGCAGCAACGATAAACCCGACGGCGCCGCCCAAGCCCAAGATCATGGCAGGCTCCAGCATGGAACCGAGCGCGGTCAGCGACGTCTCGACGTCGAGGTCGTAGTACTCCGCAATACGCAGCAGCATCGCGTCGAGTGCGCCCGTTTCTTCCCCGACTCGCAGCATCTGCACGAACATTGGCTCGTAGAGCCCGGTGGCCGCAAGCGGATCGGACACCGTCGCACCCTCGCGCAGCGCCTTAAGCAAATCGCTGATGCTCTGCCGGAAGCGCGCGCTCGTGATTACGTCGGTTACCACCTCGAGCGCTGCAATCAGACCGACGCCGGAGCGAAGCAGTGTCCCCAGCATGCGCGCAAAGCGCGCGATTGTGGACTTACGCGCAATCGCTCCCGCGATCGGCAACGAATGCACAACGGATTCGATCATCAGCGCCCCATGTTCGGAATTGCGCAATCTGATCAACGATAACGTCAGCGCCAGGACTACAAGAGCGAAGGCAATCCATACGATGGGCGAGCGCAGCGACGTGCCAAGCATTATCAACCCAGCTGTGATTGCAGGCAGCGGAACGTGCATTTGCTCGTACATCTGCCGGAACATCGGCACGATGGTGGTGATGAGGAAAAGAACGAGCGCAACCGCCGCAGACGCAACGATAGCGGGATACGTAAGCGCCGCCGCCACCCGTTTACGTGCAGCGTGGTCCCGCTCGACCAGGCCGGCTATTCGCTCCAGCACGTCGTCGAGCACCCCTCCGAGCTCACCCGCGCGTATCATCGCGACGAACAACCGTGGAAACTCTTTTGGATGCCGTGCCATGGCGTCGCTAAGTGCCAAGCCGTTCTCGATGTCGCATACGACGGATCGCAGGGCCTCACGTAAACGCGCGTCGCCGCACTCTTCGATCGTGACGTCGAGTGAACGCCGCATCGGCACGCCCGCGCGAATGAGCGTTGCGAAGGAGCGGAAAAACGCGACCAAACTTTTGCGCGAAATGCTGCCAATCTGGAGCGCAGCGGCAATCGTGCCGCGCGCGCCGGCTGCGCTTTCCAGGGAGGTGACGTAAAGCGCGCGCGTACGCAGGCTGGACAAAGCAGCCGAGCTTGTGCTCGCCTCAATCGAACCACGAACGAAGGCGCCCTGCACGTCGCGCGCCGTGTAGTAATAGAGCGACGGCATCAGTTTAGGTCAGCGTCCGATCTGATGGGCGCAGCTCGTCCGGCCGCTCAGTAGCCAAGCGCGCATGATCGAGCAATATCTCGCGGCGCGCGACCAGTTCCGAAAGATGCGCCTCGAGCGTCTGCATTCCGGATTGGCGGCTCGTAGAAATGATATTGCGGATTTGGTGCGTCTTGCCGTCGCGAATGACGTTCCGCACGGCGTCGTTCGCGACGAGTACTTCCGCTGCGCACCGGCGCCCTTGTCCGCTTGCGCGCGGCAACAACCGCATGCACACGACTGCTACGAGCGTTTGAGCCAGCTGCATCCGAATCTGCTCGTGTTTGTCGCCGTCGAATACGCCCACGATGCGATCGACGGTTTCCGCCGCATCGCCGGTATGGAGTGTCGTGAGAATCAAATGTCCCGTTTCAGCCGCGTTCAATGCCGCGCGCATGGTGTCCGCGTCGCGCATTTCGCCGATTAGAACGACGTCCGGGTCACTGCGAAGCGCTCCGCGAACGGCGTCTGCATACGTAGAAACGTCGCGGCCCAGCTCGCGTTGGCTCACGACGCTTCGATTCGAGCGGTGCTCGTACTCGATGGGATCCTCGATGGTTATCACGTGGCGCGCTTGCCCGCGGTTGATGCGGTCGACGATTGACGCGAGCGCGGTGGACTTGCCGCTTCCGGTAGGGCCCGCGAAAATCACGAGCCCGTGCGGCCGCTCTGCAAACGACGCGACGACGGGCGGCAGATGCAGCGACTCCAAACTCGGCACGCCGCAAGCCAGCAAACGAATCGCGAGCGAGGTGCCGTTAGCCGAGCGATAGGCATGTACCCGTATGCGTCCGACGTCTTCCACGTGCTTGCTGATCGTCACGTCACCTGCGCGCGCAAGCATTTCGCGCGCAGTTTCACCGAGTAGCGATGCAGCAACGGCGTCGACTTCCTCGCGCGTCGGTAGAAGTGTTTGCTGCGTTTCCAACGCACCGTCGACGCGCAGCACCGGCGGAAAACCGGCTCCGAGATGCACATCGGATGCATTGCGCAACCGCGCGATGCGGAGCACTTCGCTGAGCCGCACAGGCCCGAGCGCAGCCGTCATGCGGCGCCTTCAACGACGAGCACTCGACGCAATTCGTCGAGCGTCGTTTCACCGTCCATGATGCGCCGTATCCCGTGCGCCAGCATCGGTTCGTATCCGCTTTCACGCGCAAGATCCGCGAACGACACGCTGGGCCTGCCGTCCGCGATGCAGCGGCGCATCGTATCGTCGATGAACACGGACTCGAAGATCGCAATGCGCCCGGCGTAACCGGTGCCGTTACACGCGCGACAGCCACCCGCACGGTAGGCGTGCACGCCGGCGCGCATGCCGAACTCGCGCGCAAGCGGGTCGTCGACTTCGAACCCCGTTCGGCAACTCTCGCAAAGCCGGCGAACCAAGCGCTGGGCGACGATGGCTGACAGTCCCGCTGCTATCGTGTGGCGCGCTACGCCCAGTTCGATGAGACGGTCGATCGCCTTCGGCGCGTCGTTGCTGTGCAGCGTCGTAAAGACGAGTTGTCCACTCAGTGATGCGGAAGCGGCGACTCCGGCGGTTTCTTCATCGCGCATTTCGCCCACCATGATGACGTTCGGGTCTTGCCTCAAAAATGCGCGCAGTGCCGAGGCGAACGTCACGCCTGCGCGCGCGTTCACTTGCACCTGCGCAACGCCGGGAATTCGCACTTCGACCGGATCTTCGACACTGCACAAATTCTGCGACTCCAAATTGCGTTCGGCCATCGCGGCATACAGCGTCGTCGTTTTTCCGCTCCCCGTCGGCCCGCATACGACGACAAATCCGTGCGGCGCGTGCACGACACGACGAAATCGCGGCAGCGTGCGCTGCGGCATGCCGAGGGATTCCAGGGTTGGAATGCGCACATGGTGATCGAGCAGACGTACCACCAGCTTTTCACCAAGCAGCGTCGGCATCGAACTGACCCGCGCGTCTATCGATCGGCCTGCGCGCTCGATTGCGTAGCGTCCATCCTGGGGCTGCCGGCGATCCGCGATATCCATGCCGGCGAGCAATTTCATGCGAGAGACAACCTGTCCGTAGACGTCGGCCGTCAGCGTCTTCGATTCGACCAGAATGCCGTCCACGCGCTGGCGCACTCGTCCGCCGCTTTTCGTCGGCTCCACGTGAATGTCCGAAGCGTCGCGCCGTATTGCCGTATCGTGAATCTCGTCGAGCGCCCGCACCGCAGGAGCCTCATCTCCGCGGTGCAACAGGTGCTGTACGGAGACGCTTTCGCTCTCTGCATAGACTGCCGACAGTTTCGCGCGAATGATATCGCGCGGCGCACGAATCGCGTTAACGTGCATGCCCGTAACGAGGCGAATGCGGTCGATCACGTCGCGATCGCTTTCGTCAGGAAGTAAAATCGTCAATTGATTGCCTTCGCTCGAAAGCGACAACACGTCGTGACGCAACGCGAGCGCACGCGGTACGCGGCGGAGCGCTTCTGCATCCGGTGAAGTGGACGCGAAGTCAATCGAGTCGAAAATGCGATAACCCGCTGCAGTCACACCCGCTCCCCTAACGGCTTCGACAGCAAAAATTGGCTGGTGCTAAAGGCCCAACGCCGATAGCCATTTTTTACCATACGTTGTCAATAGTTTGGAAATAATTCGGAGACAACATGTACATGAGTCAATTTTTTGGACGCAACATAGGTGCAATTTGCAGCTAGTCAGCGGGAATACGGCGACTATGCGGGATGCGACAATTGTCTGCAGGCTTAGTTCGCGCCACGGCTTGGCGTACTACCAGCGTTTGCAACACGAATTACCACAACACGGCGTGCGCATCGTCGAGGCGCACATGGTACGCCGGCGCAAGGCGCTCAAGAAACGCATTCGCGCTGCCATGAAATCCGGCGCAAAGCTCATCGTCGTCGTCGGCGGCGACGGAACCCAAACCGCGGCGGTCGCGGAACTCGCGCATACGGATAGCACGCTAGCCGTTGTTCCGGCCGGAACCGGCAACAGTTTTGCGTACAGTTTGGGCATCAAAGACGATCTCGGCGCGGCGATCGAGACAATTGCACATGGTAGGGAAATCCGCGTCGACGTCGGCATCGTGAACGGCACGTACTTTGCAAACTTCGCGTCGATCGGACTTCTCGCCGACGCGGCAAATCGCACGCCGCGTGCGCTCAAACGCGTGCTCGGACCCGTTGCGTACGCTGTTGCCGCGGTCCGCTCGCTTTTGCACGACAAACCGTTCGAGCTCCGGGTGAAATCGAAGAAGCAGCGCTTCAAAATCGTCACGCACCAGGCCATCATCGCCAGCGGCAGATATTTCGGTTGGCAACCGGTAACGCCCCAAGCATCGCTTCGCAGCGGTGAACTTGCGTTTTTTGCCGCTGCAGGCGAAAGATCGCGTGACGTCATCGAAACCAACGCTGCGCTTCTGCGCGGCGATCACACGCAACTCGATCGCGCGCACTACTTTTCGGCGCCAAAAATCTCGCTAAAAACCAAGCCGAAGCAGCCGCTCAACATCGACGGACACGCGCTCGGAAAGACGCCCGCGACGTTTCGCATCGCCCCGAAGGCGCTGCGCGTGCTCGTCCCGTCCGACCGGCAAACGGCGCCGTGACGCGCGCGCTGCCGCTTGCCGCCGTCGCGATCGTGCTGTTTGCGCTTTTCGTGTTCATCGGTCTGCGCGTGTCGAAGCGGCCGCTCAGCCGTATCGATGCGAAGGCCGTCTTTTTTCGCGGCCAGTTCACGCCGATTGCGGTGCTGTTCGCGCTGTCCGGACGCAGCCCGGCGATGACCGCTTTCTGCATTTTATCTATCGCGACGTTCGCCGCATTGCGGATGTCGCTCGTAATGCCGCTGATGATGACGCTCTCGCAGATCGTCTCGCAGATGATTGTCGAATTTGCGAAAACGCGCTTCAGGCGACTGCGCCCCGACTACTGGCTCGTCGGGCGCGAAGCTGGTCATTCGTATCCAAGCGGACATTCGGCAACGGCAATTGTCTTCTTCACCGGCTGGGCCGTCATCGCCGCGCACGAAATCCCGGCGTCGTGGGCAGCAGCGCTCGCTGCCGCGCTGCTCGCACTCTGGGGACTGGGCATCATGTGGTCACGTTTGGCGCTGGGCGCGCATTACTTGAGCGACGTTGCGGGCGGCGCGCTCTTCGGGGGAGCGTGGCTCTGCGCAGTCTTCACACTGTCCGGACATTTTTATGGTTTTCTCAGGTTACCAGGGTAGATATGCCGCATGATGGCGCGTTTGGTTGCCGCGACGGTAGGAAGCGCTTGCTCGCTCTTTGCGCTGCTTGCGATCGTTCGCGCCGCGACCTTACCCGTAAACGCGCCGGCACAGTGGACGCAGTTTCGTCTGCAAGACGGAAATAACGTCGCCCTCGCGGGCAACTTGCAAGCGTCGTGGACGAAAAAAACCGGCGGCCCGTTTTCGTCTAGCCCAACGCTTTCCGGCGGCGTGCTCTACGTCGGAAACAATAACGGCGTAGTGAGCGCCATCGATCCGCAGAGCGGCAAAACGTTGTGGAGTTATCACGCGTCGAATCCGATCATGTCGGCACCCATTGTGTACGGCAACGCAGTCATCGTCGGCGAAGGCGATGAGAACAGCCCGCAGGGGTCTTCACCGTCGCATCCGATTCGCGTCGGAAAACCGCCGAGCGCGCTCATCGCGCTCGATCGCCGCACCGGCGCAGTGATATGGAAAGTGCCGCTGCCCGGCAGCGGGATGCCGACACCCGCGATCATCGACGGCATTCTCGTGCATCACAACGGTGCCGGACACGTCATGGGCATCGATCCCGCAAGCGGACGCGTATTCTACGATCGCAACTTACACTCAATCGCTTCGATGGTCGCCGCGCTCCCGATGTCCGGTGGACGTTTCGTCACCAGCGGCATCGACGCAAACGCGGTTTGGATGTTGAACGCGAAAGACGGGTCGGTCGTTTGGAAATCATCGTTCTCGCCGCTTGCTTCCGGGATCGGCGATTGCCCGCCGGTAACGGACGGCCCGCTCATCTTCTGCAACTACGTCATGCCCCCCAGCGCCGCAACGCCGGTACAAACGGAGCGTCAGGCAATCTTTCGCGCGTACGCGATCGACGCAAAAACCGGGAAGCGCGTTTGGGATACGCAGCTCGAAAGCGGCGAGCTGCCGAAGCGAAATGAGGCCTCTATTCCGCTGCTTGCGGACGGCACGCTCTACATGGGAAGTTCGCTCGCGTCCGCGATGCATGCCATCGATCCGAAAACCGGCAAAGTGAAGTGGATCATGCACACCCACGCACCCGTTTTGGGCGGCATCGTGGATGCAGGCGGCACGCTGTATTTCGGCGATCTTTCCGGCTATTTGTGGGCTGTCGACGCGTCCAACGGCGCCATCCTCGGTTCGAAGGACATGCGCACGCCGTTTAACGTTGCCTCGCCCATCGTTGCGGGTCAGACGCTCATCATCGGAAGCCGAGGCGGAACGTTAGCCGCGATTCCGCTCGCGCACATCCGCGGCGCGCACGACGCAACGGCCGACACGCACTAAAAGTCCGTGTCCGGCGGCCCGTCGTCCGGCTGATCCTCGAAGAACGCCGCTTGCCGCAGCACGTTGATCCGCTCGAAACGCCCCGGCTGCTGCGAGAAATCGAAGCAATCGCGCAGCGCGTCGGAACGGTCGTCGGTCGTGTGCAGTGACGGCAAATCGAATGCCGTCTCCATGAACTTCACGATGCTGCCGAACTCGTGCTGCACGTGCGAAACGTAATGGCGTTTCGCCCACGGCGAGATGACGATCATCGGGACGCGAAATCCCAAACCCATCCGATCCAATTGCGGTGGTTTGACGTGATCGTACCAGCCGCCCCAATCGTCCCACACGACGATAATCGCCGTCGAACTCCACAGCGGACTATGCCCTATCGAGTTGACGATCGACGCAACCCACTCCGGACCGTACACGGCACCCTCGATGCCGAGATCGCGCGGACTGCGTGAGACCGGAAATGGATGATCGGAATTGCGCGCGGTCGGAACGACCCACGTGATGTTCGGAAGATCTGCGCGGCGCGCGTCGCGCAAAACCTCGGTTTCCGGCGACACGACGTTGCCCCAGTACGGCGAGTAGCGAATGTGCCGTATCGCATCGAACGCGGACCAGATATTGCCGAGTTCATCCAACCCAGGCGCGTAATACCGCCACGTGACGCCAAGCGGCATCGCCACGTCCGCAAGGGTTTCGAAGTTGTAACACGGCCACGGGCCGGGAACTTCCTTGCCGTCGGGAGCGATCATCGTTACACGTGCCGTGAGGGGCGAATCACAACCCCACGCAAAGCGTGAGGTCTCCAATTCGTTCGGATTGTTGGCGGCGAAATCCGACTGACCGGCGATGAGGTACAAATGCGCGGGAAACGTCGGGCCCGTGTTCGATTGAAACATACGATCCGCGAGCGTATAGTCTTCAGCCATTTGCCAATACGGCTGAATCTCGCCCTCCGGCACGTATGCGTACGGAAAATCCGGATTTTGCTGAGGAAGCGTGTCGACGCGATCCCAGCCGTCCATGCGTCCGTCGTCATATTCTTGCACGAACGCTCGATGCTGGTGGTCGACGTCGGCCGGGTAGCCCAGACTCACCGGATGCAGCCTTACGCGTCCATGAGGACTCAGGCCGTAGTCGACGGTATCCGCACCCGGAAAACCGTGAAACATGTTGTCGAAGCTGCGGTTCTCTTGAATGATGACGACGACGTGCTTGATATGGCTGCGTAGCGCTTCCGCGTAATCGTACTCGGCGCGCTGCCTGATGTTGATGGGTTTGGCGAGCGCCGCGTTGCCGAGCAGAATCACGCAAGCCAGTGCAAGCGCGGGTGAAAGCCACCGACCGTACTTCATCTCGATGAATGTACCCGCCGCGGCTCGGGTTGCTCCTTCATTCCCGAAAAAACGCGCCCCGGCAAATTCCGGGGCGCGTTCAGGCTGCAACTCGACGTGCGAATGTTAACCGCGGTACCGCAAGAAAGCGGGTACCTCGATATCGTCCATGTTCAGCGGCGCGACCGCGTCGATCTTAGCGTCGGCGAAGTTGAAGGACGTGCTCGCGCGCGTATAACTGCGCGACGTGCCGAAACCGGCCGCCAAAACGGTCACGCGGACTTTGCCGCTCATCGTCGGATCGACGCTCGCGCCGAAGATGATCTGCGCGTCGTTGTCCACCGCGCGGCTGATCATTTCCGCCGCTTCGTTCACTTCGTACATCGCCATGTCCGGGCCGCCGGTGATGTTGAAGATCACGCCGCGCGCGCCCTCGATCGTCGTCTCGAGCAGCGGCGACGCGATTGCTTTCTGTGCGGCGTCGGCCGCGCGGTGCTCGCCGCTTCCCTCGCCGATGCCCATCATCGCGCTTCCCGCGTCGGTCATGATCGTCTTCACGTCGGCAAAATCGAGGTTGATCAAGCCGGGCTGCGTGATCAGATCGGATATGCCCTGAATGCCTTGCCGCAGCACGTCGTCGGCGTACGAGAACGCCTCGTTGAGCGGCGTGCGCTTCTCGATGACTTGCAGAATCCGCTCGTTCGGGATCGTAATCAGCGTGTCCACTTTCGCTTCGAGCTCCGCGATGCCGTGCTCGGCGGCTTGCATGCGTTTGCGCCCTTCGAACGCAAACGGTTTGGTAACGACGGCAATCGTCAGCGCGCCGGTTTCGCGCGCGATTTCCGCAATCACCGGCGCCGCGCCGGTTCCGGTTCCGCCGCCCATGCCGGCGGTGATGAACACCAAATCGGCGCCGTCGATGATCATCGCGAGGTCTTCGCGCGAATCTTCCGCAGCTTCGCGCGCGAGCGTCGGATTCGCTCCCGCTCCGAGCCCGCGAGTCAGATTGCTGCCGATCTGCACGGTATTCTCGGTCATGGAATTGCGCAGCGCTTGCACGTCCGAGTTGACCGCGAAAAAGTCGACGCCGGACAGGCCGGCATCGATCATGCGGTTCACCGCGTTGCAACCGCCGCCGCCGACACCGATCACTTTGATCGTTGCGGCATGTTCCGGGACGTAGCGCTTCGCATCAGCCATGGTCAGGATTTCCTCCATAAACAGTGAGGGTTGCTCAGATTCAGAATTTAGTTCCACAGGTCGCCGAGCCACGAGCGAATCTTGCTGAAGACCGACGGACTGCGTTTGACGTGTTCGCGATGCTCGATGCCGCCGGTCGGCCCGAATAATACCAGACCGATCGCCGTTGCATATTCCGGTTGCTTGAGCGCGTCGGTGAGCCCGGCGATTGCGCTCGGCAATCCCACGCGCACCGGCAGCCCGAAAACTTCTTCGGCGAGCGGTTCGATGCCGAGCAGACGCGCGCCGCCGCCGGTGACGACGACTTCGCCGAGCACCAAATCGCGCGGCACGTTTTCGATGATCTTCGATTTCGCCATGCGGAACATTTCCACGACGCGCGGCACGACGATCTGGCGCAACTGCGCAGTCGTCGCATCTTTCGTACTGCGTCCGTCGAGCGTCTTTACGGGAAAGTTCTGCGTTGCGCCGTTTTCAGCGCCCGATCCGTACGCGCGTTTGATTTGCTCGGCTTCCGCGCTCGTGGTTTTCAAGCCGAGCGAGATGTCGTTCGTCAAGATGTTGCCGCCGACCGGAATCGTCGACGTGTAGATTGCGCCGCCGTTCGAATACACCGCGATATCCGTCGTTCCCCCGCCGATGTCGAGCAGAACGACGCCGACTTGCCGCTCTTCCGAAAGCAGTGTCGACGCGGAACTCGCGAGCGGTTCGAACACGAGTCCGGCGGACTCCAGTCCCGCACGGTGCACGCATTTGAGTACGTTCGTGATGAACGTCGTTCCGCCGGTGATGATGTGCGTGTCGACTTCCAAACGGCCGCCGGCCATGCCGACCGGATCCTCGACGCCGTCTTGACCGTCGACGGTGAAATAACGCGGCAGCGCGTGAATGATCTGCCGGTCCGCCGGAAGATTGATGATTTTGCTTGCGTCGATAACGCGGCGCACGTCGCTCAGGCCCACTTCACGATCGTCGCTTTGCACGGCAACGACGGCGCGGTTGTTCGTGCTGCGGATGTGTTCACCGGTGATAGCGACGTAGACGTCCTGGATGTGGACGCCCGCCATGCGTTCCGCCTTTTCCGTCGCCGCCTCTATCGATTTGATCGTCTCGTCGAGATCGGTCACGACGCCCTTGCGCATGCCCAACGACGGGGCCTCACCGTAGCCGATGATTTCGAGGCCGTTCGGCCCGCCGGCGGCGACCACCGCACAGGTCTTGGTCGTCCCGATGTCGAGCCCGGCAACGGTCTCTTGCTTCAATTTCAAAGGCGCTCCGCCTGGCTCCGCCGCCCCCCGCGAAGCGGGGCCCCCGGTGTTTTAGGGCGCCTGAAAATTGTTGACGGCATGAACTCTCCCCGAGGGCGCCGGAAAAATGTTTCCCCAATATATAGTGTACGGCTTAGCAAAACCCTACTACGGATAGCGGGTCTTGGCAAGGTTATGAGGAGGTTATGGAGCGGCGGCGCCGCTCCTTGCGAGCAAGTTGTGGAGAGCGTAATCTAAGCGGTGGAGGAACGGACGATGTTGCAAACGCTCCTATTTTTTCACGTGCTCGCGGTGGCCGGGTTGTTCGTAGGGCTCTCGATCGAAATCGCCGCTCTCGTGCGCGTCCATCGCGCCCAGACGCTGTCCGACGCACGCGCGGCCCTGCTGAACGTGCCCATCGTCGGGCCGGTCATGGGGATGTCCGTTCTCCTGCTTCTTGCGATGGGCATCAGCATGATCTACGTGGGCGGCTTCGGCTGGACCGCGGCATGGATCAACATCGTCTTCGGCCTCACCATCGTTCTGGCGATAATCGGCCCCGCAGTCTCGGGCCGCAGGGTTGACGCGCTTCATGCGCTCGCGGCGAGCGCCGGTGAGGGTCCGATCACGCCCGAGGTCGACGCCGGCCGGCGCGACCGGCTTCTCAACTATATGGTGTTTCTCTCGCTGTTCGAAGTGATCGCGGCGCTTTACATCATGATCACCAAGCCCGAGCTTGCACCCGCGATTACCGTCGTCGTCGCGGCAGCCGTGTTCGCGGGCGTTCCTGCGGCGCTTTTGCTGCGCCGCACATCGACGCCGGCGGTGGAGCGAACCTGAGCGTTCCGCTCAAAAATTAGGCCAAAAGGCCGACATACAACAGGATATGGAACAAAAGCGCACGAGTCTGGAACGCGGGCTCACTTCGGCCTTTCTCATCGTCATAGCCATCGTCGCGTTGTCGATTCCCGTGACGATTTGGTCGATGAACGGCATCACGACGCAGGCCCAAGTGCTGCACGACACGATCATCCGCGGCGAACTCGCTTACGTGAAGGTCGCGTCCGACGCCGACACGCTGCGTGCATCTTCCATCGACGCGGCTACGAATCCGGATCCGTCGAAGGCCGCAGAATCGCTTGCCAAGGCGAAAGCGATGGTCGCGCAGTTCCCCGAGGACGCGCGGAAGATGGGCGACCTCACCGCGACCGACGACGCCATCAAACCGCTCGTCGAAAAATTCGTCGGCAAGAAAGACGACAAGAGCGGAACGGTGAGCGGCGGCAGCGCGAGCGCGTACGATTTTCAAGCGCTGGCCGGTGTCGGACTGCTCGCTCAAGGCAAAAAGGCCGACGCGCTCAAGCAGATTCAAGGAATGGCCGCCGGCGGATTCGATCAGCAGAGCGCCGACGGTGAAGCGCTCCTCAATGCGCTCAAGACCAATTCGGACGTTCGTTTCAATGCGCTGCTTCAAGCACGCAACTTCGCTCTCGTGCTCATCGTCGCCGGCGCGGTGCTCGCGACGATCGTCGCGCTCTTTGCGATGGGATGGTTCCGCCGCAGCATGAACGCCGGCCTGGGCCGCTGTTTGAACGTCTTCGAATCGATGGGACGCGGCGATCTCACCGCGCGCGTCGGCTGGGACGGCCGCGACTTGCTCGGACGCCTCGGCTCCGCGGTCGATCAGCTCGGCGATCGTCTCTCGCAAATCATCTCTACCATTCAGCACGCCGTCATGACCGTGCAGACGGCCAGTTCGCATACGAATGACACGGCGCGTCAAGTCGAGGCGCGCGTGAGCGAAGAGCTCGCCGCGCTCGCGAGAGCGTCCGATTTCTCGACCTCGGTGCGCGCGACGTCGGGCACCGTCGCCGACAATGCCGAGCAGGTCGCGCGTCGCGTTACGGACATCTCGAGTGCGGTCGCAGAGATGACGGCGTCGATCCAAGAGATGGATCAAAATCTGCTCAATCTCGCCACGGTCGTCGAGCAAGCCGTGGCGAACACGCAAGAGATGTCCGCGTCCATCGTGCAAGTCGCGGGCAACGCACAGCGCGTGCGTGAAGAGTCGACGAGCACCGACAAGCAGGTGCGCGAAGGGCGCAACGAAGTAGCGCAACTCTCCAAGGGCATGACGAGCATCAGCGACACCGTCGCCGACGTCGTCACCGAGATGCAGAGCCTGGACCAAGCCTCGCGCCAAATCGGCGAAATTCTCGGACTCATCGAAGAGATTGCGGATCAAACGAATCTGCTCGCGCTCAACGCGGCAATCGAGGCCGCGCGCGCGGGCGAGCACGGCCGCGGCTTCGCCGTCGTCGCCGACGAGGTGCGCAAACTTGCCGAGAATTCCGCAAGCTCCACCAAGCAAATCGGCCAGCTCGTCGCGGACATTCAACGCCGCACGACCGCTGTGCTGGAACGCACCGCGCGCGCGAACAACTTGGTGCAGAACAACGCCGTTTCCGCGCGCACCGTCACCGACATGATCGAGACGATCAGCGAGCGCGTCACCGAGATGGCGCAGCTGGTCAGCGAGATAAGCGTCGCGACCACCGAGCAGGCACGCGCGTCCGAAGAACTCGCCAAGGCGAGCGAACAGATGGGCGCAATGACCCACGAGGCGGCGGCAACGATGCGTGAGCAGGCTATCACGTCGAACCAGATTCTCGAAAGCGTCTCGGAGATAGAGGCGCGCACGGGTCAGGTTGCGCAGGCCTCTGCGGAGCAGCAGATTGCCGTCGAGTCCCTCGGACAAACCATTGGACGCACGTCGGACTTGGGCCGCGCGAACGCCACAGCCGTCACCGACGTGGCCGGTCAGACCGCAGAGGTCCTCTCGGAGGCCTCGGAATTACAGCAGTTGGTCGGTCAATTCCAGGTCGGCGGCAATGGCCGCGCGGCCCTGGGCGACCGCGAAAAAAATCGTCAGGTACTGGAAGACCAGGGGTCACTTGCGCTATCATCTTAGGCTAGAAGCTGGCACAGTGGAGTGCCGGCCCGTCGTTTTAATCTCGGCTGCCCAACGGAGACAACGTGCGTAAACTTCTTACATTGCTTGCGCTCATAGCGGCCACTGCCGCTCCGGCTGTTGCGACGGCCGGCAATACCGTCGATCCCACACTCATTCCCGACGGCACCTATACCGCAACCGTCGAGAAGGTTATCGATTCAAAACATATTCTCGTCAAATTGGACAACGGCATGGAGGCCAATCTGACGACCAATCGCAGCAACGTCGACTTCAGCAAAGTGGCGGCAAACGACCATATCATGATGTCGCTCATCAAAGGTCTGGTCGCGGTCTACGCCAAGAAGGGCTAAGCCGGATACGGCAGTTGCAGCGGCCTCGCTAGTAGGGCGAGGCCGTTTTTATTGCACGCAGGGGCAGCCGAACAGCGCTTGAACGCCCCGGCATGGGCGCAACGTTTTTTCGTTCCTTCGTACTGCTGCTTGCCGTTCTCGCATTCCCTTTCGCCGCAAGCGCGCAAACACCGTACATCTTTCAAAATCCCACGCTCAGCCGCTCGCAGATCGCATTTGAATGGGGCGGCGACGTTTGGATCGTTTCGCGATCCGGCGGCGCGGCTCACCGTTTGGTCACCGGATTCGATTTGGAAGGCGCTCCGTATTTTTCTCCCGACGGATCGCAGATCGCGTTCACGGGCAACTACGATGGAAATCTCGACGTGTACGTCGTTCCGTCCACGGGCGGTGAACCTCGCCGTTTGACGTTCCATCCCGGAGCTGACGTCGCGGTCGGGTGGACGCCCGACGGTAAGAGCGTCCTCTTCCGATCCGGACGCGACAGTTACGCGGACGAAAACATGCTCTACACCGTGCCGGTGCGCGGCGGCTTTCCAAAAGCGCTTCCGCTGTCCATGGCGGAGGACGGTTCGTATTCCCCCGACGGCACGCACATCGCATACGTGCCGAATTCGCAGTGGGAACCGCAGTGGCAGAACTATCGCGGCGGTCAAACGACGCCGATTTGGATTGCCGACTTGTCCGACTCCAGCATCGTAAAAATCCCACGTTCGAACTCGAACGATCGCAATCCGATGTGGGTCGGAGACACCGTGTACTTTCTCTCGGACCGCGAAGGCCCGGCGACGCTCTACGCCTACGACACCCGAACGCACGCGGTTCGTCGACTCGTCGGTAACGACGGCTTCGATATACTTTCCGCGAACGCCGGACCAGGCGGCATCGTTTATACGCAGCTCGGGTCGCTGCACGTCTACGATTTCAACGGCGGCGAACACGCCGTTCCCGTAAGCATGGCCGCCGATATGCCGCAGCTCCGCCCGCATTGGTTGAAGGTCGGCGATCAAATTCAAAACGCGTCCATCTCCCCGACCGGCGTGCGCGCAATCTTCGAAGCGCACGGCGACATCTTTACGGTACCGGCGGAACACGGCGACGTCCGAAACATCACGCAGACGCCGGCGATCGCGGATCGCGATCCGGCATGGTCGCCCAACGGCCGATGGATTGCGTACTTCTCCGATCGATCCGGCGAGTATGCGCTGCACGTCAAAGATCAACGCGGCCTGCGGCCGGCACGCGTCATACCGCTGCCGTCACCGTCGTTCTTCTACTCGCCGACGTGGTCGCCCGACAGCAAGAAGATTGCGTACACCGACAAGCACGGCAACTTGTGGTATCTGGATATCGACCATCCGGCACCGGTGCGCGTCGCAAGCGCACCCTACGAAACGTTCGGCGTCTCGACGTTCAACGAAAGCTGGTCGCCCGACAGCCGCTGGCTCGCGTACAACAATCAGCTGCCGAATTTTCTGAATGCAATCTTCGTGTACAACTTGGAAGATCGCCGTTCGACGCAGATTACCGACGGAATGAGCGACAGCCGCAATCCGGCATTCGACAAGAGCGGCAAGTATCTGTACTTTCTGGCCAGCACGAATACGGGCCTCACGGCGAACGGCCTGGACATGACCAGCGACGAGCACCCGACGAGCAGCAGCCTCTACGCGGCGGTGCTGCAAGATACGGCGATCACGCCCGTCAAACCGGAAACCGGCGACGAACCCGAAACCGGCGACGAACCGGAAGCGGCGCCCTCACCGAAACCGTCCCCTCGCCATGCTGAGCCTGCCGAGTCATCGCACGACGTGAAGATCGACTTCGCCGGCATGCTGCAGCGCATCGTCGCACTGCCCGTTCCCGGCGCCAACTACGTGGGTCTGAGCACGGGTGATGCGGGCGAAGTGTATCTTCTGCAAGCGCCGCTCACCAGCGTTGAACCCGAACAGCCGCCGATGACGGTGCTCAAGTTCGATTTGCGCTCGCGCAAAGCGATGCCGATCGCGCAGGACGTGATGGCGTTCGCGCTGTCGTTCAACGGCAAGAAGATGCTGATAAACCAAGGTAAGAACTGGGCGATCGTCGGTACCGACGCGCCGGCCAAGCCGGGCGAAGGCGTCCTGGACACCAGCGGCATGGAACTCTGGACGGAGCCGCGCGCCGAGTGGGCGCAGATGTACCGCGAAACGTGGCGCATCGAACGCGACTTTTTCTACGACAAACATTTCGGCGGACTGAATATCGTACAAACCCAGCGGCGCTTCGCCGAATTCCTTCCGGGCGTGGGATCACGAAACGACTTGACGTTCCTCACCGAGCAGATGCTGAGCTACCTTTCGACGGGGCACATGTTCGTGCGCGGCGGCACGCAGCCGCCGATGCAGCACGTGAACACGGGGCTGCTCGGCGCGGATTACGACATTCGCAACGGCCGGTATCAATTCGCCAAGATCTATCAGGGTGAGAATTGGAATCCGCAGATGCAAGCGCCCCTGACGCAGCCCGGAGAGACGGTGCATCAGGGCGAGTATCTGCTCGCGGTCAACGGGCGTGCGCTGCACGCGGACGACAACGTTTTTCAAGCGTTCGAAGAAACGGCAGGCAAACAGACCATCATCACCGTCGGTGCCAATGCCGACGGAACGGACTCGCGCGACCTCACCGTTACGCCGCTTGCGAGCGATCACGCGTTGCGCAATCTGTCGTGGATCGACAATAATCGCCGTGAAGTCGATCGGCTGAGCGGCGGTAAACTCGGTTACGTATATCTGCCGGACACGGCGTACGGCGGTTTCACGAACTTCAACCGCTACTTCTTCTCGCAGGTTGACAAGCAGGGCGTCATTCTCGACGAGCGCTTCAACCACGGCGGTCAAATCGCCGATTACATCATCGACATTCTTTCGCGCAAGCCGATGAGCATGCTCGTGCCGCGCGAGGGCAAGGTCACGATCGATCCGCCGCTCGCCATATACGGACCGAAAGTGATGATCATCAACCAGTATTCGGGTTCCGGCGGTGATGCGATGCCGTGGTATTTTCGCAAAGCGAAGATCGGGCCGCTCGTCGGCGTGCGCACGTGGGGCGGACTCGTAGGTATCGGCGGCTATCCGGCGCTGCTCGACGGCGGCAGCGTTACGGCGCCGCGCATTGCGATCGGCGGCTTACACGGGCATTGGGAAGTGGAAGGCCACGGCATTCCGCCCGACGTCGAAGTGGAGCAGAATCCAAAGTTGACGCGCGAAGGCCACGATCCGCAGCTCGAAGCCGCAGTTGAAACGGCGATGCGCATGCTGCGCGAGCATCCGCTTCCAACCTACGCCCCGCCGCCGTATCCCAACCATCACGAGAAGATTCCGCAGTGATCCGTCTAACGGCACTGCTCGCGGCAACGGCGGTGTTTTTCGGCCAGACTGTATCGGATCCGTACCGCTATTTGGAGAACGCGACCAGCGCGCGCACGCAGGCGTGGATTGACGCGCAGAATGCACGTGCGGAGCGCGTGCTCGACGCCTACTCCGGCAATGCGCGCATCGTGCGCCGCGTGCAGCAACTCGCGCTCACCGGCGTGCAGCAAAGCGACGCGCACATTTCCGGCAACATGCTCTTCTACGTGCGCGAAACGCCTCCGCAGCCGCAGCCGCTGCTCGTCGCGCAGCCGTGGCCGAGCGGCACGCCGCGCGTGCTGCTCGACCCCGCGCGTATCGGTCAAGCCGTTTCCATCGATTTTGTCTGGCCGGCGCCCAACGGCCGGCTCGTCGCAATCGCGACGTCGTCGGGCGGCAGTGAATCCGCGACGATTCGCGTCGTCGATTCCTCAGGCCGGCTTTTGAGTGAAGCACTAGGGCCGGCAGGCGGCGGCACAACGGGTCCGGCACTTGCGTGGGACGCGGACAGCCGCGGGTTTACATACGGACGCCTTCCCGCGAACGGATCGCAGTTCGGAATACAGCTGTATCATCACGTTATCGGAGCGCCGCAAACCGCCGACAGACTTCTGCTCGGAGCGATTTCACCGATTGCGGAGTACCAATTGCTCACCTCAAGCGATGCGCGGCAAGCAGCAGCGCTGGTGAACTTCGGCGACGGATCGTTCGCACGTGTGTACCAACGCGTTTCACAAGTCTGGCGTCCCGCAGTCGGCGTCCAAGCCGGCATCGTTTCCGGCGCGTTCGCCGGCGGCTCGCTGCTCGTCGTTGCAACGGCGAATTCCCCGAATGGGCGAATCGCACGCGTCGGACGCGGCGGGACACTCACGACGATCGTGCCTGCAGCCGCCGATTGGGCGATGCATGACGTCGCTCCCGTGCGCGGCGGTTTTCTCGTTACGCAGTCGTGGGGAACGCGCTGGCGCATCGCGCATTACAGCTCGAACGGGCGTCTCGTTCGCGTCGTTGCGCTTCCGCAAAGCGGCATCGGCATCGACGGCATCGCTTCCGACGATTCACAATCGCAGGCAATCATTGCCTACTCCGGCTGGACCGGCCCCGCGTCGCGCTGGGTGGCGTACGACGGACAAAACGGCACGCTGCGCACCATCTACGACTTGAAGGTTCCCTCGAACGCTTACGCGCGCGTGCGCGTTCACGAACTTACCGCCGTTTCGAAGGACGGCACGCGCGTTCCGGTCACGGTGCTTGCACTTGCAGGTACCCCGCAGAACGGTAACGCCCCCGCGATTCTCACCGGGTACGGCGGTTTCAGAATTTCGACCGCGCCGCATTTCCTCGGCGCAAACCTTGCGTGGCTCGAACTGGGCGGGATCTACGCCTTCGCAAACATGCGCGGCGGTACTGAATTCGGTGAAGCGTGGCACCGCGGCGGCATGCTCACGAACAAGCAGAACGTGTTCGACGATTTTTATGCTGCCGCGCAAGCGCTCGTCCGCGAGAAGTGGACGAACCCGCGGCGCATGGGCATCGAGGGCGGCAG
>DATGJX010000237.1:0-6326 GCA_035294905.1 Vulcanimicrobiaceae bacterium | reverse complement strand
TATAAACTGCTCACCCTTGCCAATCACGCCGTCGTCGTCACCGATGAGGACGAGCCCATCGGCGTGGTAACGCGTCAAGACATCATCAGTTATCTTTCCACCGCGAGCGACTCCAAGGTGCGGCACTAGCGTGAAATTCAGCACCAAGGCGATTCACGCGGGCCAGGGAGCGGATCCGGCGACCGGCGCGACGATCGTTCCAATCTATCAAACGTCGACGTACACGCAGGAAGCCGTCGGCGTGCACAAAGGCTTCGACTACAGCCGCACGATCAATCCCACGCGCCTGGCGCTCGAAACGCAACTCGCGGCGCTGGAAGGAGCGGAGTACGGCTGCGCGTTCGCGAGCGGCATGGCGGCAACGTCGGCGGTGCTCAACCTGCTATCCGCGGGCGACCATATCGTCGTGACCGACGATCTCTACGGCGGAACGTACCGGCTCTTCTCGCGCGTGCTCACTCGCTACGGTCTCGAGTTCACTTACGTCGACATGGCGGACCTCGATGCAGTGCGCGCGGCCATCAAGCCGAACACCAAGATGTTCTGGGTCGAAACGCCTACGAATCCGTTGCTGAAACTAATCGACATTAGAGCGATGGTTGAGATTGCGCGATCCCCTCGACAGGCTCGGGGTCCTTCGATACCTCAGGATGACAAGCGGATACCTCAGGATGACAAGCGGATACCTCAGGATGACGATTCCATAGTTGTCGTGGTGGACAATACGTTTGCTTCGCCGTATTTTCAGCAACCGCTTGCGCTGGGCGCGGACATCGTCGTGCACTCGACGACCAAATACATCGGAGGGCATAGCGACGTCGTGGGCGGCGCGGCGCTCACGAGCGACAAAGAGCACTTCGACGTCATCAAGTTCCACCAAAATGCCGTGGGGGGCGTTCCGAGCCCCCATGACGCGTGGCTCACGATGCGCGGCGCAAAGACGCTGGCGATTCGGATGCGCGAACATGCAAAGAACGCGCAAGCGGTAGCGGAGTTTCTCGAAGCGCATCCGGAAGTTGAGCGCGTGTATTATCCGGGTTTGCCCTCGCATCCGCAGCACGACCTGGCGAAGCGGCAAATGAGCGGCTTCGGCGGCATGGTGTCCTTCACGCTCAAAGGGCCCGAACAGCGCGCAATCGATTTTGCGAACCGCATGCACTACTTCAGCTTGGCGGAGAGCCTTGGCGGTGTGGAGTCACTCATCTGCCATCCCGCGCGCATGACGCACGGATCGATTCCGAAGGAAGAGCGCGAAAGGCGCGGCGTCACCGACGGGCTGCTGCGGCTTTCCGTCGGGATCGAAGACGTCGACGATCTCATCGGCGACTTGCGTCAGGCACTGCAGCTGCCGCGCGCCGTTGCAGGAAGCGCCGCTCGCTAGCGCTTCGCGCGAGCGAAACGGCTTCTTCGAAATGACCGCGAGCCGCTTGCGCGCGCCCGGCACGAAGTTCCAGCTCACCCATCGCTGCCGGAAAAAACGGATACGATGCCAGGCGATCGTTCTGCGTGATGGCGTTGATCGCCGTAATGCCGGCCTCGGGACCGTCGCGTTGAGCGACGGCGATTGCGCGATTCAACGCAACGATAGGTGAGGGCGTGATCTCCATCAGCGTATCGTAGAGCCAGACGATCTGCGCCCAGTCCGTCTCCTCGGCTTTCTCTGCGCGCGCGTGTACCGCGGCTATTGCGGCTTGGAGATGGTACTCACTGACGTGCTCGCCCTGCGCGGCCTGTTCCAGGAACGAGATGCCTTTTTCTACGAGTACGGCGTCCCACAACGTTCGATCCTGATCGTACAGCGAGACGAGTTCGCCTGCGCCGACGCGTGCCGGCAGCCGCGCAGCATGCAGCCACATCATCGCGCATAATGCGTGACTGGCCGAGGTCGAAACGCGCGGATTGTCGAGCAGCAGTGCTGCAAGGCGCATCGCTTCGCGGCACAGCTCCGCTCGCACCGGCGTCTCCTTCGACGCGCCGTGATAGCCCTCGTTGAACAGTAGATACAACGCGCGGTGCACCGCAGACAGCCGCTCCGGCAGATCGGCGTCGGTCATGTCGAACAAATGCTTCGAGGCTGCCAGAATCTTCTTCCCGCGTTCGATGCGTTTTGCGACGGCATCGCGTCTGATCAAAAACGCAGCGGCAATTTCGTCGGCCGTAAATCCGCAGAGCAACTGCAGTATCAGCGGGACTTGCGTCTCCTCCGCAAGCGCCGGATCGCAGCAAGAGAACATCATTCGCAGTTGATCGTCGTTGATGCTCGACGTCGTAAAGAGTTCGTCGACGGTTGCGGTCATCGTCCACTCGCTCTGCAGCAATCTGCTCAGCCGTTCTTCCGCTCCGCGCCCGGTCCGCTCGCGGCGAAGCAGATCGATGGCGCGGTTTTTCGCCGCTTTCATCAGCCACGCGGACGGATTGTCCGGCACGCCGCGGAGCTTCCAGACTTCAAGCGCGCGGCAGAAGACGTCCTGAGCGACGTCCTCCGCCAGAGCCAGATTTTCGAAGCCGAAGATCCGGGTGAGAACCGTGACGATTCGCCCCGAATCCCGCCGGAAGAGTTGATCGTCCAGTTCCACTACATTCGCTACATCTGCATGACGGGGCGCACTTCGACCAAGCCGTCAAACTCGAAAATCGGGCATCCGCCCGCGAGTTCGGCCGCCTGCTCGATGTCTTTTGCCTCGATGAGGGTGTAGCCGCCCACGATATCCTTCGATTCCGGATACGGCCCGTCGGTGATCACCGGACGGCTGCCGCCGTTGCGGCGAACGACCTTGCCTTCGCGGTCGAGCGGCTGCCCTTGGTCTTTGATGTGTCCCTTTGCCGCCAGATCTTGCAGCCACGTCACCCATCGCTGCATCTGTTTTTCGCCTTCGGCGGGTGATTCGGCGCGCCGGCCCCCGCGGTACAGGAAAACGTATTCACTCATGTTCGGTCCCTCCTTATGGCCTCTAGACGTTTGGGAGACACGAAAACGGACACCGGAGTGCCTGAGCGGGGAAAAGGCGGCTAGAAGTCCCTCTGCGGATAGGCTACGCCGGTTGCGCTTGCCAAGGCAAGTTTGGCTTGCGCTTCGGTGACGTCACCGTTGCGCGCGGTCAGAGCGAGATCGATACCGCGCAGACCATCCACCCAAACGTATTCGTAGCGCTCCAACTGATCGAAGCCGGTGCCGATGGTGACGTGCCGCCAATACGCCGGCATGCCGTTGGAGAGCGTCGTTTGGTTTTTTCGGATGAAAACGCTGTCGCCCTGACCGCGCAGGTCGTTTTCCGACGACGATTCGAAATCGTCAAGGGTTCCGTCGAAATTCTCTATTTGGATCGTGATGCTGGAGCGTGGACCGTTCTTGGAAGCTTTCATGAACGCCGCAACCATCGTCGGGCCATCGAATTTCGCCGGATCGTGCGCCGGAATGTTCGCCTTGACGTAACCGGGCGGCGCAGTGAACGACATCGCCGGGTCGTTATACGTCGCGGCGGTAGGTGAGGGCGTTCCGTACGCTTGCTGCGGCACTTGCGCCGACGCGGGAAGCACGAAAGACGCGCACGCGGCAAACAAGGCAGCAACGGCAAAGCGGTTCATTGTCTCTCCAAGACGCCGGCCAATGCCGGCAGCGACACGTCGTAACGGTAGCCGACGTTTCGGTGATCGTCGTCGAATTCTTCGTGACGCACGTCCAAGCCCATTTCACGCATGCGGGCAGCCATGATTCGGGCGCCCATATCGAGGGCGTACTCGTCGCGCCGGCCGCAGTCGATGTAACGTAGGCGCAAGCGCGCCAGTTCCGCTTGCTTGTTCAGGCAGATCTCCGCCGGATCGAATGCAAGCCATCGCGCGAAGACGCCGTCGTCCAGCTCGCCGGTTCGCCGGTCGAACGGCAAGTCGAGATCGAAGGCCTTCTCGCTTCGCGGCGAGTATGCGGCCGCGTACCCGAGCATTTCCAGCGTGTGGTAGTCCGATTGCGGTCGCTTGTTTGCGTCTTCAAACTGTTCGACGAACGCCGCGATGTTCCAATCGTACTTCTCTAGGGTCCGCTGAACGTACGGAAACGCGGACGGATGCGCGAGGCGAAAATACGAATCGCCGCTGTGCGATGCAAACGCGGCAAAAACGCCCGGGTACTCCATGCACAGATGCAGCGCGCCGAAACCGCCCGACGACTTTCCGAGCACCGCTCTTGCCGATTCATCCGCGCGCGTGCGATACGCGCCGTCGACGTGGCCGACGACGTCCCGGATGACGTACGTCGCGTAGTCGCCGTTGTGGATCGAGTTGACGTACTGCGATCCGCCAAGACGCGTGAAACCGTCGACGAGCACCAGCAGTGCGGGCTCCATCCGCTGTGTGACGATAAGACGATCCATCCGCTGCACGACGTTGTGTTCCCATGGACGTGCGCTGACCATGGTCGGAACGTCACCTGTATAACCGTGCAAACAATACAGCGCCGCGTAACGCTTCGAACCTTCCGGATCGTAATGCGGAGGCGTGTACACCGCGACGGGACGCTGCGCGGAATCACCGAGCGTATTGCCCTGCAGTGCCGCACTCGTTATGAAATCGACATGGAGATCACCGCGCAGGCCGAGTAAACGCGCCAGCGGGCTTTGGTTGACCGTCATAGAAGCCGCTTCCATGGTCCGCGGTATCAACCTGCGGGGCGCGGTCGCGCTCAATGTCATCACGATGATCGGCATCGGGCCGCTGGTCACGATTCCGCTCGTGCTCGCGCAGCTCGCGGGGCCGCTCGCACTTGCCGGCTGGATCGTCGGCGCGCTCGTCGCGCTGTGCGACGGTCTTGTCTGGGCGGAACTTGGTTCGCTCTATCCCGGATCCGGCGGCACGTACGCTTATCTGCGCGAGGCGTTCGGATCGCAACGATGGGGACGGTTGCTCGCGTTTCTTTTCAACTGGCAATTTCTGTTATACGCACCGTTCCTGCTCGCGAGCGGATACATCGGTTTTACGGACTATTTGGGCTATCTGCTGCCGTCCGTGGCGCAGCAATGGACGCTGCACACGGCTGCATCGATCCTGGTCGGCATCGTCGTGATCGTGCTGCTGTACCGCCGCGTGAGCGCGGTCGCGGCCATCGGGAGCGCGCTTGCCGTTGCTGCGGTCGGCACGCTCCTCATCGTGATAGCCGCCTCCTTTTCGCACGCGAACTTCCATCAGGCATTTACGCTTTCCAAACCGGTTTCGCTCGGAGCGGGCTTCTTCGCGGGTCTGGGAGGGGCGTTGTACATCGCGCTGTACGACTACGTCGGCTACAGCGACGCTGCGCTGCTCAGCGATGAGGTCCGCGTACCGCATCGCACCATTCCCGCGGCGATCATCATCTCGATTGTCATCGTCGCGGTTTTGTACGTTGCGCTGCAAATCGGTATTCTCGGCGCGGTTCCGTGGCAGACGCTTTTCGATCGCGGCGGCAACCCGACTCCGCAGTCACAGTTCGTCGCCTCTACGGCTGTTGCGAACGCCTGGGGCGCTTGGGCCGCGCGCGGCGTAACGCTGCTCATTCTGGTTACCGCATTCGCTTCGCTCTTCGGCAACCTGGCGGGCTTTGCGCGCATTCCGTTCGCCGCAGCTCGCGACGGCGCGTTCTTTCGTTCGTTCGCCCGGCTGCACCCGCAAGGGCAATTTCCGCACATCTCCTTGCTCGTGATCGGTGTAGCGTCGCTCGCGGCGTGCTTTTTCGATTTGGGAACGGTAATCGCGATACTCACCGCGGGCATCGTCCTCATTCAAAGCGTCGCGCAAATCGTCGCGCTCTTCGTCCTTCGCGCTCGCGGTGAGCGCGCGCCGTTTCGAATGTGGCTTTTTCCGTTGCCCGCGCTCATCGCGCTGGCGGGCTGGCTGTACGCGTTTGCGTACACGGGAACGCTGGCGATCGGCGCAGGCGTCGGCTGGCTGCTCGTCGGCCTAATTGCGTTTTTGGCGATGGCTCGCGCGCAGCGAACCTGGCCGTTCCTCAAGCGCGCCGTAACGACAGCCATAATCGCGGCAGTGCTAATCGGCGCCGCGATTCCCGCCCGGGCGCAAACGCAAGCGCCGTTTTTTTTGTACGGCGCGACGTTCTTTTACGAGCGGATCCCGAAGTCGCAATGGGCGAGCGCACTCGAGCGCTATCGCGCGATGGGCATCAACACCATCGATCTCTACGTCATGTGGAACTGGCACGAGCCCAAGCCGGGCGAATTCGATTTCAGCGGACGCACGAATCCGCGGCGCGATTTGGCCGGGTTGTTGAAGCTCATCCGTGGCGACGGTTTCAAGATCGTGCTCCGCCCGGGACCGGTAATACGCAACGAGTGGCGCAACGG
>DATGJX010000236.1:0-20054 GCA_035294905.1 Vulcanimicrobiaceae bacterium | reverse complement strand
GTTGAAAGCGGATGGACGATTCTCACGACGCTCGATCCGCGTGAGAATATGGAGCGCGATATCGCAAGTGCGCTGGAGCGCGGCGCGCGCGAGCGCGAGCGATACGAATTTTTCTCGGCGATCGGCCACGAGTTGCGCACGCCGCTGACGTCGATCCGCGGATACCTGGAGACCTTGCTCGACGACCACCAGACCGATCCGCAAACGACGCGGCGTTTTCTGGAAACGGCGCGCCGCGAAGCGCTGCGGATGGGACGTCTGCTCGACGGCATGTTCGAATTTTCGCTGCTCGATCTCTCGAGCGAAGCGCTTGCCGCGCAATCGTGCGACTTGGAAAGCCGGCTGCTACAGGCATGCGAAATCGTGCGGCCGCAAGCGCAGGGCCGCAACATGCGCCTGGAGCGCGACGGGGTAGCGGGGCTCATCGTTGCAATCGATCCCGATGCGTGCTTGCAGCTGCTCGTGAATCTGCTGGACAACGCCGTAAAGTACGGGCCCGACGGCGGCGTCGTTCGAGTCGAGGCGCGCGCGCAAAGCGATGTGGTAATCGTCAGCGTCGATGACGACGGTCCGGGCATCGCCGTGCAGGAACGCGAATCGATTTTCGGGCTGCGCGTTCGCGGAGCGGGGGCGGCGACGCGGCCCGGCACCGGCATCGGTCTTGCAATCGTGAAGATGATCGCCGAGCGCGCGGGTGGTACGGTTCGAGTGATGGAATCGCCGCTCGGCGGTGCGCGCTTCGAGGTGACACTGCTGCGCAAGGCTTCCGAGGCACGCGCGTCGTAGCTATACGCCCGTGGAAAAACCACGGTTCGCACACCGAAGCGAAGCTGAATTTGCCCGGCTCCTCGACTTTTACGAAGTCGAGTGGCTATATGAGCCCTGCTCCTTTCCAATTGTGCGGGATGCGAGCGGCAGAGCCGTCGAGTGGTTTGCTCCCGACTTTTACCTTCCGCGTTACGATTTGTTCGTTGAAATGACGGTGCAAAGCCCGCGCCTGCAATCTCGCAAGAATCGCAAGGTGCGGCTGCTGCGCGAGGTTTTCCCGGAGATCCGGCTCAAATTGTTCACGCGGCGTGACGTCGAACGCATATTTTCCAACCGGATAGCTCGAGCTTCGTGATAGCCGAGTGTCTGTTCGACGAGGCGACGATTGCTGCGCGCGTCGGAGAAATCGGCGCTTCGGTGTCCAATGATTACGCGGGCAAGAACCCGATGATCGTCGGTGTGCTTGCGAGCGCCGCCGTGTTTGTTGCGGACTTGACGCGCGCCATAGAGATTCCGTGCGAATTTGATTTCATCGCGCTCTCTCGGTACAGCGATGCCGACGGCGGCATTCGATTCGTCAAGGATACGTCCGCATCGGTCGAAGGGCGGCACGTGCTGCTGATAGAGGACACGATCGACACCGGCCTCACGCTGCAATACATCACCAAGACGCTGCTTGCGCGCGAGCCGGCCTCGCTGGAGGTCTGCACGCTGCTGGACCGCCCGCACCGGCGTATCGCCGGCGTCGGCGTGAAGTATCGCGGTTTCGAAGTTCCCGACGTCTTCGTCGTCGGCTACGGTTTGGATTACAAAGGCCGATACCGTGAGTTACCAGAGCTCTACGCCCACGGAAGTTGGCCGCAGTAATGACAATCAAGCGTTCGCTTATCACCTTGCTCGCCTGCCTGCTCATCACCCCGGCGGCGTCGCCGGCGATCGAATTGCAATCGATTCAAAATGCAGCGAACGGCTATCAAAATTCGAACGCGCACCTTCAGGCGATGTTCCGCGCCGCGCTTCTCGATACGACAAAACTCGCCGAGATGGCGCCCGACGGCACCGCGTATGTGAAGACGGGCGATATTCCCGCCGAGTGGCTGCGCGACTCGAGCGCGCAGGTGCGTCCGTACCTGTATTACGCAAAGCAAGATCCGACGATCCGCGAGTTGCTGCGCGGAATCATCGCGCGGCAAGCCAAGTATCTGCAAATCGACCCATATGCGAATGCATTTACGCTCGATTATCGCGTCTGGGAAGAAAAATTCGAACTGGACTCGCTTGCGTATCCGATCACCCTGGCATGGAGCTACTGGCACGTCACCGGCGACGGATCGATCTTCACACCCGACGAGTCGCGCGCATATGATGCGGTCTTGGCCACGATGGAGCGCGAACAAGATCATCCGCGCAACTCGCGCTATTCGCACAAGGAACTGCCCGAGGACGGGCGCGGAAACCCCGTCGCGTACACGGGCATGATCTGGACCGGCTTCCGTCCGTCCGACGATGCGTGCATCTACAACTATCTGATCCCCGACGAGATGTTCGCGGTGGTCGCGCTCAGCGACATGGCGCAGATCGAGCGCGAGGTCTACCACAACCTCATCAAGGCGCACGAAGCGCAATCGCTGCGCGACGAAGTGCAGCGCGGTATCCAACGCTACGGCTTGGTTCCGGTTTCTAAGTACGGCTACATCTACGCGTACGAAGTGGACGGCTTGGGACATGCGATCCTCGCCGACGACGCAAACGTGCCGAGCCTGCTCTCGGCGCCGTACATCGGCTATCTGCCGGCAAACGATCGCTACTATATGAACACGCGCGCGTTCTTGCTTTCGCAGGACAACCCGTCATATTACACGGGTACGGTTGCACGCGGCATCGGCAGCTGGCATACGCCCGATCATTGGGTATGGCCGCTGGCGCTCGTGATGGAAGGGCTAACCGCAACAACACAAGACGAAAAGCAGAACGTGCTCAACGAATTGCTTGCCAGCGATCCCGGCGATCATCTGCTGCACGAATCGTTCAATCCGGACGATCCGAAACAGTTCACGCGACCCGATTTCGGTTGGCCGAACGCACTCTTCAGCGAATTCGTCATGACCTCGTTCCAGAACATCCCGCAAATTCCGATGGGCGATACTTCGGACGTGGAGTTCATGAATGAATGAAGCCGCAAAAGCGGACATTATCGTCGGCATCCAATGGGGGGATGAAGGCAAAGGGCGCATCGTAGACTATTACGCCCGCGATTACGACATCGTTGCCCGATTCGGCGGCGGCGACAATGCGGGGCATTCGATTCGCGTCGGCGATCGAAAACTCGCCCTGCGCATCGTGCCGTCGGGCGTGCTGCAGGAGCGGTGCGAACTCTTTATCGGCGGCGGTACCGTCGTCAGTTTGCAAGGCCTGACCACGGAGCTGGATTCGCTCGAATCGCTCGGCGTCGACATTTCGCGCATAAAAATCTCCGATCGCGCGCATGTGGTGTTTCCGTATCATGCAGAGGCGGACAAAGCCGGTGAGGCTGCGCGCGGCGCTCAGGCGATCGGCACGACCGGTCGCGGCATCGGACCGGCGTACGTCGACAAAGTCGCGCGCTCGGGCATAACGTTCGGCGATCTCCTTCGCAAGGAGACGCTTGCCGATAAACTGCGCTTCAAAGGCGCGGAAGAATTGCTGGCACCAACGCTCGAGGCGGCGGAACGCATCGCCGCCCACATTGTCGACGGCGTCGAATATCTGCATGGCGCACTCGAACGGGGCCGGCGCGTTTTGATCGAGGGCGCGCAAGGCTCGCTGCTCGACGTCGCTTACGGCACGTATCCGTACGTGACGAGCTCGCATACGATCGCCGGCGGCGCATGCATCGGCCTCGGCATCGGGCCGACGGCGGTAGAGCGCGTCATAGGCGTCGTGAAAGCATACTGCACGCGCGTCGGCGGCGGACCGTTTCCATCGGAATTGCTCGACGAGACGGGCGAGCGTTTGCGAAAAGCGGGCGCGGAGTTCGGTGTTGTGACCGGGCGTCCGCGGCGCTGCGGGTGGTTCGATGCAGTGGCGGGGCGGTATGCGGCCCGTCTCAATGGGCTCACGTCGGCCGTTATCACCAAGCTCGACGTCTTAACGGGATTTGAACGCATCGGCATCGTCACCGGCTACCGTCTACATGGAAAATCCGCACCATTCGGTGCGGCGGGCCAGCCCAGACTCGAAGTCGAGGTGGAGTACGTGCCGGGATGGCGCGATGACATTTCCGGCGCGCGCCGCATCGCCGAGCTGCCGCCGGCCGCAGCCGCATACGTTCGGCGGTTGGAATCGATCCTCGGCGTGCGGATCGAGTGCGTGTCCGTCGGGCCGGAACGATCGGAATTAGCGGTTTGACCAGCGTTAAGTTTACTTCAGTAGCGAATGTAGGCGTAAAGCGCTGTGCATAACGTCCGATACTACAGGTTAGTAGTCCGTCAAGCCTTGCGTTGGGGTTTGCGGACAATGCTGCCGGGCAGGGACGTTCGGCAAGCAGGCCACGGTCGGCCGCGCGTAGGGGTTAGGTGACGTTTTGGATCGCGTCTCGGTGATGTGGAACGATCTCGCCGGCCGGATTCGAGCATTGTGGGAAGGCCCGAACCGCAATCTCGCCGTCGGCGTTATTTCCATTCTCGCGCTGGCGCTCGTCGCGCTCGGCGGATTGTACGCCTTCAACCGCCCCGTTTATGAACCGCTGTTCTCGAACCTTTCGGCGAGCGATGCCGCAGCCGTAACGCAGCATCTCAAAGATGACAAGGTTCCGTACGAACTCTCCGCCGACGGCAAAACCGTGCTCGTGCCCTCGCAGAACCTTTCCGACGAACGCGTCGCTATCGCGGGCGCGAACGTCATCAAAGGCGGCAGCACCGGTTACGAACTCTTCGATCGCACCAACTTCGGCATGACCGAGTTCGAGGAGAAGATCGACAAGACGCGCGCAATCGAAGGCGAGCTGGAACGGACTATCGCGGGTCTTGACCCGGTGGAAGGCGCGCGCGTGCAGATCGCGCAGCCCGACCAAACCCTGTACAGTACAACGCAAAACCCGACGACCGCTTCGGTGGCGATTACCACCAAGCCCGGCATGCAGCTTTCGCCCGAACAAGTTCAAGGCATCACGATGCTGGTCGCGCATGCGGTCGAGGGATTGAAACCCGAAGACGTCACCATCGTCGATCAGGACGGTCAAGTGCTCGTTCCGCCGCAGGGCGCGAACGGCGATCAGCCCGACCCCCTCAACCTTACGCAAGAGCAACTCGCCGCGAAACAACGCTATGAAGCGGCGGTGCAAGCCAGCATTCAATCCATGCTCGATCAAACGCTCGGGCCGCGCCACGCGGTCGCCCGCGTTTCGACGAACATGGATTTCGACGCGAATACGACCGAAACAAAAACCTACGCGCCGCAGGGCACGGTTCTTTCATCGCAGTCAAAACGCGAGTCGTACAACGGCGCACAAGCCGCTCAACGCGCGGCCGGCGTTCCTGGTACGACGACCAACATCCCGACGTATCAGGGACAGCAGCAATCGCCGGGCGGCAAGTACAACAAATCGGAGTCGACGACCAACTACGACATCTCTGAATCGAACAGCAAGCACATCGATGCGCCGGGCAAAGTGCTCTCGACGAGCGTTGCCGTGGTGCTCAACAGTGCGGCCGTTACGGCGCCGGGCAATGCGACGTCCAAGACACCGGCGCAGCCGTACCTCATCACGGCGGCAATGCGCCAGCAAATTCAAAACCTCGTGGTCGCCGCCGCGGGCTTGAATCTCTCGAACGGCGACCAAGTTTCCGTCGAAGCGATTCCGTTCAATCCGTCCGTCGCCACCGTGCCGGGCGGCTACGTGACGCAGGCGCCGGGCACCATGCTCGGTGTGCCGCTCGGCGTCGTAATTTTCATTCTCGCGCTGGGCGCACTCGGCGGGCTGGGCTTGCTCGCGATGCGTGCGCGCCGCCGCACCGGTTTCAAACCGGCGATGGAATTGCCGTCGTTCGACTCGACGCTGGCCGAAGAGCTGCCGCCGTTTGAAGAGCATCCGATGCTCGACGGCGCTCCGGGTATCGCCGCGCCGATTCGTTCTGCCGCCGATCTGACTCGCGAGCAGATGATCGAATACGTAACGACCGTCGCTCAAGAAAATCCGGACAGCATCGCAAAACTCGTCAAACTGTGGTTAGCAGAGTGATGCGGCGCGCACGGGGAGTGTTCATGTTAGCTGACAGATTTGGGCGCCGTGGGATCACGGGGGCCCCAACTTGTTGGGGGGCGCGGAGCCTAGGGCGGAGTGCCATTTAAACATGGAATCGCCAATCGTTAATCTGAGCGATGTCCCGAACGATTTGCCCGATGTAGGGTCGATCGGCAGCGTCGACTTCCCCTCGGTCGAGGTGTCCGGGCCTGAAAAAGCGGCAATTCTGATTATCACGCTGGGTCTCGAACTCTCCGCGACAATCTTCAAGTTCTTGCGCCAGGACGAAGTGGAACGCATCGTCCTGGAGATTGCGAAGATCTCCACCGTTCCGCTCGACAAACGCGACTCCGTCATAACGGAGGCGTACCAGCGCGCCATCGCGCTCAAGTACATCAACGAGGGCGGCATCGAGTACGCGAAGGAGATTCTGGAGCGGTCGTTCGGTGCGGGACAAGCCGACGACATGACCAACCGGCTGTTCGCGGCGCTCAAACACGGCAATCCGCTCGAACTCATCAAGAAAACCGAACCGGCGCAGTTGCTGCAGTTCATTCAGGACGAACATCCGCAGACGATTGCCCTCATCCTCGTCTACATGGCGCCCGATCAAGCGGGTGCGGTTCTTTCGGCGCTTCCGCCCGAGTTGCAATCGGAGGTTGCCATGCGCATTGCGATTCTGCAGAAGACCGCCCCGGAAGTGTTGGAACAATTGGACGAACTGCTTGGACGCCGTCTGCTGGTCAGCGGTGCGGACTTCGCAAAAGCCGGCGGCGTGCAATCGCTCGCCACGCTCATGGGCTTTGTCGACCGCGAAACCGAGAAGAACATTCTCGAGGGGCTCGCCAAGCGCGATCCGGAACTCGCGACCGAGGTCAAGAATCTGCTGTTCGTTTTCGAGGACATCGTCAATCTGGACGATCGTTCGATTCAGCGCATCCTCAAGGAAGTCGACGGCAAGGACCTTGCGCTCGCGCTCAAGACCGCGAACGACGAGCTGCTTTCGCGCGTCTTCAAGAACATGTCGTCGCGCGCAGGACAAACGCTGCGCGAAGACATCGATCTCCTCGGCCCCGTACGCATGCGCGAAGTCGGCAAAGCACAGCAGTCGATCGTCGACGTCATTCGCACGCTGGAAGAGAACGGCCAAATCATTATTGCCCGCGGCGCCAAAGATGAGAAACTGGTATGACGCAGCCGTTGGCATTTGGGCGTTCTCTCGGGGGACGCGCAGGCGTTTACCCCGGAGTGCCGGTTAAAGCGGAAAACGGCCAGATCATTATTGCCCGTGGAGCGAAGGACGAGAAGCTGGTATGACGGCGCCCACGGGGAGACTTCATGCTCATGAAATGTCGAGGCGCCATGAAGTTATGGGGGCCCCATCCTTGATGGGGGGCGCGGAGGCTAGGCCGGAGCGCCGTTAAAATGGGCAGAGTCGTCAAGGGCGTTCAGGTCGCCCAACAGGCGTATCAAGTGAAGCCGCCGACGATTTCGGCGCCGCGGCCTAGCACCGGTATCCCCTACGACGACCCGATATTCGCAGAAATGCACGCGCCGGAGCCCTCCGGCGCGTTTCCGGATGTCGAGGCCGCTTCCGCGAACGATGTCATAGCTGCCGCGCGCGCCGAAGCTGCGCAGCTGATCGACGAAGCGCACGCGGACGCGCAGACGCTCATGCGTGAAGCGCAAGAGCGTGCGCTGGCACTCGTTGACGACGCGCAGCGGCGTGTCGCGCAAATCGAAGAAGAGGCAAGACGTTCCGGATTCGAGCAGGGCTCCGGCGATGGGCGCGCCGCGGCACAAGCCGAGATGGACGAAATGCTCGAAACCATGCGCGGTTTGGTGGAAATGGCGCGCGTCGAACGGCACAAGATCATCGAGGGCGCCGAACCCGAGATCGTCAAGCTCTCCGTCGCCATCGCGGAACGCATCTTGAACCAGCAGGTAGCGTTGGATTCCGACGCCGTGCTCGAGATGACGCGCGCGGCAATAACGCGCCTCGTGAACCGCGAAACCGTGACGGTACGCGTGAATCCGGGCGACATCGAAACGATGCGCCAACATCGTGAGAAGCTGATGGCGATGAACGACATCGACAATCTGCGCATCATCGAGGATCAGCGTGTCGATCGCGGCGGCGTGGTCATCGAAACCGACGCGGGCACCATCGACGCGAAGATTTCGACGCAACTGCGTGAGGTTCGCCGCCTGTTGGCCGTGGAAGATTCACTCTCCGTGAGTGAATCGAGCGAACCGGCGCTGATCAACCCGCCCGCGCAAGCGAGTTAGGCCGAATATGACGTCGGTCGATCTGCCTGTCTTCTCGGCGGACACATACATCGGCATGGTGCGGTCCGTCGACCTGGTCCGGCAAAATGGGCGCGTGCGTCAAGTCATCGGCGTCGTCATCGAGAGCCTCGGCCCGAACATGGCAATCGGCGAAACGTGTCACATTCAATATAAGCGTACGGCTGAACCGGTGCTGGCCGAAGTCGTGGGGTTCCGCGACAACAAAGTGCTGATCATGCCGCTTGGCGACTTGATGGGCATCGGCGCCGGCAGCGACGTCGTAAGCTTGGGCAAGCCGCTGGAAATCGGCGTTACCGATCAACTGCTGGGACGCGTGCTCGACGGGCTCGGCCGTCCAATCGACGGCAAGGGCCGCGTATTTGCGGAGCGGCGCGCGAAGATCATCGCCTCGCCGCCCGACGCGCTGACGCGCAAACGCATCACGCAACCGCTTTCGCTCGGAATTCGCGCGATTGACGGACTGCTGACGTGCGGCAAAGGACAGCGGGTCGGCATCTTCGCCGGAAGCGGTGTCGGCAAGTCGACGATTCTCGGCATGATCGCGCGCAACACCTCCGCGGACGTCAACGTCATTGCGCTCATCGGCGAGCGCGGCAAAGAAGTGCGCGATTTCATCGAACGCGATCTCGGCGAAGAAGGACTGCGGCGTAGCGTCGTGGTCGTCTCGACCAGCGATCAGCCGGCACTGGTGCGCATAAAGGCAGCATTCGTCGCGACGACCATCGCGGAGTACTTTCGCGATCAGGGCCTCGACGTGATGTTCATGATGGACAGCGTGACGCGCTTTGCGATGGCTCAGCGCGAAGTCGGTCTGGCCATCGGCGAGCCGACGACCACGCGCGGTTACACGCCTTCGGTATTTGCATTATTGCCCAAGCTGCTCGAACGCGCCGGGACGTCGCAGATCGGAACGATTACCGGCCTCTATTCCGTGCTCGTCGACGGCGACGACATGAACGAACCGGTCGCCGATGCGGTCCGCTCCATTTTGGACGGGCATATCGTGCTCTCGCGTAAACTTGCTTCAGCCAATCACTATCCGGCAATCGACGTGCTTTCGAGCGTGAGCCGCGTGATGCCCGACGTCGTGGATCAGAATCACTACTCCGCAGCATCGGCCGTGCGCGACGTTCTGGCGACGTACCGCGACGCGGAAGACCTCATCAATATCGGCGCGTACGTGCCCGGGAGCAACCCGCGCGTCGATCTCGCGCTTTCGAAGATTGAAGCGATTCGCCACTTTTTGCGCCAGGGCATCTACGAGTCCGCCGGATTTGAAGAAAGCATCGCGCAATTGATGAGTGTGGCATAGTGGCGAGATTTAAATTCGCGCTGGAACCCGTGCTCGACCACCGTTCGCGGATCGAGGATGAGAAGCAGCAGATGCTTGCAGAGCGTCAGCGCGAGCTGAAAGTTGCCGAAGACGAACTGGCGCGCTTGAACGGCGAATTCAAACGCTACTCGACGACGTTGCGCGAGGATCACGCGAGGCTTTCCAGCGACGAGTTGCGCTGGCATTACGCGCATCTCGAATATGTCGACCGCTGCATGATCATGCAGCACGGCGTTATTCTTCAGCGGCGCGGTGCGGTGGATCGCGCTCGCGCGGACCTGATCGCCGCCAGCAAGGAACGCAAGGTGATCGAGAAATTGAAGGATCGGCGCCTGGAGGAGCATCGCGCACTCCAAGCCGCTTCCGAGCAAAAGGAGTTGGACGACACCAACAATCGCCGCCATGGCGGTGTGTCATGCTGAGTCGAGGTCGCTCATGATTGTTACCCGTCAACGCAGAAAACCGTTTCCCTGGAAGCGTGTGCTCCCGCCCGTAATCGCCGTTGCGCTGGTGTGCGCAGCGCTTTTCTGGGCGCCGTCGCGCGGATGGATTGCAGCGGGACCGGTCACCAAGCCAATCTGGAATGCAACGGCTCCGGTGTGGAAGCCGATTGCCGCGCCGTTCAACGCCATGGGTGAAGCGCATACGATTTCATCGCAAGACACGCAGATCGCTTCACTGCAGAAACAGCTCGAAGATGCGCGAGCGCAGCTGTCCGACAGCCAAAAACAGGTTTCGCAGCTGCAGACGCAGCTCAACGACGCGCAGACCGAAGCGGCTGCTGCGCACGCAGTCAAGCCGGCGGCGCGTGCAATCTCGCCGGTATTGCAACCGACGTCCGGACCCGCGAACGATTTGAGCGCAAACGCGACGCCGGACATGCGCCGTACGGCCGCAGTCTGGGCAGCGATGGATGCAGACTCCGCCGCAAAGATCGTACAGAAGTTGCCGGACGATTACGTCGCGCGCGTTTTTGCGCTCATGTCGCCCGATTCAGTCGGCGCGATTCTCGAGAACGTTCCCGCGCCCTACGCGGCTCGCCTGACCGAAGAACATCCGCAATTGCGCGGATGAAAGGAACAGGACATGCGTGAGGCCGAAAGCCTATGCATGAGCGAGTTCGTGCGCTTGTGGTGGCGACTCACGGAGCAACCTACCCGGTGAGTTTAGCGCGCCCCGACGTTGTAGCGAAGGCCGCCGGAAGTTCACCGGCGGCCTTCGTTTCTGTCAGCCGCACGATCGCGGCCGACACGCTCACGCCCATAGCCGCCTACGCGGGGCTTGCTTCTCCGGGTGCAGCCTGCTTGTTGGAAAGCGTCGAGAGCGGCGGCCGAATCTCGCGCTATTCGTTCATCGGCCTCGATTATGTCGATGCGCGCTCGTTCGACGTTGACGGCGATCTGATTTCGCGCGTACGCGAGTTCGTGCGCGGCTACGGGCTGGACGCGCTCGTCGCGTTCGCGTACGATGGGGCGCGCTCGTCTGCACGGCTGCCCTCGCGCGAGCCCGCGGATCCGCCGATGCCTGCGGCATACGTCGCGATTCCTCGAACGTGGCTGACGTTCGACCACTTCACGGATAGCCTCACCATCACGACGTGTGCTGATGACGAAGCGCAAGCGGAGGAAGCGATTGCGCGCTACGTCCTGCGCTTGCTCGCGCTGCGCCCGTCACTTCCAAATCCCGTGCGCGCGATTGGGCCGATGACCGTATCGCTCAACCAGGAGCAGTATCTGCACGGGGCGCGTCGCGTGAAGCAGTACATCGTCGACGGCGAAGTGTATCAACTGCAGCTCGGCGTTCGCTTCAGCGCGGAGTTCACGGGAACCGCGCTGGACGTTTACCGGGCGATTCGGTCGCACAATCCGTCGCCATATATGTTTTTCGTCGACGCGCCGTTCGGACAGCTCCTGGGCGCATCGCCGGAGTTTCTCGTGCGCCTGGAAGGACGGCGCGCGCGCATTCGTCCGCTGGCGGGAACGCGCCCGCGCGGCGCAGACGAGCAACGCGATGCCGCGATCGCGCAGGAACTCTTGAGCAACGAAAAAGAGCGAGCGGAGCATATCATGCTTGTCGATTTGGGCCGTAATGACTTGGGCGCCGTCTGTGCGTATGGATCCGTGAAGACGGCGGAATTGCTGCAGATCGAGCGTTACAGTCATGTGATGCACATCGTTTCCGATCTCGTCGGCGAACTGCGCGAAGACAAAGACGCGCTGGACCTGTTTGCTTCCGGATTTCCCGCCGGCACCGTTACGGGTACGCCGAAGATTCGCGCGATGCAAATCATCGATGAACTCGAGCCCGTTGCGCGGGGCTTCTACGCGGGCAGCATAGGCCGTTGGGCAGCAAACGGGGACTTCGATTCATGCATTACGCTTCGCAGCATCCACGTTCTCGGCCAAACCGCATATTGGCAGGCGTCGGCGGGAATCGTTGCGGACAGCGATCCGCAAGCAGAGTACGAAGAAGTGCTGCACAAAACAAGAATCGCGCGAGAAGTCCTGGGATTATGATCGTGCTTACGTGGCGCGCCCTCGGGGAGGGATCATGTTAGCAGTGTGTGTAGGCGCGCCGTGTTGTGGGGGCCCCATCTCCGATGGGGGGCGGCGGAGCCAGGCGGAGCGCCTTTTCAAATGAAAGTCTTATTTGTAGATAACTTTGACTCGTTTACGTATAATGTCGTGCATCTGCTTGCGGCGCAAGGCATCGAGCCGGACGTGGTACTGAACGACGATGCACGTTTGCATGATGCGGCGGTGCTCGACGGCTACGATGCGCTCGTCGTCGGACCAGGGCCCGGACATCCCGGTCAGACGCCCGCAGTTGTGGCGTTGATCCGCAGCGCAGCGCAAAAACGAAAGCCCGTCTTCGGCGTCTGCTTCGGACTACAGGCGATTGGCGAAGCGTTCGGCGCAAAGGTCGTGCACGCACCCGAACCAATGCACGGCAAGACGTCGAAAATGATTCACGGCGCGCAGCCGCTGTTCGAAGGCGTGCAGTCGCCGTTCGTCGCGACGCGCTATCACTCGCTCTGCCTGGATGAAGGCACACTGCCTGACGAACTCATCGTCACGGCCCGCAGTTCGGACGGCGTCGTGCAAGCGGTCAGCCATCGCACATTGCCGATTCACGGCGTACAATTTCATCCCGAATCCGTGCTCAGCGAAGACGGCGATCGCATCGTGCGCAACGCGCTTCGTCGACTGGCAGACGTTGACAGCTCGCGACCAGCGTGATAGGCTCGCAGCAATGAAGATTTCGGTCGCGCGTTTTTGGTGGTGGTTTACCGCACAACAGGTGCCGGTGAGTTAAGCGCGCTTTCTCGAAAGTCAAAGGATTCTCGAAGGCCGCCCTTACCGGGGCGGTCTTCTTGCTTTATAAGGACTCGGCCATGTACACGTTGGCAAGCAGACAAGAGAAGGAACGATCCATCGTGCGCGCCGGCACGGCGGCGTTCGGAAGCGGATTCACGATGATTGCCGGCCCGTGCGCGATTGAAAGCCGCGCGCAGATCGAATCGACGGCGCATTTCGTTGCGGCCCACGGAGCACAAATGCTGCGCGGCGGCGCGTACAAGCCGCGCACGTCACCGTATGCGTTTCAGGGCTTGGGCGACGAAGGGGTAACCCTCATCGCGCAAGCCAAACGCAACGCTCGAATTCCGTGCACCGTCGAGGCACTCAGCGAAGCGGACCTGACGCTGCTGTGCGAGCACGTCGACATGCTGCAAATCGGCGCGCGAAACATGCAGAACTTTGCGCTGCTGCGTGCCGCCGCGCGAACGGGAATGCCGATTCTGCTCAAACGTTCGGCGTCGGCAACCCTGGACGAAGTGCTGTACGCCGCCGAGTACATTCTGGTCGAAGGGAATCCGAACGTCGTTATCTGCGAGCGCGGAATCCGCGGGTTCGACCCCCACACCCGCAACGTATTCGACTTGGGTGGTGCGCTGCGCCTGAAGGAGCTGACCCACCTTCCGGTGATCGCGGACCCAAGTCATGCCACCGGCCGGGCGAGTCTCATCGAGCCGGTCGTGCTGGCGGCGGCGGCGGCCGGTTTGGATGGAGCAATCGTGGAGGTCCATCCGAACCCGGTCGCCGCCCTCTCCGATGCCGACCAAGCCCTGGATTTTCCGGCCTTCGAGCGCCTCATGCGCCGCCTGGCCGCCATCCTCGAGGCAATCGAGCCTAACATTCCCCTCGCCGCATGCCGATGAGTTCATTAGAAGCCTACGCTAACGGCATTGGGGCCGAAGGCGGGGGCCCCATGCGCTTTGCGTATGGGGGGCGTGCAGCGCCTAGCGCGGATACGCCTGTCAAACAGAAAGGGGGTGACATAAGATTTGGCTTTACCTTTAGTCCTTATCGGTGAGGCGGTAGGCAGCAGTCTCCTCGGTCATAGTGGGTCGACGTCCGCAAAAGGCCTGCTCGGGAATGCGATCGGCGATGCGAGCTTCGGCTTGCAGTTGAAGCAAAAACTCGATCAGTCTGCAGCGAACCCCAGCGACCCGATCTCGCAGCTCGCTGCGCTTCTGCAATCCGGCACACCGCTCAACACCATCATCAACCGCGTTGCGCAACAAGTCTCCGGCGCGCTTTCAAAGGCGACCGGCGACGGCAATGCGGAACGCCAGCAAACGTTGCAAAACGCGCTGGCATCGGCGCTCGCGCCACCGGGCACGAGTCCACCTGGACAGACCGGGACTGCCGAAGTCCTGAGCCTGTCGAAGGGCGCATCCCTCGAAGTCAAACTCCAGAATCTGCTGGAAACGATAACGAGGGAACTGAACGACGCAGGGCAGCAGAATCGATTCTCGGGAGCAGTCTTGGACGCCAACTCGGCGAAAGAAATCCCGGCCCAGCAGCAAACCAACGAGCACGCAGGCGTTATGCCGGCCGCTGCTCCGCTTGGGCTTGCCGCATCGGTCCTGCAGAACGTCGTGCAGCAGATCCAAGCTGCTGCGCAACAAAACACGGCGCAAGCCACGCAGCAAAGCGCCCCGAAGAACGCCACGGCCAGCCCATCGCAGATTGCGGCGAACATTCCGTCGCAAGTCACGACGCAGTCCGCGGACGTTCTAGGACGCATGCTCGCGCGCGCGGCAAACGCGGATGTGCAGCGCGCACCAGCACCGGCGGCCGCACCTGCGGCCGCAGCACAAGCACCCGCACCGCAAAACGGCCTGAATGCTCCTTCGCAGCTTTTTGCGCGTTTGATGACCGTCATCGCGCAAAACTCGAATCAGCAGACGGCGTCGGGCGGCGATGGAAGGCCCTCGCAGCAATTCGCGTTCGGCAAGGACGCGCTTCCGGCGACCCACCTCTCGACATCGTCGAACGCGCAGACCGTCTCCGCTCCGGCGTTTTCGACGGCGCTTACGAATGCGTCCGCTCCGGCGGCACAGTCGACCGCGTCTGCGGCAACACCGTACACCATCGATCCGCAATCGGTGATCGAGCAAATCGTCCAAAGCATCTCGCTTCGCAACTTCGGCGGTTCGTCGCAGGTGCGCATGCAGTTGCAGCCCGAGCATTTGGGTGACGTCTCGCTCAAACTCACCGTGAACGGAAACACCATCTCCGCCAACATCGTCGCGCAGAACGCGGACGTTCGCGACATGCTGCTCGCCAACCAGCAGCAGCTCGCGCGCACGCTCTCCGAAGCGGGTCTCTCGCTCGGAAACTTCTCCGTGGACGTTTCGGGCGGAAACGCCGGCTTCACGCAACAGCAAACGGCGCAGCAGCATTCGATCGCTAAGACGAGCGCACTGCACCTCGGCAGCGTTGCGGACGACGAAACCCCGACCGAATCCCGTTTTGGTCCGCCGCTTTTGGTCGGCGCCAAACCGTGGGTTCTCAATTACTTGGCTTAAGACTCAGGAGTTACACCAATGGCAGGTATATCGCCAATCTCAGGAGCCGCGGGCTCCCAGCAAACGGCGGCAAGTGCTTCGAACTCGCAGTTGAGTTCTTCGGACTTTCTGTCGCTGCTGACGACGGAACTGCAAAACCAGGATCCGATGAATCCCGTTGACGACACGCAGTCCGTTGCGCAACTCGCGCAATTCTCGGCGCTCTCGGCGACGGAAGAGATGGATCAGTCCTTCCAAGCGTTCCAGTCGAACTTCGGCGTCATGCAGTCCGCCTCGCTCATCGGCAAGACGGTAACGGTCAGCACGCCCCAGGCGACGGGCAACAACTCAACGGTAACCGGAACCGTCGCGTCGATTGAAGTTCAGAACGGCTTGCCGTACTTCACGATGAACAACTCGAGCGGACAACCGATCACGGACAACAGTGGAAATCCGCTGATGTTCTCCACGAGCGAAATCGTCGGCATCGGAAACTAAGTATGGATCCGAAGGACCTCAATGCGATCGGCGGCAGTCCGAGCATCATTCCCGGTCCGGCTCCACGGCCGGTCGGAACGCCCGTACAGATACCACCGACCGCTGGGCCGAGTTTTCGTTCGGTCCTCGAGCAGCAGCAAAGCGCAACTTCCGCGCAGCCGCTCAAGTTCTCCGCGCACGCGATGCAGCGTCTGCAATCGCGCAATATCCAATTGAGCAACGAGGACATGGCGCGCATGAACGCCATGGCCGACAAGGCGGCGCAAAAGGGCGCAAAGCAATCACTCTTCATGCTGCGTGACGTCGCCATGGTGGTGAGCATCAAGAACCGCACGGTCATCACGGCCGTCGACGGCGATTCGATGCGCGAGAACGTTTTCACCAACATCGACAGCGCGGCAATCATCAGCTAACCGGAACGGACCGCTTGCGGGGTTCCGGCATTGCGGCGTCGATCGATAGACGCGCCGCAAACCGTAAGAAAGGTTAAAGGCAATGGGATTCGATTCCCTGTTTACGGGTATCTCCGGTCTGGACGCATATCAAAGTCAGATCGACATGATCTCGAACAATATCGCGAACGTCGGCACCGTCGGCTTCAAAGGTCAAGACATGACGTTCGCCGACCTCTTCTATCAGTCGCAAGGCTTTGCCAGCGGCCCGACGCAGACCAACGGCGGCGTCGACCCGATGCAAACGGGCTTGGGCGTAAAAGTCAATTCAATCTCCACGGATTTCACGCAGGGCGGTCTAGAAACCACCGGCGTGAACACCGATCTCGCCATCAACGGCGACGGGTTCTTCATTCTGCGCAACACCGACGGCTCCGGGCAGCCGGTCTATACGCGCGACGGCGCATTTTCGCTAAACTCCAACGGCGTGTTGTACGATCCGGCAAGCGGCCTTGCGGTGCAAGGGTACATGGCCGACAGCAACGGCGTCGTCAACTCTTCGGGTACACCCGGAACGATCTCGATTCCGATCGGTTTGCAGATGCAAGCGACGGCGACGGGCGGCCCGAATGCGGTGAAACTCGGACCGCAAAACGATCAGAACTTCGACATGAGCTTCGGCGGCTCGCTGGATCAGACGCAGTTCTCGGTTGCGGTTGCCGGCGGCACGCCGACGAGCAAGGTCATCACCACCACGATTTACGACTCGCTCGGTAATGCGCATCAGGCGACGATCACGTTCACGCCCGATGCCACCGGTGCGACGCCGGCTTCGCAGGTCACGAACAACGCGGGCGGCGACATCAACGGTGCAACGACGGTTTCCGGCTCCGCGAACCAAAACGACACGATAACAATCACGTCGAATGGTCCCGGCCTCGGCTACAAGATCACGGACTCGCTGGGCAACAGCACCACCGCTACGGCCGGACAGAACGTGACGATGGGCGGCGCAACGTTTACGTTGGCAACTCCCGAGCCCGCAGCCGGAAATGTGTCCACCGTCACGGTGACTGCCGCGACGACTGGCTTGCCTGCGACCGTGAACAACGCATCCGGCACCGCAGTCGCCCCCGCTACGCGCTGGAAATACACGGTGAGCTTCGCCGACGGGACCGCCGCGTCGACCAGCTCCGGCGACGTGTTCTTCGACCAAAACGGTCAATTCATCAACACGTCTTCAAGCCCGACGGGAACACCCGTTCACGCTACCGGCGGCGCTCCTTCGGCGGCCGACGGTAATGCGCTGGTGGTCAGCGCTTGGCCGGCCGGCGATGCATCGACGCAGCCGCAAACGATCGGGTTGGATTTCTCGAACATGGCTGCGCTCGCCGGAACGCCTACTGCGAACGTGCTTGCGCAGGACGGTTACGCGGCCGGCACGCTTTCCAACATCACCGTCGGACAAGACGGTTCGGTCGTCGGTTCGTTCACGAACGGTCAGCAGAAGACGCTTGCGCAAGTCGCGCTGGCGACGTTCCAAAACGAAGGCGGCCTGACCCGTGCCGGTGGAAACTTCTTCCAGGAATCAGCGAACTCGGGCTTGGCGCAAGTCGGTTCCGCAAACTCGGGGCGTTACGGCGCAATCATTGCCGGGTCTCTGGAAGAGTCCAACGTTTCACTGGCAGACGAGTTCACGAAGATGATCGTCGCACAGCGCGCGTTCGAAGCCAACACGCGCGGCATCTCGACGGCAGACCAGAACATGCAAGACGTCATCAACATGAGAGCCAGCGAGAACTAGTCCTACCGCACGCGCAGGGACATGGAGGTCCCACTAACCGGACCCGCGGACACCCCGCGGGTCCGGTACAAAAAAAAGCAACGCAGCAATGCGGCGCCCTCGGGGAGAGTTTTATGTTAGCAGCAAACTTAGGCGCCATGAACCAATGGGGGCCCGGCCCTTCGACAATGCTCAGGACGAGCTCCGTGGGGGGCCCCCTTCGACAACGCTCACTACGAGCTCCGGCTAGGCCGTAGCGCCTTTATACCGAAACGCCTTTTCAACTCGTGATACAGCTCACCCGTCTAAATGGCCAGCCGATTATGGTGAACGCGGACCTCATCGAATCCGTGGAGCCGACCCCCGACACGGTTATCACGCTGGTCAGCGGCAACAAACTCATCGTCCGCGACTCGATGGACGAGATAGCGCGCCGCATCGTGGAATTCAAACGTAAAATTTACGGTCCCGCCGCGCCTGCGGCCGAGCCCGGTGGTGCCCCAGGTTAGCATTTAAGCTTCTCCGGTCCCCGCCGATACATAGGTAAGGTCAACAGGTCAACGCACGGACAAGGACGACGGCGGGGATAATTCTTTGGATTTTGCAACCTTAATAGGCCTCATCATTGCTTTTGGGGCCGTCGTTATTGCCGGTTGGGCAGGCGGAACGGATCCGCATGTCTTTCTTGGGCGTTGGGACGCGCTCGTGCTGATTCTCGGCGGCACGGTCGGCGCCACGATGGTTTCATTTCCGCTGCGCACGTTCAACAAAGGTTTTTTCGGCGGCTTGAAAACCGCGTTCAGCGAACCGATCTACCACGAGCGAGACGTGATCGCCACGCTCGTATCGTTCGCCGAGAAAGCGCGCCGCGAGGGTCTGCTTGCGCTTGAAAACGAGGCCGCCGCGCTCGAAGACGAATTCATGCGCAAAGGCATTCAGCTCGTCATCGACGGGCGTGACACCGACGTCATCCGCAAAGTGCTTGAAACGGAAGTTTCGCACGTGCAGGAAGTCGGCACGAAAGCCGAAGCGGTTTTCAGCAACATGGGCGGCTACTCGCCGACGCTCGGCATCATCGGTACCGTTCTCGGTCTCATCGGCATGCTCAAAGGCCTTGCTTCGATGAACGGATCGACCAACGTTGCCGGCAATATCGGCGGGGCAACCGCGCAGGCATTCGTCGCGACGTTTTTCGGCATCATGTTCGCGAACTTGCTGTGGCTGCCCATTGCCAACAAAATCAAGGAGCGCTCCGGACAGCTGCTCCTGCTCCGCGAAATCATGATCGAAGGCATACTCTCGATCCAAGCCGGCGACAATCCGCGTCTGCTCGAAGAGCGCCTTCACGCGTTCCTCGATCCGCAAGAGCGCCAGACCGAGGTTGAAGAAGGCGGAGCGGTCGCCGATCAGCCGAGTTACTCTACGAGTTAATGCAGCCGGTCAAGACCGCGGCGCGAGCCGCAGAGAGCAAGTTCCGCAAGAAGCAGGAAGAGACGAAGGTCGAGACGGCCGGCATGATGCGCTGGCTGTTGACGTATGCGGATATGATCACGCTGCTCCTTGCGCTGTTCATCATTCTCTTTGCGATGTCGACCATCAGTAAAGTGAAGTTCCAGAAGTTCGCCAAGGACGTGTCGGGCGGTTTCGACAACGTGTGGTCGACCAACCAGCCGCCGCAAGGCGGACAGGACGCCGATAAGAGCTTCAACTCGACGTCAAACATCCCGGCCATCCAGAAAGAGTTGGAGCAATACGTGCAGAGCCACCACTTGCAAAAACAGGTGGAAGTGCACATGGACCACCGCGGCTTGGTCATTACTTTACTTTCCGATAAGAGTTACTACGACAGCGGCAGCGCCGAACTGCGCCCCGAGACTAAGAAAATTCTCGACGGC
>DATGJX010000235.1:0-15865 GCA_035294905.1 Vulcanimicrobiaceae bacterium | reverse complement strand
GCCGACCGAAATGATCGGTGAATTCTTCCGGGCGGTCACCGACAACGCGAAGATCACCGTGCATTTGCTGCAGATGAGCGGCCACGTGGCGCATCATGTCTGCGAGGCTTCGTTCAAAGCGTTTGCGCGCGCGTTCGCAATGGCCAAGGCGCGTACCGCCGATCAATCCATTCCGTCCACCAAAGGCGTTCTCGAGTAGCCTTGCCATGCTCGCGATCATCGACTATGGCGGGGGCAATCTCGGTTCGCTGGTCGCGGCGCTGCGCCGCCGCCGCGGCTTGTTCGTCGTAACCGACGATGCCGCCGGCATCGCGCGCGCCGATGCGGCGGTGCTTCCCGGCGACGGAGCATTCGGTGCGACGATGGAGGCGCTTCGCAAACGTGATTTGGACCTGGCTATACTGCGGCACATATCCGCCGGGAAAGCATTTCTGGGTATCTGCGTCGGCATGCAAGTCTTGTTCGAACAGAGCGGAGAGTTCGGCGGTTCGGCAGGCCTTGGCGTGCTGCAAGGCTCCGTTTCACGCTTCGAGTCTGCGCCGCGCGTTCCGCACATGGGGTGGAACGATTTGGAAGTGTGCGGCTCACACCCGTTTGTTGCGGAATTGGGCCCCGAGCCGTACGCTTATTTTTTGCACTCGTATCGTGCGCCCGTCGGTCCCGACACGGTCGCGGCGTGCACGCACGGCGAGCGCTTCGCGGCAGTGGTCGCACGTGATAACGTCATGGGTACGCAGTTTCATCCTGAGAAGAGTCAGCACACCGGTGCGCGGTTACTCGACAACTTTCTGAAGCTTGCAGGGGAGGGTAAATAGGTGCTCGTCATTCCGGCAATCGATCTGCGCGGCGGAAAATGCGTGCGCATGCAGCAAGGCGATCCGACGCGCGAGACGACGTACGATACGGATCCCGTCGAGCGAGCGAAATCGTTCGTCAGCGCAGGCGCGAGGCAATTGCACGTCATCGACTTGGACGGCGCATTCGGGTCGGGCGAGAACGAAGAAGCGATCGCGCGCATTTGCCGCGCGGTCGACGTTCCGGTGCAAACCGGCGGCGGTATTCGAACGCTCAGTCATGCGCGAGCGCGTCTGCAGGCCGGTGCATCGTACGTGATTATCGGAACCCTCCTCGTTGAGGACGAACGCACGGCGCGCAACATCGTTCACGAACTCGGCGATCGCGTCTTTGCCGGCATCGATGCGCGCGGAGGCGTGGTTGCGGTGCGCGGGTGGCAAGAAGGAACGCAAGTCGATCGCGATGCGCTCGTGCAGCGCGTTGCGAATTGGGGTGCCGGACGCGTCGTGTTCACGGAGATTTCACGCGACGGAACGGGCAAAGGCTATGACCTGGACGCGCTGCGCCACGTGGCATCGCTCACCGATATGCGCGTTACGGCAAGCGGCGGCGCGCAAACGGTAGACGATCTGCTGGCGCTTCAAAGAGACGTCCCCTCGAAGGTCGACGCGTGCATTATCGGCCGCGCGTTGTACGAAGGGACGCTCAATCTTCGTGAAGCGTTGGCGGCTCTTGCGTGAATGCGTCCACCGCGTGGGGCCGCAAAGCATAGCGCAACGCAAGCCGCGCATCCAACCGTTTGAGATCGGCGTGCTGCGTCAACAGCCCTAACACCCTCCGCTTATGCGCGGGTACGGACTCGAGCACGTCGTCCCAGGTACGATCGGCGTAAAAGACGCGATGTGCATGGAGCAGCACGCGCTCGCTCTCGACGCGTGTCAACGTTCCGCGGTGCCTCGCCAGACGCAACAAGAAACGCACGTTGACGAGCGGTACGCTGAGTGCACGCTCCGTTACCGGGTCCATGCTCACCGCCACCTCGTCGTCGCCGTCGATAAAGCCCTCGCCGTACCAGCGCGCGACGATTCCATACGGGCGCGCGCCGAACGGTGCGCACTCCACCGCGCGCAGCGCACCGATGCTTGCGGCACCGATAAGTGTGGTGGTGCGGCAGACCTCCAGCACTTCTTTCGGCGAAGGCGCAAGGTCGTCGTGAAAGACGCCGTCGATCAGCAACACGACGTCCGACCCGTCAGCTGCGGCGGCTACGTCGCCGCGCCGCGCGCTCGGCAAGTACCGCACGTTCGGTGCGTCGATGCGATCCTCCGGCGGCAGCGACGGCCCCGCAAGAACGGCGATGCGCGTCACGCGGCTTCGTCGATAATCGCGCGCGCGATGCGGCCGACTCGTCCGTCGATGATCAGCGTTTCCATTTCGGCGACGATCGCGCGCACGACAAAAAACTCGCCGTCAGGCGGCGAGAGGTCGACAATCGCGATACGCGACGCGAAGGTCGCGATGCTTTCCACGAGTCTGCGCAGATTGCCGGGGAGTGAGCCCGCTGCGTCCGGGAAATCGCGCAATCGTACGAGCTGAGTAGGAGCGTCGAAATACCAGCGTCCGTGCGGCAGAAACGTTCGCCTCCGCGTATTCGCGGTGAACGCGCTCGGCGGATCGCCGGCTCGCAAAATATTTTCGCGTGCGGCTTGAACGTCCGCGGCGCGCGCCTGCGCAGCTTCGGTAAGCGCGCGGATCGCTGCCGTAATAGGAGACCACGCACATCCCAAACCCGCGCGAAAATCGCCGCGCTGCGGATCGCAGATGCCCGCCAGCACGCCGATGGGAAGCGGCGGCGCATGCATTGCGACCAGACGAAGGCGCAGCCCGTCGCTAGCGAACATATCGCACAGACGATCGACCGTTGGAACGCCGGTCGGCTGCGCGATCTCATCGACAGGATCGTCGACGATCGGAATGTCGTCCGTTCCGAGAATGTCGCGCAAGAGCCGCTTCGGGCGCAGGTGTGCGCGTGCGTGCGTTACTCCGTACAAGTGCCGTTCAACGAGTTCTTGCAGCGCATGATAGACTGCTTCGTCGCGACTAAAACCGGCAGCCAAACCGTTGGTGTGCGTCATGGGAAACGCCGGAGGCCCTTTCCAAGGCATTTGCACGAGCGCTTTGGGTACCTCAATTGATTCGCCGGTCAACAGATCTTCCGCCGGAACGAATTCCAGCAGACGGTGCTTGAATTGCGGGCGCAAACCGCAAGCCTGCAAGTTCAACGTGCGTACGCGCGCTGGAAAATCGATGCGGCCGCGGATGGGGCAATATGCGGCGGTTTGCCGTTCAACCGCTTCCATCACGGCGCCGACGTACGCTTCGCTACGCGTAAGACCGCGACCGTTGTAAACGCTCACGTCGTCCGGTGAATCCGGAACGACGGCGCACATTGTGGGTATGGCAATACGATGAAGACGCGTCGTTTCTCCGACGCGCGTGATGCCGATCTTTGCGCGCAGCGCAGTTGCCCGCTGCAGCGCGTGCGTTATAGAAATCGCGCGCTCCGTTACGTGCAACGTTTGCCGCCGAAACCGTCGCACGCGAGCATGTACTCCGTGGGGTTGGCGGTATGGGCTCTGATGTTCTTTCGAAACTCCTCAGTGTGTTCGGAGCAATAGAGGTGAAAATCGTCCGCCGCCTCGTCGGGAAGCGGCTCGCGCGGGCTGAGCTTGGCGTTTACATAGCGAGCCAAAGCGAGGTGATATCGGGACCGATCCTCGTCGTGCTCGGGGCGAAGCTTTGCAACGTCTTCACGCGCAAATTTATCGGACATCAGTAGGCCGAGAAATTCACGCGCGAGCGGGTGATATTGCGATTTAAGGGCCATCGTTCACTCACTCCGGTCGAGTGAATCGAGATTACCGCACTTGCACTTGAAGGGGGATGGGCCATCCATCCCCCTTTTTTGCGTTCGCACATCTACAATTTCGGGCCCCAGCCGGGAAAAAGTCCGGTGCCGACCGGTCCGATATAGTGTACGAGGCGCGATTCTTGATCCGCGCGGCCTTCGACGCGCTCCGCTGCTTGCTTGTCGCGCAGCGCTTTGGTGGTCATGGTGTCCTCCTTCGAAACCTCGGCGCGCCGCCGATAAGCCGATCCTAGAGAAGCGCCATCCCGGCGCCATCCGAAAATCGTCCTCAGCTCATTTTTTTGTTATGCTGGCGCTGAGGCTGACACGCATGCTCCTCACTGCGACGAACCTCGATGTCCGGCTGTTCGGAATACCGCGCGTTTCATGCGAGCAACCGCCTGCCGTCACGCTTTCAGCCAAGGCACTGGCAGTTCTCGCGTACGTAATCTTGCATCGCGAGCACCGCGTTACGCGCGAAAGCGTTGCGTTTGCGCTGTGGCCTGACGAGCCGGAAGAGCAGGCGATGGCAAATCTCCGCCGCGCACTGTATCTCTGCCAGCATGCGTTGCCGCCGGGGACGCAGTGGCTGCTGGCCGATCGCAAATCGATTGCGTGGAACGACGATGCGCCGTACCGCCTCGACGTCGCGGATTACGATCGCTTCATCGCCGCCGGCCGGACCGCGCAGGCTCTCGAGCTGTACGCCGGCGAGTTGCTCAAACCGTTCGACGACGAATGGGTGCAAGAACTGCGTGCGCATTACCACAACTTGCAAGAGCATGCCTTGACGCAAACGATCGCGCAGCTGAACGACGCGGGCGACACGCCCGGCGCAATTGCGCTCGCGCGGCGAGCACTGCAGTTCGATCCGTGGAATGAGGAATTCGTTCGCGCGATGATGGATCTTCGCTCGCGAGCCGGAGATCGCGCCGGCGCGCTCGCCGAGTACCGTACGTTCGAAAGCCGAATCAAGGCCGAACTCGGAGCCGCTCCAACCGCGGAAACGCTCGCCGTGTACGAGCGAATACGCTCGGGTGAAGCATCGGCCCCGGCCCATCCGGCACGCACGAACAATCTTCCAGCGCCGATCAGCTCGTTCATCGGGCGCGAGGCGGAAGTTGCGGCCCTCCTCGAGTTGACGCGAGAAAAACGGCTGATTACGCTTGTCGGCGCCGGTGGTGTCGGAAAAACGCGTTTAGCGCTTCAGGCCGCGGCGCGAGTGCAAGATCGCTATTCTGACGGCGTCTGGTTCGTCGACGTTACGCCGCTGGAAACCCGCGACGCGCTGCTGCAGGCACTCGCGGGGATTCTCAAGCTGCACACCAGAGAGGGCGCGGACTTGCAAGAACGCATCGTCGATGGCGTCGGCGAAAAACGTATGCTGCTCGTGTTGGACAATTGCGAGCGCGCGGTGCATGCCTGCGCTTCGTTCGTGCGCAACGCTCTCGAACGCTGCGCGAATCTGGCCGTCCTGGTAACCTCGCGGCGGCGCATGCGGATTGCAGGCGAGACGCTCTACGAAGTGTCGCCGCTTTCGTCGACCGATGCTGCGCGGCTCTTCTGCGAGCGTGCCGCCGGAGCCGCCGCCGGTTTCGGGCTTTCAGACGAAAATGCGGCCGCGGTGCATGCGATTTGCGAACAGCTCGAGGGCATCCCGCTCGCGATCGAACTTGCCACGGGACGGCTGCGCGTGCTGAGCGTCTCGCAGCTCCAAGAACGCCTGAGCGACCGCTTCGCACTGCTGCGCACTACCGAACGCCGGCCGTCACCGCACCAGCAAACGCTTCGCGCGACTATCGACTGGAGCTATGCGCTGCTCGACGACGAGCAGCGCATCGTTCTTACGCGTCTTGCGGTGTTTTCGAATGCAAGTTCACTGGAAGCAATCGCCGCCGTATGCGAAGGCTGCGCTGCGCGCGATACGTTGGATATACTCGAAGAACTCGCTGAAATGTCTTTGCTGCTCGTCGTTCGCGGCCTGCATGAAAACCGGTACCGTTTGCTCGATTCCGTGCGCGAGTATTTGCTGGAGAAGCTGCGCGAACGCAATGATTTGAACGATGCGCGCGCGCGTCACCTGGCCTATTTCGTCGAGTTCGCGGAGCGTCTGGAGCCCGCGCTGACGCGCGCGGGCCAAGAGAAGGCGATGTCGTCGCTCACGCACGAGCGCGACAATTTGCGCGCGGCGTTTTCGTGGCCGACCACCGAACGCCATGAACTACGGATGCGACTGAGGCTTGCCTCAGCGTTGCGCTGGTTTTATTGGTTCAGGGGCCTGTTCGATCTTGCTCGTCAGCGCCTTGCGGAAAATTTGCAGGCGTACGGATTCGAACGTTCGGCGCTCTACGCCCGAGCGGAGGCAACGTTTGGATTTTTCGTGCTGCAGCAAAACGACGTTGCCGGGGCATGCGATGCGCTGCAGCGCGCGCTGCGCGCCTGCCCTGAAAACGGCGAAGAGCGCGAACGTGCGATGATCGAGTTGCAATTGGGCCTTGCGTGCGCGTTCGCGGGAGACGACATTGCTGCGGCACGCTACCTGGGCGACGGGCTCGAGCGTGCGCGCGGAAGTGCAGACTCGTGGTTGCTCTCCTATGCGTTCGCGCTGCAGGGCATCGTCGCGGGAATGAGCGGAAAGCGCGGCGAGAGCATCGAGCTTCTGCGTAAAGCCGTGGACCTCTCGGAGCAAACGGGTGAATCGTTTCAAGGAACGTTCTGGCTGCTCAATTTGGCCGTGCAGCAATATTACGTCGATCCATCGGCCGCCGCCATCCTGTTCTTACGCTGTGCGGCGCGCGCGATTGCTGACGAAAACGCGCGTGCGGTGGCCGGATCTTTCGAGGGCCTCGGCTGGTGCTTGCAATCAAGCGGGGCGCGCGACGATGCCGCGACGCTCTTAGGTGCCGCCGAAGAGTTGCGCGCGCAAACCTCGCAGCCGCTCCTGCCGCAGTGGTATGCCGCGCATGACGGCGCAACCGACGCGCTCGGCGACGGTACGCAGGCGGCGTTTGCAGCGGGCGCCCAAGCCGTCCGTGAAAAGCGTTTCGACGACCTGTACGAGCGTGCGCGTTCGGCGCTCGCGTAGTTACGGTGTGCGCCGCGGGGCAGGATGCGGCGTGCGCACCGGGTTTGGCGTGTGCACCGGGTTTGGCGTGTGCACCGGGTGCGGCGTCGGCTGCGGTTGATGCGTCGGTTCGGGATGCCGCGGTGAGGATGGAATTGGACGCGGTGAGGGTGTCGCGCGTGGTCGAGGCGTAGCCTGGGTGGCCGTGTACAAACCGACGACCACCGGCGCCGGAACAACGTATTGCCGTCCGCTCCATGACGTATACACGGCGGTGACCGTGCATGACGGCATCCAATACCCGAGCGGTGCCGGGAAATTCGCTTCGTACAGCGTTCCGTACCGGCTGCTCCATAGGCCGTATTGATACCCGAGTCCGCAAAGATCGAGCTGTGCGCTTCCGCCCGGCGGTGCGACGAGATAAAAATGCATCCAATCGCCCGAATAGAACAGCGTCGAGCCGCTCGCGTAGAATTGGAAGTTGTAGTTCGAGAGCGACGGTGCGTCAGGTGCGGGCGGAAGTCCGGTTTGGAAACTCCACGTCGCCGCAAATGCGACGTTCGCTAGCGTTCGTCCCGCAAACGTGACGGTATGCTGACCCGTGGTCAAACCAGTGCGCGGCATATAGGTGATCGTGCTGCCGTCGAATGACGCGAGGGTCGTCACGTTCTGTCCGTCGACAGTCAGACTCACGGCATCGTTCGATGCGTTTGCGGCTCCGAGTGTCGCGGAAATGGCGGGATATGCGGTGTCGACGACGCTGTGCGGCGCCGGATTGAGCACCGTAACGGCAGCATTTTTCGGAGCGATCGAAGTGATGCTGACGATCTGGGCGTTTGCATCGTACCCGACGACCGCACCCATCGCCTGCGCGACGAAACGCAGCGGAACGTAAGTGCGAGCAGCGATGGTCTGCGCCGGCACCTCCAGGGGCACGACGTTACCGTCGACCGTTGCATCGTTCGATCCAATTACCAGGCGCAGCACGTGCAGCGCGCTACGCGCAACGATGACGCGACCGTCCGGATCGTATCGCACGCTTGCGCCCAGCGCGGTGAACGTAGCGCGCATCGGCAGCAGTAGCCGGCCCCGTTCGACAACGGCGGCTACGTCGAGAGGCCGGTCGTTTACCGTGATGGTAAGCACGCTGCTATGATTGTAACGGGTCGTAGACGCGCGGCAGTTCCGCGGGCAGGCGCGTGACGATCTCGTAGTTTATCGTTTCGGCCCAGTCGCCCCAATCGTCTGCCGTGACCGCGTTTTCGCCTTGCCGTCCGATGAGCGTTACTTCGTCTCCCGGCTTGGCCTCGGGCGCGGCCGACAGGTCGATCATCGTCATGTTCATGCAGACCCGTCCCACGATGGGGCACCGTTGTCCGCCGACCAGGAATGCGCCGCGATTCGAGAGCAGACGCGGGATACCGTCGGCATAGCCGAGCGGCACGACGCCGATGCGGGTACGTTTGGGCGCGTGATAACTGGCGCCGTAGCCGATTGACGTTCCCGCATCAACGCTGCGTACCACGGTGAGCGAACTGTGCATCGACAGCGCCGGCTGCAAATCGAAGCGCGCGCCGTTCATCGCGACGCGCGTTTGCGGTGATGGCCACAAGCCGTACAGTGCGATGCCGATGCGCACCATGTCCAGGCGCGTTTGCGGCCACAGCATCGCCGCTGCGGAGGCGGCGATATGCTTGAGCGGACGACTATCGTGACGCCGCAGCGTTTCTTCGACCGGCTCGAGCGTTTTGTTGAACGTGTCGAGCTGGCCGAGCGTAAACGGAGAATCCAGTTCCTCCGCGGCGGCAAGATGCGAGAAGACACCGGCGATCTCCAGTTCGGACAGCCGGACGTAATCTTCGATTGCGTCTTGGGCTTCGTGCGGCTCGAGGCCGAGGCGCGTCGTCCCGGTATTGATCTTCACGTGAACGGGCACACGCTCGCCGTGCCAGCGTGCCGATTCGATTACCGCGCGCAGATACGAACCAGTGTCCCATAGGGCAATTTCGACGTTTCGCGCGCGCGCTTCATCGAGGTTCGTCCGTTCGACCGGTCCCATTACGAAGATCGGTTTTGCGATGCCGGCATCGCGTAAGATTGCGGCTTCTTCGATCGAATACACGCAGATGCGGAACGCGAACGGCTCCACTGCGCGCGCGATTTCCACGATACCGTGGCCGTACGCGTTGGCTTTGACGACGAACGCGGCTCTTGCCGGAGCAACGAGATCGCGCAGTGCCCGCGCGTTTTGAACGACGGCGTCGAGCGAAACGCGAATCCGTCCGATCATTTCAAACGCGCAACCAGCGCGACCGGAATACCGAAGAACACCGTGTACGCAACGACGGTGAGGTAGAGTTCTAATGCGTCGGGCGTTTCGAGCGCTCGCACCGTGTAGAGCGCGAATTGCATGACCACGTAAACGACCAGTCCGAAGATGAACCCGGAGATGAGCGGATTCTTATTGATCGCCGGTTTGGTGGAGGCCATGTACGCATAGCCGATGCCCCAGGCGATGCTGACGAGAAAATGCATTGCGACGCCCGCCCACGGCTGTGACGTCGAGGTGTAGGCGGGCTTGCCGAAACCCGCGGTCGCGAGGAATTGCAACAGCGAAAGTGCGCTCGTGTAGGCAGCATGCAAGCTGGTTAGGTAAATAAAGAGATCGAGACAGACGCCGCCTACTATTCCGGCAAGCACGCCGGACAACACGATGCGGCCCCAATTCAAGGGGAGCGTTGTGGCCATACGCGCGACGCTTCAAACTTAATCCTGCCGTAACCCTGCTTGCGCCCCTTTTCGTGTAGTATCGGAAGCATCAATGCGCCGGAACTATGCTACCGCCGTAGCGGATGCTGTTATCTGGAGCAGCTCGTTCTTGCTTGGAGCAGTGCTGCTCTTCATCTTGCTGAACGCCTCGCATCACTGGGTGCGCTAACCCGCCCCTGACGGCGGGTAAAGAACAGGCGTGCCTGCCCAGCAGTTTGCGACGGTTCTCGCGCGCACCGATCCCTTCGACCTTGCCCAAGCCGTGGAACGCTACGTACGCTCGCTCTCCAGGGCGGAGGTGCAAGCGCTAATTCTTGCTGCGAGTCCTCGCATGAGCGAGTGGTATCGCACGGAGTTTGTCTCGCTGCTGAACGAGCGCGACGGCGAGCGCTTGAAAGCAGCTTTCGCGCACTCGCTGCGCAGCAATCTTCGCGCTATTCCGATGTTCGGTCCCGATTTTTGTGAAGGTGTAATTGCGCGGGTGCCGAGCGATCGCGCGGTTGCGCTGGGTGAAGAAGGAGGCCGCGCACTGCGCTTCCGGCCGATGGCTTTTGTCGTTATCGCCCTTGCCGTCTTGATCGGTGGTGCCGCCGCGCAGCGATTTATCAGCACCGCACAAGCGAACGCGCGCGGTCCGATCGTTCTCGCGACGCCCGAACCGGTGCTGTCCGTCGCTTCTGCGGCCCCACGCGTTGCCGCGGTGCCTGCGACTACGCCACAACCCAAGCAGACAGCGCCACCGGCCAAGCAAACAGCGCCACCGCCAACGGCGGAGCCTCCGACGGCTGTACCGGCCGTCGCAGCGAGGCTCGCGCCCGCCCTGCCCGTCGCGCGTCGAATCGCCCATAGGCCGGCGCGCCGCACGCCGCCGCCGGGGCGGGGCGTCAAGACCATCGTTGCGCAACAGACGGTACGACCCACGCCCGAGCCGACGGCGATGGACTTGAGCGACATGCCCCGTTCTTACAGCGACGCGACCCCGTTGCCCGGCGAGGCGCCTCCTCCGGTTCAGATGACTCAGCCCCAGAGTGTGCCGACGCCGATTCCCACGCAGGCTCCCAGCCGCGGCTCATGGTTTCATCGTACGGTAATGCATCTAGACCCGCTCAAACCGCATACTAGCGGGTGGATCTACAACAGCGTGAAGCATATCGATCCGTTCAAACCGCACCCACAGCCGACGGCGACTGCCACGGGAGGGCCGCAACAACTATGAAGCGCAACACCACACTTCTAATCAGCGCCGTTGCATCAGCGCTGATACTTTCTGCCTGCAACAACAGCACAACGCCCTCTACGCTGCCGACGCTTGGCCCAACATGCACTCTGCCCGCCGGAACTCAGGTGGCCCTTGTGTACCCAGCGCCAAATGCGAGCGGCGTCGTCAATTCGAACGGCGAGATCGTAATTGGATCCACAACGGCTCTACCCGTGAACCAGTCGGGCCAGAACTGGAGCATCTGGTACAGCGACGCCGTGTTGAACAGTCAGGGCATACAGTTTGCTCCGATCAACTCGAACACGTCGCTGGCGAGCACATCTCCGCCATTCCCGAACCCGAACACGACACCGACGTTTGCGAACCCGCAATACCAGCAGCAGACTTCGGGCGTTCAGTTCGCCGCAGGTCAGACCGTTACAATCTACGTGAACAACAGCGCGAGCGGCGACAATTGCACGCCGCTGCAAATCGGCAGCTTCAGCACGTAGAAAGCGGAGAGCGCGAGGCTTTAAAAAAATCGCAGCAGCAATGCAACTGCTCTGGTAGCGACTTCGCCAAACGAGGGTTGATCCGGCATTGGATGATCCTGCGCGAGGGTCGCTGCCAGCCACGCATTTAGTGCGGCATGGCGATCGCCGAGGGCGAATTCGGCAACGCCCGCGCCGTAGTAACCATATTCCCGTCGAAAGCAGTGCACGTCGATCATGAACGAGCGTGAGGCGCCGGCAAAATCGCCTCCGATACCGGCATCGACGGCCTGAATGAATTTCGTATCGCGAACGTATGGATCGAAGTACATCATGATGAGCGGCTGATCGTCGCGCCGCATTTCAAGGAATGCTCGGCGGTAGCGTTTGCGGTCCAAAAGGATCCCAACCGCGGGGTTCGCAGGTTGTGCTGAGTTTTGTTTTGCAGCCGTCATGAATTCGCGCCAGAGTGCGCGCGCTCGTAAGCGATCGCCCGTTGCAGCGAAGTAATAGGCCAGATGCAGCACGGTGCCCATCACGCGGCCCGTCGAAAATCTCGAACGGCGCCCGCGTTATCTCCGGCACTGAAGGCAGCGTCGCCGCTCTCCACGGCGCGGCTCGCGGCGCCGTAGGGGTTGCCCGCCGCCAGCACCTCGTAGGTCGGGACCGGCTCTTTAGCCCGTGGGTCGGGGTCGCCGGTTACACTTGGGAACGGGATCTGAGCCGGCCCGCTAGGGCACCCTGCCTGCGCCTGAAGCGCTGCGGCAAGAAGAATCGCGTGAACACCCATAGCGCCGGAATTCCCGTACGGCCGGCCGCCGTCCCGCAAGCAGGTGGGTGCCCGGAATGGCCTGAGGGCCGAGGTTTGAAGGCAGACGTCGTCACTTGCAGTCTTACTGTGAGTCTGCTAAGATTTCGTGGCTGGCACTCTATTGCTGAGAGTGCCAAAACCCTGTAGTAAACATTTTTGGAGGTTTACGTGAATCTCAAGCCTTTGGGCGATCGCGTGGTCGTTGAGCACGTCGAGCAGCAGGACAAGAGCGCCGGCGGCGTGTTCCTCCCGGACACCGCCAAAGAGAAGCCGCAAGAGGGCATCGTCCGTGCGGTCGGCTCCGGCCGCACGCTCGACAACGGCACCAAGCTCGCGATGGACGTGAAAGTCGGCGATCGCATTATCTATTCGAAGTACTCCGGATCCGAAGTCAAGGTCGACGGCACCGAGTACCTCATCATTTCTGAAAAAGACGTTCTGGCCATCGTCGACAAAGTTCCGGCCGGCGTTTAAGGAGTTATTGAACAACAATGGCTGCGAAAGAACTCGTATTTGACGAAAACGCCCGCCGTTCGCTCGAACGCGGCGCGAACATGCTGGCCGACGCGGTGAAGGTCACGCTCGGCCCCAAAGGGCGCAACGTCGTTCTCGACAAGAAATTCGGCTCGCCGACAATTACCAACGACGGCGTGACGATTGCAAAAGAGATCGAACTCTCGAACGCGTTCGAAAACATGGGCGCACAGCTCGTGAAGGAAGTCGCCTCGAAGACCAACGACGTCGCCGGCGACGGTACGACGACCGCGACGGTGCTCGCGCAAGCGATCATCCGCGAAGGTCTGCGCAACGTGACGGCGGGTTCGAATCCGCTGCTCATCAAGCGCGGCATCGAGAAGGCCGTGGAGATTGCGGTCGGCGAGATGGAGCGCTTCGTGCAGAAGGTCGACACGAAAGAAAAGATCGCGCAGGTCGCATCGATCTCCGCCAACGACAAAGAGATCGGCGAGCTCATCGCCGACGCGATGGAGAAGGTCGGTAAAGACGGCGTCATCACGGTCGAAGAGTCGCGTTCGATGAAGACGGAAGTCGAGACCAAAGAAGGCATGCAGTTCGACAAGGGCTACATCTCGCCGTACATGGTCACCGACTCCGAGCGGATGGAAGCGACGCTTGCCGATCCGTTCATTCTCGTGACCGAGCGCAAGATCTCGGCGATTGCCGACATCCTGCCGCTGCTCGAGAAGATCGTTCAGGTGCAAAAGCCGCTGCTCATCATCGCGGAAGACGTCGAAGGCGAAGCGCTCGCGACGCTCGTGGTGAACAAGCTGCGCGGCACGTTCACGACCGTTGCGGTGAAGGCGCCGGGCTTCGGCGACCGCCGCAAAGAGATGCTCAAGGACATCGCGACGCTTACGGGCGCGACGGTCATCAGCGAAGAGCTCGGTCTCAAGCTCGATAAAGTGACGCCGGATCTGCTCGGTAAGGCCAAGACGGTCAAGGTTACGAAGGAAGAGACCACGATCGTCGACGGTGCCGGAAAAGAAACCGACATCAAGGGCCGCATCGAGATGATCAAAAAGCAGATCGAGGAAACCGACAGCGACTTCGATCGCGAGAAGCTGCAAGAACGTCTTGCGAAGCTCTCCGGCGGCGTTGCGGTTATCCAAGTCGGCGCCGCGACCGAGACCGAACTCAAAGAGAAGAAGCACCGCATCGAAGACGCACTCAGCGCAACGCGCGCGGCCGTTCAGGAAGGCATGATCCCCGGCGGCGGAAGCTCGCTGGTGCACGCGGTCAAGGCGATCCAGAAGTACACACCTCCCTCGAGCAACGGCCACGCCTCGACGGTTGCCGATGAGAAGATCGGCATCGAAATCGTGCGCAAGGCGCTCGAAGAGCCGCTTCGTCAGATCGCGTACAACGCGGGCTTCGAAGGCTCCGTCGAGGTGAACAAAGTCAAGTCGGAGCAAGCTCCGAAGGGCTTTGACGCCATGAGCGGCGACATCGTCGACATGTTCAAGGCCGGCATCGTCGAGCCGTTCAAAGTGACGCGTTCCGCGCTGCAAAACGCGGCGTCGATCGGTTCGCTGATCCTCACGACGGAAACGCTCATTGCCGACAAGCCCGAGCCGAAGAAAGAGCCCGCGATGCCGGGCGGCGGCATGGGCGGCTACGATATGATGTAATAAGGTCGTCCCTTACATACGAAGAACAAGCCTCGCGGAAGGCCGCGGGGCTTTTTCTTTTCGTTTGGCGGAAACGGAGTACCCGGCGGTGAAGCAAGCAAGCAATGCAATACGGGTGAGGCTACATGATTCATCTGCTTCTCGCTGCCGCAATTTCGAACGGCACTGCAAAACCGTTGTTCGTCCCGCCGAAAGGCATGAAATCTGTCCCGCCGGACGCCCGGACCGCAGCGATGGCGCTGCGCGCGCAGGCGACGATTATCGCGCATTATCGCGGCTTCGTCAGCATCAAGCCGAGTTGGTCGAGTTTTTCGTATAAGGTTCCGGAAACGATCACGGTGGTGAGGCACGCAACTGTGATCAACGCCGACGAGGCCGGCGTGCGTGCACTCTCTGAAATAGCATCCACAGCAGCTCGCATGGCGCAGTCTGCCGAAGCGTTCTGCGCGCAACCCGTGAGCGTGAACTGCAACGACGACACGCCGAAGATCATCAAGCTTGCAGCGAGGCCCGTCGCGTTGTGCAACGGGCAACGCGGCTGGTTGAACGAGTACGCCGAGGGTGCGAGAGGCGATATCTACGAGCAAGTTTACGCGCGTGCCGGAACAATGATGTACGTAGCGGCTACCCATTATGCGCGTGACCCGGGCGACGTGTTGCATGCGGCTAAGGCGCTCACCACGCTTTGCCCGGCGGGCGTTGGTGAACTCCGGGATCCGGGCATAGTGCCGATCGCCGCTCCGCCACATTGGATCCGTGGTGCCGGGACGTTGAGCGAAGCGGTAGCCTCGCCGTACAAGGTGCTCGCGTACTGGTTCTATTTGGCGCCGCAGTCACTGTCGGGGCAGGTTCTCGCGCTCGTAAGCGCACCTGATGCGTCCGAGTACATCACGCCGGATCAAGAAGCGGCGACTATTCTCGACGGTTCAAAGGCGGTGTATAAGGCCGTTCGCGTTCAAGCGAATAGAGCCGTGAAGCTCTGCGGCGGCATCGATGGCTGGTTCACGCAATTCACCGGAACGGACCAGCGCGGTGACAAGGACGTCACTGAGATGATTTTTGTGTATGGGAGCGATACCTCGTACATTTTGCGGTACATGCGCGTAACAGGGGAACCGGAAGATGCGGCGGCCCATAAGCTCCTGTATTCGTTCTGTCCGCGGCAGTCAGCGTCACAGTAGCAGCCCGCATAGCCGTTGAGAGGGCACATGCACAAGAATTTCGTCGCACTTTTGCTCGGACTGCTCCTCGTGGCCGGAAGTATCGCTGCCCAAGCACAGCTAGTGGCGCCCGTTATTCCGGATACACCCGCGAGCCGCATCTTCCGCTTGTGGCTGGACGCGCTCAATGACGACGATCGCAACAAGCTGCGGGAATTTTACAAGACATACAACCCGTCGCATATGGACTGGGCGGACAGTGACGCCGACCTCGCGCGGGGGACTAGCGGATTCGATCTCCTTAAAGTTGTCGAGTCGACGCCGACGAAATTTACCGTGCTGTTGCAGGCGCGAGACTCCGATGATTTTGTACGCTCGATGCTCTTGGTCACGAAGTCGGCACCGTATACAATAACCGGCTTCTTGCTGATGCCCACACAGCGGCCGCCCGAATTCGCGCTCCCGCATCTTTCTCAAGATGCGCTGCTTTCGCAGCTCAAAGACCGTTTGCAGCGCGAGAGC
>DATGJX010000234.1:0-2011 GCA_035294905.1 Vulcanimicrobiaceae bacterium | reverse complement strand
GCGCCGGCGAAGCTGGTGTGCGCGCACGCACGATTCTGCGACCGGAATTTCAAGGCTGGCGGAACATCGCGCACGGCGGCGTCGCGCTTGCGCTGCTGGACGAAGCGATGGCGCATGCTGCCGGCGCGGCGGGCTATCGCGGCGTTACGGCCAGCATGAATGCGCGTTTTCGGAAGGCGGTACCGCTCGGCGAGCCGCTGGACATCGAAGGCCACGTCAAATGGGTGCGCCGCAACGTGCTCGAGCTCGAAGCGCACGTGACCGATTCGCATGGTGTGGTGCTGGTGGAAGCCGAAGGCCGCTTCGTTTCGCAAGGCCGCATCGAGGATGTTGCGGACAGACGGAATCCGCAGGTGTCATCCTGAGGCCCCTCGACTTCGCTCGGGGTGGTTCGATACCTCACCATGACAAATACTATGCCGAAGTCCAAGACTGAACGAAAAGCCGCAAAAGCCGAAGAGGCGCGCAAGAACAATGCACCGGCGGTCGACAATCGCCGCGCCCGGCATGAGTTTCATATTTTGGAATCCATGGAAGCGGGCATCGCGCTGACGGGAACGGAGATCAAATCGATTCGCCAGGGCGGCATAAGTTTGAACCAGGCATATGCGCGCGTGCGCGACGGCGAGTTGTGGCTGCTGGGCATGCATGTGCCGCCGTACAAGCAAGGCAGTTTTTCCAACGTCGATCCGAATCGTCCGCGCAAATTGCTGCTGCACAAAGAGCAAATAGCGCGCCTCGGCAGCCGCGCTGCCGAGAAGGGATTGACCATCGTTCCGTTGCGCCTGTACTTCACGCGCGGAAAAGCAAAAGTGGAGATCGGTCTTGCGAAGGGCAAGAAGCTTTGGGACAAGCGTGAGGCGCTCGCCAAACGCGACGTACAGCGCGAGATTGCCAGGCAATCATAATGCGCGGCACGCATCCGGGACGCGCGCTCGAACGAGCGGTGGAGCAAGGCGGAATCGTTCGCAAAGGCGACGCGGTGCTCGTCGCGTGCAGCGGCGGCTCCGACAGCGTCGGCGCAGCGGCGATTTTGCACGCCATCGCAAAGCCGATGCAATTGCAGATAACGCTCGCGCACGTGAATCACGGTCTGCGGGCGTCCGCGTGGCAGGATGAAGCGGTCGCGCTGCGCGCCGGCGCTGCGCTCGGCATTTCCGTGAAAACCATTGCGCTTACGCCCGAGCGCAGCGATGAAGCGACGCTGCGCGAGCTGCGATACGAAGCGCTTTCCACCCTCGCGCGCGAGTGCGGCGCGAACGTCGTAGCCACCGGACACAACGCGGAGGACCAAACGGAAACCGTGCTGCTGGCGCTCTTCCGTGGTACGGGGCCGCAAGGTCTTGCCGGCATGCCGGCGAGGCGCGAGCTGGCGCAAGGGGTCGAACTTGCGCGCCCGCTGCTGCGTTTCTCACGCGAGGAAGTTCGATTGTACGTTCAATCGGCGGGGCTGCCGTACAGCATCGATCCGACGAACGCGCGTCTGGCGTACCGCCGAAACGGGGTGCGCGAAGCGCTTGCTGCGCTGCGTCCGCTCTTCCCAGGTCTGGACACGGCCGTCGCGCGCGCAGCGCAGCTGGTAGCCGACGATCTCGTCGAATCGCCGCAGGCTTCGCTGCGCCGGCAGGTGCGAACCACGCTGCGGGAACACCAAGCGCTTCGCGACGTGGACTTCGAGCATGTCGAGGCGGCGGTTCGCACGCTCGAGCGGGGCGGCAGCGGAACCTTCGCCATGGCTTCCGGCGTGGTCGTAACGATTGAGAACGGTGAGTTAACGGTACATCGGGAGATGAGATGACCATGCAGTCCTACGAGGGGACGATCGAACGGACGCTCTTTTCGAAGGTGGAGATAGAGGCGGCCGTTGAGCGCCTGGCCGGGCAAATAGCGGACGATTTCAGCGGGAAACCGTTGCTCGTGCTCGGGGTGTTAAAGGGAGCGCTGTATGTGACCGCCGACCTGGTACGAGCGATATCGCGCGTGCCGGACGGGCCCAGCGAAGTGGAACTGG
>DATGJX010000233.1:0-3793 GCA_035294905.1 Vulcanimicrobiaceae bacterium | reverse complement strand
ATCACCGGGTGAGAGTGCGCCGAGACGTACCGCAGGTTTATCGAATGCATATGCGGCGGTGAGTATTCCGCGATTCGAGAAGAAGTCGTAGTTCGGATACCAAATCTGCGTTATATCTTCGTTGGTGTTCGAGATGCCGCCATAGATGCGATCGTCTTCTTCCCAAAAGCGACGCTTGAATTCGAGTCCGACTTTCATGGTCTGCGCGTAAGGGATCGCGCTAATCGCGGTTTTCATTCGCGTCGAGAAGTCGGAGGGGATCTTCTTGAGGACGGAGAGGGGAATCGTGCAGATGCAGTACTGCGCTTTCGCCGCCTTCTCGGCACCGGTCGCATCTCGGTAGACGATGCGAACGCCGTTCGACGCGCGCCGTATTTCGCGCACCGCAGTGTTGTAGTTAATGCGATCGCCCAGTTGTTTTGCGAACGCCACCGGCAGCGCATCCATCCCTCCGACGGGTTGGAACATCGTCGGCTGCTGATCGTACTCGCTCGTGAAGACGCCATTCATCCCGAAACGGGAGCGAATAAGCGGGATCAAACCGAGCGGATCGAGCGGCGTTCCCGGCGCGTCGCACGCGCCCGGTTGAATAGAGTAACCGGCCTGTCCCGAACCCTTGTAGATCATGTTCGGATCGAGATTGCCGTTCGCACGTAAGTAATCGAGCAGTGCCGCTTTGTCGTCTTTCGTCATCTCGGCGTCGAGCGCGTCGCGGGAGATGGCCTTCGCGAGCAACTCGGAGGTGTAGCCGAGCATATCGAAGCGCGCTTGTCGCGAACGTACGCGTAAGCCGCCGCCGAGCGTTGAGTTGTAATAGTACGCGTTGAAATTGTCGTTGATGAACGGCTGTATCGCGATGTTGAGCTCGCGATAGTAGTCCATTGTGACGTGATTGTGCGAGACGCGCGCAGGCCCGGGGTTCCAGTACAACCCGTTCGAAAATGTCGACACTTGGCGCGCGCCACCAATCTCGGCCGACGACGTGCCGCCTCTAATCGTCCAGACGCGCCCACCCGGTCGTGCTCGCGCCTCGAGAATGCGGCAGTCGTAGCCGTGCTTGCCGAGCTCGTAGGCGGCGCACATTCCCGCCACACCCGCTCCGAGGATGATAACCGTCGTGCCGTTTCCGGAGCCTTGTACGTCGAGCGCCGCCGCACTGGTACGTTCCGGCGCGAGTAGTTGCAGAGCCGACATTGCGGCGGCAGAAGATCCGCCGGCAAGTGCAACCTGACTAACAAAATCTCTGCGCTTCATGCAAGGCTCCCTAAGCGAAAAGTAGACTCGGCCACACTTCGCGCCGGAACATCAGGAGGTCCTGATTTGTCCATCGCGGGATTCGCAGTTAGCATTAATTACGGCCTGTAAGGCCGCCGCAGCCACCTTTTATGGAGCGGCTCTATGAGTGTTTTCCGGACCAATGTTGTTCGCTTCGTTCGGCGCACTTTTCGATGCGTAAGCCTGAAGACGATCGCGCTATTGTTATTGTTGCTGGCTGTTCCGCTGGCGACCACCGGAATTGTTTCTCAACCCGCAAATACAGGAAAGACGTCGAGCTATCCGGCGTCTGGGACAATCTTTCTCGTACTCGCCGCTCCGCCTGCGAGCACAGGACCGCAAAACGCGGCACTGGCATACGCGGTCGGCAGCGTGACACAGATCGCCAACGCGTTCAAGCTTACGGTAGTGCAAGTATCGACGCCGTATGATCCCACAAAGGCAACGGCAAGCTGCAAGACCGATCGCGGAACAGTTGGTCCCCATGATTTGCTTCTGGTCCTCAGCCTCGCGGAGGCCGACCAAACGTCGAACAAATATACGGGCGCATATCGCTCGACCGTGCTGCTCAACCTAACTCAAGTCTATTGTGATGCGAGCGCAGCGGCGGGCCGGGACATTCAGCTGTTGACGCTCGTCCAAGCTGCGGATTCAGGCTCAGCGGTTGCCGCTCAGGTCGTCGCCGCTGCAGATCCCAAGACGGCAAGCACGCTGTCTGACGCAGAGAAATCGACGCAGACGGCTGCGGCGCAGTGGGATGCCGCCGACATCATAATTGCGAATGCTTTCAAAAGCAATCCGACTGCGGAGCAAACTGCCGCCAAGCTTTCAGTCGATGCCGCTGCGCAGGCGGCACACGCTGCGGATGCTGCGGCCACGGCCGCACAAAAGGCCGTCGGTGCGGCACCGCTTGACGCCGCGATAAAAGCGGCAAATCTTGCTTCAAAAGCGGCCGACACCGCGACCGCCGCGGTAGCAAGCGTTACCACGTCAACGGCCGCGTTCGGTGAATCCGCAGGCGGCGAGTACTCGAGTACGTATTGGTCGGATCCGGTCGCGGGCGTTGGTGCGGTTGCTGCCCTGCTAACGTCACCGTGGGTGAACAAGTATCGACTTTGGTTGTCAGTCCCGATAACCGTCATAGACTCGTTTGCTCACGCACAGAGTACGTTGAATGGGACAATATACTGCGCAACGGCCCAGGCATTGATTCCAATACTAACGCATCAGCAGATGATCGAGCTGAAGCCGTTGCCGGTAGATGGCAATGGTGACCCGACGGCATCCCCGAGCGCGCAACAGCAATTGCAGGCGTACCGAATCAGCGCGAGCCAGGATTTTGAAACTCGTGTTGGCGGCGTAAACGTTTGCGGACAGCAGCAACCAGTATGGCCCGGACCTGGCAACAAGCTGCTGTTCCAATACGCAACTCCGTCACCCGGCGCTTATCCAACGCCGGCTCCTCCGGCGTCGCCGTCTTCAACGTAGACCGGACTCAAAACTAAAAAGCCCCGTCGGAGCGGGGCTTTTCGCAGTTTCGAGGTGTTTACGGGTGCTGCTGCTCTTTGTTATCGCCCTTCGGGGGGGCTGCGTGTTGCGGTGCCGCGTGCGCAGGAGCTGCATGCTGCATTGGTGCTGCATGCTGCATCGGCGCTGCGTGCTGCATCGGTGCTGCGTGTTGCATCGGTGCTGCGTGTTGCATCGGCGCTGCGTGTTGCATCGGCGCTGCGTGTTGCATCGCCGGCGCGTGATACGCAGCCGGAGCCGCGTGACCTCTGACGACAGCTTGAGCCGCGGCGCGATCTTGTGCCGTTACCGGCCGGAAGTTCGCGGGTCGCGTTGCCGCCGTGTAGGGACGGGTGACAGCCGCGCTCGGTGGACGGCCATTATTGACGCGCGCGTAGTACGTGCGGTTTTGCGAAGCGATCTGCGCGTGTTGAACTTGCGTAGACGTCGGCGCCCAGTGATGCGCATGCATGTAGGTCGCCTGCTGCGGCGTTGGACGTGTCCGCAGTCCGCCGTTTCCGCCGACGTAGCTGATCTGCGTCGCCCCTCGCTGATACGAATGATAGTAGACATTTCCGCCGACGACCGAGCGGTTTACGTTGACGACGTACGTATTGTAGACGAACGAGTTGTGCCGCCAGTAGCCGCCGACATAGCCGTTACCCCAATAGCCGCCGCCGTAGTTGACGCCGCCGTAGTAGCCGACTTGCGGACCCCAGTACCCGCCCACGAATGCGAAGCCGAATCCGGTCCAGTTCCAGTAACCGGGAGTCCAGTACAACCCGTATTGCGGCGCATACACCCAGGTGCCGGGCACCCAGTAATAGCCGCCGGGACCCCACGCCCAATAGCCTGGTTCCCACACGTAATTGGGTCCCGGTGGGCCCGGCACGTAATAAACCGGGATCGGGGGCGGGGGCGTCCCGATCGTAATCCCGACCGAAATTTGCGCTCGTGCCGATAAAGGAAACGCCACAAATGCGAGCGCCGCAATTATGACTGCAAAAAGACG
>DATGJX010000232.1:0-32141 GCA_035294905.1 Vulcanimicrobiaceae bacterium | reverse complement strand
CTCGCCGTCCGGGTCGCCGGCGCCCGCCGCAACGGCCGGCGTGTCGCCCTCACCGGCGGCGCAGCCCACACCGATCGTGCTTCCGCCGGATGCAGCGCCGCAGATCGTGGCAGTCGAGCTCAGCGATCCCGTTTTTCACAGCGGGGAAACGGTCAGCGGCACGGTCATCACTTCGACGAACGTAGCCGCAGTTCAAATCCGCGTCGCAAACCAGCAGCGCGGGCTTCCGAAAACCGCGCCGGGAATTTTCTCGATGAGCTACACGATGCCGAGCATCCCGTTTTTCCTACGCGGAACGTACGTCGCGCACGTCATCGCGCTCAACACCGCAGGCGCCTCCACCGAGAAAGACGTTACGGTCTCACTTCGATAGGGGCGCGTGCGTCGGAAAAGGCGGCGGCGTCGGCAGATTCGGGAACGGAGCCGGATTGTACGGCGTCGGCATCGTCTGCGGAACGGGGAGCGTTCCGGTCGAGATTTGGTCCGCCCATTTGTAGACGCGCGGGCTCCAATCTTGAGCGTCCGAATCGCCGATGCACAGCAGCATCGGTTTGGCTTGGATTCCGTTTTCGGCCACCTGAAGCGACTGCATCGATCCGCGATCGAACAGCACGCGCATCATCGTGCCTGAGTTCAGCCTGAGCACTGTGCGGTAGTGTAAAGCGTCCACGCGGTCCATCTTATACGCTTGCGGGTTCCAGCCGCTTTGGTCCGTCGTCATGTAAATGTCGTCGGTCAGAGGTGTGGTTGGGGGAATTTGCACGGTGATGGCAACGAGCACGTGTTTACCCGGAACGGTTCGCGCGCAAAGGCTCGGGTTCGCCGACGGAACCAGGTCCGGATCCGGCTTGAACGGTGAAAGCGATACGGCGTAGCGGCGAAGCGCCGTGAGATCGCCTTCCGGCGGCAGCTTCGTGCGAGACACTTCAATCTTCGTCACCATTCCGTTCGCGTCGAACGTGACGCGCGCGTACCGCGGCGGAACGACCGGGCCGTTCGAAATCACGACGTCCGTGGCGACCTTGAATCCGTCGCCGGTGGTCAGAAACAAGTATCCCTTCTCGAAATCGAGGATCTGCGCAGTGACGACCGTGACCGGCGCCGGACCCGCGCCGGCGGCGGCGCACAGGAGCAGCACGCCCAAACTCAAGACGCTGAAGAACTTCGTCACTACTGCAAGACCTGAATCACGGTTTCGGGACTCCAGCCGCGATTCCCGAAATTGAAGTAATAGCCGCGCGAAACGTCTATCGAGGTGTGGTCGTTCACGCGTACGCGCACGTCGGCGCGCACGTCGTACGTCGGCTCGCCCAGATAGTATTGCCCTTGAATCTCGTTGCCGAGAACGTCCAGAGGCGGCGGCGCAAAAAAGTTTGGAATCGGTTTGGGAAAGTCGTCGTGCTTACGTGCGAGCAGTGATGCGGAGAAGTTGCCGCCGTTCGTGTAGGTGACACCGAGCGCGACTTCGCGAAACGTCGCAAGCCCGCGAAACGCAGCGTATCCGGGATACAGCACGCCGCCGACCACCGGAACGAAAGACGGGTATGCGACCGTCTGCAGTTTGCCGTAATAGTCGCCGAGGTTTTGGACGGTGTACCCCAAGTACGACACGAAATGATTATCGAACATCTTGCTCAGCGTTAGCCGCGAGGTCGTCGAGTCGGTGTAGTGTCCGTTCGAGAACCATTGCCGGTTTTTGTCCACCGACGCGTTCACGTAGTAGTTCTTCGTCTCGACGTAACTGTTGCCGAGCTTGAACGACGGTACGTACACGGTTGCGTCGAGATTGTGGTTCCAAATCGTCGTATACGGCGTGCCCTGCAGGTATTGCAAGACCCGCGCGGCGTCATGGACGTACCCGACGCCGTAGCCCACGTGCTCGTAGAACGGTGTGTGCCCGATGCGGTGGTCGAGCGTCTGGCTGCTGAGCGCGAGCTGCCACGGATGATCGATGATCGGCGCAATGCCGTCGTAAACTCCGGGCGGGAGCAGTGAGAAATTCGTATCTTGAACGGCGAGCTGTGCGTAAGAACGCGGAAGCGCCCACGTCGCTTGCAAAATCGTGAACTGCCCGGAGGCGTCCGGCCGCTGGAGCCAGGTCTGATTCGTAGCGAGCTGCGTAAACGTCCTGACTTGAAACTTGTCGGAGGGCTGATCCGAAAGAAGCAGGTCCCAAAACTTTTGCGGCCGCGTCATGGGATTGACTGAAAATACCGCGTAGGCTTTGCTGCCGGTCCAGTGCTGCTCGAACGACAGGTACGTCTTGTTGATGGTATCGTACCGGAAATGCAGTGCACTGATTGCGTTCGCGCCGCCCGCAAACTGCCACGTCGCGTCGTAGTTCGCGCCGGCCAGCGAGTTTTGCGCCAAGTTGATGTCGCTCGAAAAGTTCACGTAGTACGAGGACGTCGGCACGTATGCGCCCATTCCGTTTGCGATATCGACGTGATTGCCGCTGAAGCGCACGAACGACCCGGCGCCGATGACCGCGCCGGTGCTGATGAGGAACGGCCTGCGCGTCCCCAAGTCGGGAAAATAAAACGTGTCACCGGGCATTTCGCGGCCCTTCACGGGGTGCGCGAAGTCGCCGTTCAAAAACGTCCAGCGATCGGGTTCGCTGGTGATCGGTACGAAATAGATGCGGTTGAACGTGATGAAGTCGGCGAGCGCCGCACCGTCTTGCGCGCCGTCGCTGTTCTGCATGTGCACGTGTCCCGCGAGCACAAAGCGGTTGAGCTTCAGATCCATCGAGAACGCATCGCCCGTCATCGACATGCCGCCGCTGGTGCGAACCTGTACGTGCCCCTGCGCTTCGATCAAAAAGCGATCGTAGTAGAACCCTACGGAATCCGCCTGCAGATGAATGAGCGGCATGGCCGCCTGCGCGCGGCCACAGCAAAGAACGGCGAGCATAAACGCAATCGCACCAATCGATCGAATGAACAGGGGTACGCCTCCAATGGTACAGCCGCCAGCGTTCGTGCTGGGATTCCGCGCGCCTTTCATGGTTTTCTAACGTAGACGGGCGGATGTTTGTCTTATTGTGGTGGGGAAGGCGAGCTGCACCAGCGCTGCGAAATCGCGAGGACGTAGATGACCCGATTTGTGACTATTGTTCTCGACTCGGGGGGTGTGGGTGCATTGCCGGACGCGCGCGTTTACGGCGACGCTCCGGGCGCGAATACCCTCGGAAACGTGGCATGCCGCGTTGGTGGTTTGCATATCCCAAATTTCGAGCGCCTCGGCCTCGGTTGCTTGACCGATCTCGCAGGGGCTGCACCACCGGCCACGCCGGCTGCGCGGGTCGCTCGCCTTCGCGAGCGCAGCCGCGGCAAAGACACCATCACCGGGCACTGGGAGATGGCCGGTATTATTACGGAAGTCCCCTTTCCCACATACCCGAACGGTTTCCCAACCGAAGTGGTCGATGAGTTCACGCGCATCGTCGGAAAGCCGCCGCTCGGGAACAAAACGGCCTCCGGTACGGAGATCATCGAAGAGTTCGGGCGCGAGCACATGACGAGCGGAAGGCCTATCCTGTACACCTCGGCCGATTCCGTTTTTCAAGTCGCCTGTCATGAAGGGGTCGTGCCCCTCGAGGAACTGTACGATTGGTGCGAGCGCGCGCGCGCCATGCTGACCGGGCCGCACGCCGTGAACCGTGTAATCGCTCGCCCGTTTACCGGCTCGCCGGGAGCGTTCGTCCGCACTGCGAACCGTCGCGATTACGCTATCGCACCTCCGCCGAGCATACTTGACCAGCTGGCGAGCAAGGGCGTTCCCATTCACGCCGTCGGTAAAATCTGCGATATCTATTGTGGACACGGGATCGAAAGTTCCGTTCGCGTGGCCGACAACCTAGATGCAATGCAGAGGGCCTTCGACTTGCTCGAACGGATCGAATACGGCTTCATATTTGTGAATCTCAATGACTTCGATTCCAAATACGGCCACCGTCGAAACGTGCGCGGATATGCGGACGCGCTGGAGTCCCTCGATTCCATCGTGCCGCGACTGGAGTCACTCCTGCGGCCGGGGGACGAGGTAATCTTCACGGCGGACCACGGATGCGACCCCACCGCGCCGGGCAGCGATCATACGCGCGAGTTCGTGCCGTTCGTGCACTTGAGCCGCGCGCCGGGCGCGGATCTCGGGGTCATCGAAGGCATGGACCACGTCGGAAAGACCGTGACCGCCGCATTTGAGAACGTGCTATGCAAGTAGCGCTGGCCGGCAATCGCAGCATGCCCGCATGGTGGTTCGGCGCGAAGCGCGCGATCGACCTCGTCGTGGGAGGCGCGGTGCTTCTCTTTGCACTGCCGATCATTCTCGTTGCGGCCATCGCGATCGTACTCGTCGATCATGGTGCGCCGTTCTACAGTCAGCTGCGGGTTGGTTTGAACGGGCGGCAGTTTCGCATGTTCAAACTGCGCACGATGATCGAAGGCGCGCATGAGATGCGCGACGACTTGCTGCATCTGAACGAACTCGACGGGCCGGTATTCAAGATCAAAAACGATCCGCGGCTGCATCCGCTGGGGGCGTTTTTGCGCCGCACGAGCATCGACGAGCTGCCGAACTTATTCAACGTAATTCGCGGTGAGATGTCGCTGGTCGGTCCGCGTCCGCCGCTGCCAAGTGAAGTCGAGCACTACAGCACGTACGCGATGCGCCGGCTCACCGTTACTCCGGGCATTACATGCCTCTGGCAAATCAATGGGCGCTGCAGCGTTTCATTCGACGAATGGATGCAGCTGGACAACAAATACATCGACACGTGGTCGCCGCTGGGCGATTTCGTCATCCTTTTAAAGACGATTCCGGCCGTCATTCGAAAGGACGGTGCGCATTAAGGCCAATCTTCGGCTCGTCCAAGCTCCGTCGCACGCGACGCGCGCCGCCCTTGCAGGATCGGCGCTGTTCGTCATGGCTGCGACGCTCGGCTCGACCGTCTTGGGATTCGCTCGCGAGGTCGTCAACGCGCGCTACTACGGCACGCAATGGGAGATGGACGCCTTTCTTGCGGCCACCGTCATCCCGATGATTCTGTTCGGCGTGTTCAACGGCGCGCTCGTCAGCGCGCTCGTTCCAACGTTTTCCGAGTATATCGCGCACGGCGACGACGACGAAGCGTGGCGTTTGGCGAACACGATCATCAACGGCCTTTTGATCGTCCTCAGTATCTGCGCCGTCGCAGGGTACGTTTTTGCACCCTACTACGTGCCGCTCATCGCGCACGGGTTCCCGCGGCCCGAGTTGGGCGTTACCATCCGCATGACGCGCTGGCTGATGCCGAGCATCGTTGCGGTGAGCCTCTCCGGGGTCTTCAGCGCGATCCTCAACGCACATCAACGCTTTCGCTCCGCCTCGCTCACCGGTATCGCGCTCAACGCCGTCACCATCGGCACGGTGATCTTGCTGCACCACAACATCGGCATCTACGCGGTCGTGCTAGGCACGGCGCTCGGACTCTTTGCGCAGATGCTCGTTCAGGTGCCGGCGCTGCTGCTGACGCGCAAATACCGTCCCACGCTCGACTTGCGTCATCCGGGTCTCCACCGTATGTGGGATTTACTCGGCCCGATCATCGTCGGCTCGGCGGCCGGACAAATATCCCTGTTCTTCGACCGGTATTTCGCCTCGACGCTCTCACCCGGCTACATGGCCGGCATGAACTACGCGACCAAGCTCGTCAACTTTCCGCAGCAGATCTTCGCGGCCGCCATCGCGACCGTAATTTTTCCTTTACTCGCGTCGCAATTCGCGCGCTCGAATCGGATTGCGGTCGGGCAGAGCGTCACCCTTGGGCTCCGGCTCGTGAACTTCATCACGATTCCGAGTGTCTGCGCGCTCATCGCACTGGCTTATCCGATGGTGCAGACGCTATTCGAACGCGGGAACTTCCAGCAATCTTCGACCGCGCTTTGCGCTGGTCTGCTGCCGTATGCCGCGGTCGGTTTGGTCGCACTGGCGGCGAACGTGGTCCTGACGCGCTGCGCCTTCGCGTGTAAAGAAGTGAGCTGGACGGTCGGCATCTCGGTATTTACCGTAGTCATTAATGTGCTGCTTTCGCTGCTTTGGCTGCAGCCGCTGGGCGCGCGCGGGCTGCTTTTGGCCAACTCGGTGAGCCAAACATTACAAGCGGTAATGCTCCTTGTGCTTGTTCGCAATCTGGTTCCTCATGTACAATGGCGGACGCTGGCCGTTTCTGCGTTTAGAATCGGCCTGTGCTCTGCCATCATGATTGCGACGCTACACTGGATTGCGGCTCTCGGCGTGCATCCCGAACCGACGCTCGCCTCGCGCGCGTCGTATTTGTTCGGTCAGATTGCCATTGGCGCGCTCGCGTTCGTCGCTGCCGCGCGCGTGCTCGACGTCGAAGAACTCACAATCGCCGTGCGGCTCATCAGAGAGAAGTTCGAACGCAACCTGCCGAGTCCGCCCGAAAACCGCGAGGCACCGATCGCATGACGATCGAGGCGCTGGATCTTCGCGCGCGCGTTGCGCGGCCGATAACGAAGGCGTTTCACAGTGACTTCATCCGTCACAGCGCGCTCGTTTTCGGCGCGTCCATGGCCGGAAACATTTGCAACTATCTGTTCAATTTCGCACTGAGCCGCCGGCTCGGCGTCGAGGGCTTCGCGACCCTCTCGTCGCTCGTCAGTTTCTTGATGATCATCTCGATACCAGTATCCGTGCTCTCGCTGATTATCGTGAAGTACACGGCAACGTATCACGCTGCCGGCGATGCGCAACGCGTGCGGCGCCTCTCGCAGCTCTTGCTGAGGTGGACGGGCTTCGGAGGCGCGGTGCTGTTTGCAATCGGCGCGTTGCTGCGGGGGCAGATTGCCGCGTTTTTGCGCATCGACGATCAAGCCGCGATTCTGCTGTGTCTTGCAATCATCGCAATCAGCGTCGTCACGCCGAGCGTGCGGAGCGTGCTGCAAGGGGAACAGGATTTCTTCCGGTTTTCGACCTCGACGATTCTGGAAGTTTTCGTGAAACTGGTGGGTGCGGTTGCGCTGGTTTACGCCGGATTCGGAGTCAACGGCGCAATGGTCGGCTGGATTGCCGGAACGTGCTGCGCGTTGACGTACACGATTTGGGCAGTGCTGCGTAAGCACGGCGCACAAGCGCACGGTGCCGTCTCGCTCGGGTTGGATCTCGGCCGTTTGGTTCAGACGACGACCGGCGTCGGTTTGGCAACCGGATTCTTGACGTTCATCAGCTTCATGGACGTACTGTTGGTCAAACACTTTTTCGATGCGCATCAGGCCGGCTTGTATGCGGCGGTGAACCTCACCGGCAAAGTCGTGCTGTTCGTCGCCGGCTTCGTCCCGATGGTCGTGCTGCCCAAAGCTGCGGCACGGAAGTCGAGCGGCGAAAGCGCCGTGCCGATCCTGTTGCAGGCGCTGGCGATGACGGTACTCATCTCCGGCGCCGTGCTCGTGCTGTTCGGGTCGGATCCGTCCATGGTGCTTCGCGTGCTGGCCGGCCGGGCGTTCATAAGCGGTGCGCCGCTGGTTCTGCAGTACGATGCGGCGATGTGCATGCTCGCCATCGTCACGCTGCTGGTGAACTACCGCATCGGCATTCATCGTTTCGAATTCTTGTATGCGCTGGGTGCGGTGCTCGTGTGCGAAGTCGGCGCAATCGCGCTGTATCACCGTTCGCTTTGGGATGTCGTGCACGTTCTGCTGGCCGGCAACGCCGTCGCGATTATCACGTGCGCGTTCGGCGTGCTCGGCCGCGAAGAACGGTCCGCGCCCGAAGGGGCCCGAGCGTGACGCCGCTACAGCAGTCCCGCCTCGCGATACGTCGACGCCATGCGCGCAAGCGTATCCTCGAGTGCGCGCGGCCGGTAGCGCAGTTCGCGCGCAGCCTTCGAATGATCGTACCACATCAGCAAGGGCGCGATCTTTGCGTTGTCGATCGTAAGGCGCGGTTCGACTCCGGTGAATCGCGACCGGAATTCGAATGCGCGCGCCGCAGCGTACATGAGCAGTGGAGAGAGGGCGCGGCCTCGGTACTGCGTGCCGACTGCACGAGCCTGCGCGCTGAAAACTTGTTCGTACGTGAGATTGTGACCGGTGAGCAGATAGCGCTCTCCGGAGCGTGCGGCGGTGAGCGCCGACACGATGCCCGCGGCCGCGTCGTCCACGTCGGTTACCGAAAGGCCGCCGGTCGGATGGCCGGGGATTTTTCCTTTTGCGAGTTCCAGCATCGTATGGCCGAAGGTATGGGTGACGTCACGCGGGCCGTAGAGCACGCCCGGATTCACGATTACGACGTCGACGCCGTATCGTGCAGCATCGAGCGCTTCCTCTTCGGCAAGACGTTTGCTTTCGTGGTAGACCATCCGCAATGGAACGAAATTGTTCTGCGCAGTTTCGACAACCGGCGTACCGTCCGGACTGTAACCCACGGCGGCAATGGTGGATATGTGCACGATTTTCGCGACGCCCGCCGTTTTCGCGGCTTCGGCGACGACGCGCGTTCCGGTGACGTTGGTTCGAAAAATCCGTTCGCGATGCCGGTGCCAATGGCTGAGATCGGCGGCCATATGGACGATCGCGTCCATCTCGTCGGCTGCTCGCAACGCGACGATTGGGTCGGTAACGTCGCCAACGATCAAACGGCTCGCATACGCCTTGACCGACGCCACGTTGCTTTGCGGACGATGCAGAACGCTCAGCTCGTGTCCGTGTTCGGCAAGCAAAGACGTCACGCGAGCGCCCAAAAAGCCGGTAGCGCCGGTAAGGAGGAGCTTCATCACCCGCGATCTTGCGTTCGGCTATCAGCCAGTCCTCCGGAGATTGAGCGATGACCGGTAAAATCAGCGTCATCATGCCTGCGTACAACGAAGCGCGCCACATCGCCAAAAATCTCATCGAAGTCGTGGACACGCTTTCGGGTTTCGAGTACGACTTCGAGGTCATCGTCGTGGACGACGGCAGTCCGGATCAAACATATTTGGAGGCGGCGAAGCTGCTTTCGACGCACCCCGAGTTCGTTCGCGTCGTGCATTACGACGAAAACCAGGGCAAGGGGAATGCGCTGATCTGCGGGACGTCGTTCGCACGAGGGAATGTCATCGTATTTCTCGATGCGGACATGGATCTTCACCCCTCGCAGATTCCCGTATTGTTCGGAATCATGGACAGCACGGGAGCGGACGCCGTCATCGGCAGTAAACGGCATCCTGCCTCCGTTGTGAACTACCCGCTGAAACGACGCCTTTACAGCGCCGTGTATTATTCATTGATCAGGCTGCTGTTCGGGCTCCCCGTGAAAGATACGCAAACGGGCTTGAAAGTGTTCAAGCGCGAGGTGCTCGATCGCGTTTTTCCGCGCGTGCTGGTGAAACGGTTCGCTTTCGACATCGAAGTGCTGGCAAACGCTCATCGCCTCGGTTACAAGATTGCGGACGCTCCGGTGACGCTGGAGTTTCAGCGCGGTGCGTTCGGCCGTATCAGGGCGCGCGATATTCGTAAGATCCTGACCGATACGCTTGCGATTTTCTACCGCATGTTCATCATCAGATACTATGACTCGATTCCGGACACGCCGCTCGAGCACCTCAGTGCCGATTCCACCGCAAGGGAAGTGCAGGCGGTTTCGTGAGCGCGCAGCCAAAGATTTCGGTCATCATCCCGCTCAAGCGCATCAACGCGTATTTACGGGAGTCTCTGCAGCATCTTACACTGCAGACGTACCGGAATTTTGACGTCTTCGTAATAACGGACGAGCCCGAAACGCTCGAGGTGCGGGACCTCGACGTGAAGTGGTTATCCTCCGGGCCGGTTCCGCCGAATATCAAACGTATGATGGCCGCCAAGCAAAGCGACGCAGAGATCGTTGCGTTGCTCGACGACGATGCGTATCCCGCACCGGTATGGTTGGCTGCAGCGGCCGCGCACTTCGAAGACGAGCGGGTCGTCGGCGTCGGCGGCCCCGGCGTAACGCCGCCGCACGATCCGCCGCTGCAACAAGCCAGCGGAGCCGTCTACGTGTCGCCGCTCGTCTCGGCGCGCTATACGTATCGCTATTTGCCGGATCGCCCGCGGGACGTCGACGATTATCCGTCGTGCAATTTGATCGTTCGGCGCAAACCGTTCCTTGAGCATGTTCCGCAGTGCCTGAAATATTGGCCCGGCGAAGACACCAAACTCTGTTTACTGCTCACCAAGAGCGGCGATCGAATTATTTACGATCCGTCGGCCGCGGTGTACCATCACCGGCGCTCGCTGTTTTGGGGACATTTCCGACAGGTTTGGAACTACGCTGTGCACCGCGGATTCTTCGCAAAGCGGTATCCCGAAACGTCGCTTCGGCCGGCGTATTTCGTCCCGTCCGCCTTCCTCGTCGCGAACGCGGCGTTGTTGCTCGCGCTCGCTTCACCCCAGGCACGGGGAATCGCCGCCCTGGCCGCCGCAGCGTATTGCGTGGTAGTGCTCTGGAGCGCGCTGCGCAGCCGTCGTTCGCACGCCGCGAACGTACTGGTTGTTTCGATTGGTATTTATCTGACGCATCTGACCTACGGGCTTGGATTCATGCTCGGGCTGCTGCGGCCGGAACTCGACCACTGATGAAGCGTTTTTACAGACCAATGCCCGTATGCTATAGTGAGGCCCAATGAAGATCGCCGTTTCCTATCCGCCGCTGGAGAGTGACAAAGGGGTAGCCCTGCTTTCCCAAAACCGGCAGTTCCAGTGGTTCAATAACCCGACGTTCATCTATCCGATGGTGCCGGCGTACGCGGCAACGCTGCTGCAAAGCATGGGCCACGAAGTTGTTTGGGACGACGCCATCGCCGAGCAGAAATCCGAGGCGGAGTGGCTGCGCTGGTATCAGAACGCCGGGTTGGATCTCATCGCATTCGAGAGTAAGACGCCCACGATCAAGAAACACTGGCGCCTTATCGAAGAGATGAAGCGCCTCAGCCCCAAGACGATCGTGGTCCTCATGGGCGATCACGTCACGAATTTTCCCGAAGAGTCGCTCGAGCAATCGCCGGTCGACTACGTGCTGACCGGCGGCGATTTCGATTTCTCGCTGCGCGATCTCGTGAACCACTTGGACAAGCACGCTCCACACGGTCCGGGTGCGTACTACCGCGAGAACGGGTCGATCCAGAAATCGGGAAATTATTCGCTCGTCAACGATCTCAACGAGCTCCCGATGGTCGATCGCGATCTCACGAAGTGGAAGCTGTACGCCTTCAAAAACGGAAATTTCAAATATCTGCCCGGAACGTATACGATGGCAGGCCGCGACTGCTGGTGGGGCCATTGCACGTTCTGCTCGTGGACGACGCTGTTCCCCGGACAAAAATTCCGCACGCGCACGGCCGAACTGATGGTCGAAGAAGTCGACATGCTCGTGAACAAATACGGCGTGCGCGAGATCTTCGACGATACGGGTACGCTGCCGATCGGCGCATGGCTGCACGAGTTTTGCGAGGGCATCATCAAGCGCGGCCTGCACAAGAAGGTCAAAATCGGCTGCAACATGCGCTTCAACTATCTGAGCAAAGAAGACTACCAGTTGATGGGTAAGTCGGGTTTCCGTTTCATCCTGTACGGATTGGAATCGGCGAACCAGTCCACGCTCAAGCGCCTTGCGAAGAACATGAAAACCGATACGATCGCGCAGGAGCTGAAGTGGTCGAAAGGCGCGGGTCTCGCGCCGCACATCACGACGATGATCGGGTACCCCTGGGAAACGAAGGAGGAAGCGCGCAACACAATCGAGTTCGCGAAGCAGATGTTCCGCACCGGCTGCGTCGACACGCTGCAGGCGACCGTCGTCATTCCGTACGCCGGAACGCCGTTGTACAAGGAAGCGAAGAAGAACGACTGGCTTCTCACCAATGATTGGGACGACTACGACATGCGCCGGCCGATCTTGAAGAGTCCGCTCACGCCGGAAGACACGCTTGCGCTCACGCAGGACCTTTACCGCTCGTTCATCAGCCCGCAGTTCGTTTGGAACAAACTGGTCAACATCCGCAGCTGGGAAGACGTCCAGTTCATCGGGCGCGGCGTCAAGTACGTGTGGGGTCATCTCACGGATTTCAATACCGGGCAAGTAAAGGGCGCGGCTGCGCTCGCGAAGTCCGAAAGAACGGAACGCGAGAACTCCGGCGCCGCTGCATAAGTACCGCGCGTGAAGATACTTGTAACCGGTGGCGCCGGGTTCATCGGCAGCTACATCGTGGATCGTCTTGTCTGCGATGGGCACGAGGTTCGCGTTTACGATAATCTCGAACCGCAAGTTCATCACGGGGCGGTTCCGGACTATCTCAATCCGGAAGCCGAGTTCATAGAGGCCGACATCTGTGACGAGGAACGCCTAGGTAAGGCACTGGACGGCGTGGACGTCGTGTTTCACAAGGCGGCGATGGTCGGCGTCGGCCAAAGTATGTATCAGCCGCTGAAGTACACGCGCGTCAACACACTAGGCGCTGCAACGTTGTTGGACCTCATCGTCAACAAGCATCGCGATCACATCCGAAAGGTCGTGGTTGCCGCGTCGATGAGCGAGTACGGCGAGGGGCTCTACGAGTGCGCCGAGCATGGCGAAGTCAAACCCGATCTCCGCGGCGACGAACAACTCGCGAAGCACGAGTGGGAACTTGCGTGTCCGGTATGCGGCAAACGCGTGCGGCCGGTTCCGACTCCCGAGACCACGCCGCTGGCGTGCAGTTCGATCTACGCGCTCAATAAGCGCGATCACGAGGACTACTTCCTCAACATCGGCAAAGCGTTCGGCGTGCCGACGGTGGCCCTGCGGTACTTCAACGTTTACGGTCCGCGCCAAAGCCTCTCAAATCCTTACACCGGTGTTGCCGCCATCTTCATAAGCCGTCTGAAGGCCGGCCGGAATCCCGTCATTTTCGAGGACGGCGAGCAGAGTCGCGACTTCGTGTCGGTGCATGACATAGCGGACGCAAACATCGCGGTGATGAACGACGAACGCGCGAACTACGAAGTGTTCAACGTCGGTTCGGGTCTGAAGATCACGATCAAGGAACTTGCCGAACTCATCATCGGTATTTACGGCGCGCGGGCGGACGTCGAAATCACCAATCAATACCGTAAGGGCGATATCCGCCACTGCTTTGCGGACGTCTCCAAAATCGGAGCGGCGATCGGCTGGAAGCCGAATGCCGATCGCTCTGCCGCACTGCGCGAGTTGGTTTCGTGGAGCGAAACGGCTGAATCGAAGGACACGTTCGACGACGCGTCTCGCATTCTAAAACAGAAGGGTGTAATGTAGGTCGCTGTCATCATGTCCGGAAAATTGGTTTCCGTCGTCATTCCGACGTTCAACTGTAAAGCCGTGCTGCGTGATGCGCTCGAGTCCGTAAAAGCGCAAACGTACGCTCCCATCGAGCTCATCGTCGTCGACAGTTTCAGTACCGACGGAACGGCGGAGCTGGCGCGCCAATACGGAACGGTGTACTCCTTCGGGAAGGATCCTTCGCAGAAGAATGTTTTTGGCGCGCCGTTCCAGCGCAATTACGGCGTTTCCCAAGCGAAGGGCGCGTACGTCTACTGGTTCGATTCAGACATGCGCATGCGGCCGGACACCGTCCGGCGATGCGTCGAGGCGATTGAAGCAAGCGGAGCCGACGCCGTCATCGTGCCGGAAGAATCATATGGCGAAGGCTTTTGGGCGCAGTGCCGGCGCCTCGAGAAAGCGTGTTACAACGAAAACGCGCTATCGCTCACGGACGCGGCGCGGTTTCTTCGCAAGCCGGTGTGGGATGCTCTCGGCGGCCTGGATGCCTCGCTGGGCGGCAATGACGACTACGACTTGCAACTGCGTCTAAACGACGCGGGCTATAAAACGATCAAACTGAACGATTCGATCCGCCACTACGAGGGTCACCTGAATCTGCGCAAACATCTGCGCAAGAAGTTCGTGTACGGCAAAACGGCTTTGAAATATTTCCAAAAGCACCGTCACCGCAAAGGTTTGTTGACCAAGCAGTATGCCGTCGTGCGCCCCGACTTTTTCACGCAGCGCCGTCTCTTGATGAAAGAGCCGGTAACGGCGGCGGGAATGCTGCTCATGAAATTCATGGAGTACTCCGCGGCCGCTTTGGGTTTGGTGTATTCCGTACTGCGCCGCGAGAGCGTGCAACTGCGCGACGGAACGTCTCCCGCACGATAATGTAGTGCGCAAGCAGGTCGTCTTCTGCGCGGGCCATTTACTCTCGCCGTCGGTTGCCTCCGGCGGCGATGTGCTGTTCTGCGAACTGGCCGCGCGGATTGCGAGGTCTCGGCCGGAGTGGGACGTCGTTGCGCTTGCCCCGGACTTCGCGCGTGCCGATCTCGAACGGTTCTTCGGACGCGTGGTTACCTTTGCAACGGGACCCGGTGAAGGCAGCCAAGGTTCTCCAGCAAAGGTCATGTCGACGTGGCTGCGCAGGCTGCCGTTCGCACCTCGTGAATTGAGCGCGCTCAAACCTGACCTGGTTCATTCCACGGGCGATTTCTTCATCGACGTTTGGCCGGTGGTCTTCGCAAGAAGGCGCGCGCAGATGAAATGGAGCGGCGTCGTTCACCATGTGAACGCGCCGCCGCATCGCCGCAAGAACGAGCCTGCCGTAGCCGCAGTTTCATATGCGCTTCAGCGGGCATCGTTCGTCGCACTCCGCAGCGCCGACGCCATATCGCTGCTGAACACCGGCGTGCGGTCGGACCTCGAACGTTTGCGTTTTGATCCGGCGCGCCTGCACGTGGTCGGGGCCGGCATCGATATCGAGCGCTTTCCCTTGATTCCCGCGGCAGAACGCACGCGCCGCGTCGTCTGGGTCAATCGCCTGGAACCGACAAAAGGAATCGAAGATTTGCCGGAAATCGTTCGTGCGTTTCCGGACGACGTCGTCGTAGACGTGGTCGGCCGGGGCCCGGACGTTCACGTCGCGCGTTTGCGACAGGGGCTCGTTCAAGCCGGTGTCGACAGCCGGTGCATCGTTCATGGCTTTCTCTCCGAGCAGGAGCTGCGCGAGGTCATTCGGCGCGCGGCCGTATTTATTTCGTGCAGCTACGAAGAGGGCTGGGGCATCTCAATCGCCGAGGCACTGGCGATGGGGCTCCCTTGCGTCGCTTACGACTTGCCGAGCCACGGCGAAATCTTCGGCGACGAAATTCGGCGCGTCCGCGTCGGTGACAAGGCGGCGTTTGCGGACACCGTGAACCAGGTGCTGGCGCGGGGCGATACGGACGAGGAACGTGCCGCGCGCCGCCGCATTGCGGCGCGTCACAGTCTCGATGCGTGCGCGCGCCGCGAGGAGGAAGTCTTTGCTGCCTTACTGTCATGAACCCACCAGCCGATGCTTGGACTAATACGAAAGCTTTACCATTCACGATTCATTGCGCGGCTGTTTCACACGACGGTCTATTGTCTGCAGCGTGAACTCGCCGATTGCGAAACGGTGCTCGATCTGGGATGCGGGCCGCATTCGCCCGTCAGCTTTTGCACGCACCTCAAACGAACCGTGGGCGTCGAAGCCTTTGAACCGTATTTCGAACAAGCGAAAGCCGGTCACACGCATTCCGAATTGCTGTGCGCCAGAATCGAGGATCTGCAGTTTCAGCCCGGCTCCTTTGATGCCGTCGTAATGATTGAAGTCATCGAGCATTTGCCGGAAGAGGCCGCGAAGAAGGCTCTTGCTCTAGCCGAGACGTGGGCGCGGAAAAAGGTAATCGTCACCTCGCCGAACGGTTTTGTTGCGCAAAAAGCCGTCGACGACAACCCGTTGCAGGTTCACCTCTCGGGATGGGAACTCGCGAAGATGCGGCGGATGGGTTTTCGCAGCCGCGGCTTATCGGGGTTGAAATCTTTACGCCAAGAAGTGCATTCCGACACGATGGGCGACGATCTGTTCGCAACGATCCGTTTGCAGCCGCGCGCGTTTTGGTTCGTCGTTTCGAGCCTCAGTCAGATCGTGACGTATTACGTACCGGCCTTGGCATTCGGCTTGTTCAGTGTAAAAGAAAAAGCGCTCAGGCAGCCTTCGTAGTTCCGATTGTTTGAATCTCGGCCGCTGATGCTTTTGTGACGCGCGGCATCAGCAGATCGACGAGCCGCCGCAGAACCGCGGGCGGTGTGAACAGGCAGCCCAGCGCAAAGAACCAGTAACGCAAGCTAAGCCCGTTGAGCGGCCGGTATTTCAAGTAAAGCCACGCCTCGCGCAAAAAACACCCAATCGTGGAGTATTTTCGCAACTGAACGAGCCCTTCAACGTGCCGCGCAATATTGTCGATGCCGACGCTGCGTTGACGCTTCCACTCCTGTCCGGGAAAGACGCTGTTCAGCATGTTGACCCACGTCCACAACGGAGACGGATCGTAAATCTTCGGCACCGTGCGAGCTTGGCTGTGTTCGAGCCGAACTGCAACGAGATAATCGTGCATGAAGACGCCGCGGTGCGCTTTGAGCATCGCGAAGAACGGCTCTATATGGGCGGGCCACACGTGCGGGTTCACCGGAACGGTAAACCACTCGGTACGGTAAGCGAGTGCCGTGACTTGCCCCATGACGTCGAATATCGCGCGCAACGTTTGGTCGTCGTCGTGAGCGCTGATGATACGGTCTTGTTTTGTATCGAGCGGTACGGTATACCGAATGGCCGTCTCCGGATCGTCGTTTTCAAACCAATAATAGGGACGCGTGACGACCGCGATATCGGGCGCGAGTTGAAACGCTTCGTACGTGCGTTGGAGAGCGAGCGGCGAGAGGATGTCGTCGTTCGCCAAGAAGTAAATGTACGTGCCCTGGGCAAGGTCGCGGCAGCGCTGAAGGTTCCCCGGATATCCCAGATTGCGCTCGTTTTTGAAAAACCGGATGCGCGGATCGGCTATCCGACGAACAGCGTCTTCGGTGCCGTCGGTACTCCCGTCGTCGACGACAACGCACTCCCAATCGGTAAACGTTTGCCGCACGAGACTTTCGAGTGTGGCTCCGATAACGGAGGCGGCGTTGTAAGAAGGGATGCAGACGCTGAAGGTGGCCATGGTCGGCGCGCAGCTTTAGTGCGCTGCGGGAACCCTTCCTGCAAAGCCGGCGAGCAGGCCCGTGCAAGGTAGGATGATGATTCCGAAGAACGTCGGAGGTTAGGTGTCGGCTTCTCGTCTTTCCACCGTTGTCGCATTTCCGTTCACGAAATCTTGGTTTGCGGCAGCCGTAACGCGCCGCCGGCTGACGATAGCGGTGTTGGCGCTCGCAATCGGCGCGGTCATCGCGCACCCGCTGTACGCGTCCGGCATCATCGGCTACGTCGACGACTGGAACATTCCCTCGACACCGCATGGCCTTTGGTTGTGGGGGCTCTCGGATCTTTCCGCGTGGCGTCCAATCGAATACGGAATGCCGGCCGTTTATCCGACGGACTTTTATCTGAAGCTCGGTCTGGGGCTGTTCGGGTTGTTGCAGATTCCCACACATCTGGTTACGGCGCTGTTCCTGACACTATGCGTTGGTGCGGCGTTTGCCGGGATGTCGCTCCTCGCGGACGAGTTGTGGTCGGCAAACGTTGCCGCGCAGATTGCGGCAGGGCTGCTGTATGTCGGCTCGCCCATTCTGTTCGATTCGCTCGTGCCCGGCTACGTCACGTTCGTTCTTTCGTACGCAGCACTGCCGTGGATGGTGCTGTCGCTCGTTCGAGCGCTGCGAGGCGCCAAAGGCGCGTGGTTCGCGTACGGATTCTTCCTGGCGTTGTCGCTTGCGCAAATTCAGTTCGTCATCTTCGATGCGCTGATCGTACTAGCGGTGCTGATCGCATTGCGCGCAGATTCCCGTCAGTGGCCAATTACGGCCGCGTTCTCGCTCATCGGCGGCGTGCTCACCTATGCATTCCTTTTTGCAAATCTTCTCGGATTGCACTCGCTGATAGGAACGGCGACGCAGTGGAGCGAGCACTCATGGACGTCACTGAGCGCGCCGGGATTGCCGAAGGCGCTCCAGCTTACTCCGTCGGCATACACGTATTTCGACCAAAGCCTCGGAACGGACGCGCAGCTTTGGCATCGCTTAGCCATAGCCGCCGTTGTTTTTGCCTTGCTCGCCGGAGTGCTGTCGCGGCATCGCTTAGCACGCGGCTTTGCAATACTTCTCGCCGTCAGCTTGATCTTTCTACACGGTGCGAATCCGCCAATCACCGCCCCGATGACCTGGTTCATGAGCCTTGCTCCGCTCGCGATCCTGCGAAACGTGAACTACGTTTTCGCCGTGGTCGCATTTTGCGTGAGCTTGCTGCCTTGCATGCCGAAGCCGCCGGGGCGGTTCGGTACAGTATTCAGCATCGCCGCCGCGTGTTTTGCGCTCGCGTTTGCCGTGCCGTTTCTGCAAAGCCGGTACACCGCATTCTTGTCCGTCATACCCGGCCCGAACACGACTGAGAGCATCAACGGCAACGCGGAGCGCGTTTTGGTGCTTCCGCACTTACAAGTCATCGATCGCAGACATCCCACGATCGGAGGAGTGAATCCGAACTCCGTCGAGACGATCACGCCGATATTCGTGCGCAATACGCCGACCGGAGTTCTGGAAGCCAGCATTCTCGACCGGCTGACGGACTGGACACCCAGCGCCGATTCGTTCGCCGGCGCACTGCGCGCAGCCAGAGTGAATACGGTGGCTCTGCAAACGGCGTTGGGTTCGACGTTTCCCAAGTTCGTCTACGCCGATCACGATGAATGGCTGAACCCCGCGTATCGAACGCCGAACATCAAGAAGCGCCTCGACGCCATTTCTTTGCTGCATCGCGCGGAAGAGGGAACCACGGCATTCTACAGCCCGGCGGATCAGCTGACCGGCGTGCAAACGGCGAGCGCGGTGACGGCGGTAAGCGGAAGCGTTGAAAGCGAGATCACGCTGCGTGCAGCCGGAATGAACGGCCTCTTCGTTTCGGCCGAGCAACTCCCGGACGCATTGCACGTTCAGGGCCTGGTGCAGAACGCCGGCGCGCCGCCGTTCGTCGCGGCTCCGGCGGATGAAACGAGCGGCGCGTATGTGAGCGCGGGCGCGTTCGCAAATCCTCGAATCACGGATTTTCACGTGGATTGGTTCGATCCGATGGCCGCCTCCGACTGGTGGATTGACTCGCGTCTTCTCATCGAGCCGCATGCGGCCCTTACCGACAAACCCGGCGCTTCGATATCCGTCCCCGTTCCCCGCGGGCGCCTTCACATATGGCTCGAATACTACGCATCTGCATTGGGTGGAAGCGTTCGGATTTCGGGACCGATTTCCGCGAAAGTCGTTTCTACGCTTGCGCCTTCGTACGGCGAGTGGCGCTGGATCGATCTCGGGCGCGTGCGTTCGCAGAGCGGCGCGCTGATAATCACCTCGCTTCACGCGTTCAACGCGATTGGACGCATTGCGATGTTGACGGACGCACAGGAACGCGTAGATCGGCTGCGCTTTGCGCGCTTCACGGGCATGGGTGCCGTTCAGATTTTGCCGAACGCGACGATGGCCGGTGAGATTCCGCTCCGGGTTGAGGGCGACGCGTGGAAGCCGAGTATCGTCCTTGCCAATCTATCACGTGGTTTTCAATACGAGCTCGAGGCGAAGCTCGAGCGTGAGAACGGACGCTGCGCCGTTTACGTCGGGCGGGCGCGCTTGCAAAACGTGAAGCTCGAGTTGGACGGCGTGCCGTTGCAATCCGGCGATGGTGCGTTTTTCAGAATCTTTAGCGCTCCATGCGCGAATGACGCGCCCGTTCTGCTCGATGGGCGAACGTTGAGCGGTGCCGCGCGGCTCGTGGGCGGTTCGCCGAGCCGGCTGCAATTAGCGGTGGGCGGCGTGCGGCAAACGATACCCGTACGCCTACTGCCGCTGGCATTTCCGGCTCTGAGGCCCGGGCGTCACCTACTGCGCATTTCGTCTCCGCCACTCTACTCCGACCGGAGCAGTGCGTGGACGGATCCTACTCGCGTCGCGCCGATCGGAAATGGCGCGGTGCGAATCTCATTGTCCACATCCGGACCGCCCGTCGATACCGGAGTACGCTTGCGCGCGCCGATTCCGGGCGAGCATCTGATATTGACCGGAACGTATACCGTGAGCCCCGGGGCCTTGGCGCGCGTAATGTTTTACAACGGCAATCCGGTCGGAATGTACGACATGCCCGGCGACGGCCAGCCTCGAGAGTTTCATTGGGACCTCGCAAGCGTTCCGCGCACCCACGGCGATTCGCTGTACGTCGGATTGGTGAAAGGAGCTCGCGACGCGCACGTGACAATGACGCTGAATCAACCTCTCCCGGATCTTTCGGCAGATCTGCTCTTGATGGAGCCGCGCTTTACCGTTGTGCCCGAACAGCAACGCTTACCGAAGGCGCAGGGATTCCTGCGATATGGTATCGACCGCGCGGATGGGGTCGTCCAATACGATCAAACCTACGCGCCGGGCTGGTCGGTTTCTAGCGCGTCGGAACATCTGGAGTCCGTCGCCGGTTTCAACTTGTGGACGTTCGATCGTCAAGCAGATCATGCCGTGATCGAATATCATACGGGCGTCATCTACGTCGTCGCCGCCGCGTTTTCACTGGCGGTGTTTACCTTGCTCGGAATACTCGCCGCGCTTGGAGTCATGCGGCGAGGGCCGGCGAGGTCCGAATGATAACGCTTCGCCGATTCTTCGGACGGTGGGAAGCCGCCGCTCTGATTTCGCCGCTTGTCGGATTTTTGGCGAGTTGGCGGCTGCAATTCGAAACGGGCACAATTGGCCTTTTCCACGATTGGTCGATCTCGCCGACCACCCATCAGAATATCGCGTATGCCGCGCAGCTCTTCAACGGTTGGTATCGCTGGATACTTGGGGAGCCGGTGATCTATCCGACGGAGTATCCCGTCCGCTTCGCTTTTGCCGCAGCGGGACTGCTCGGGATCAACGGAGACACCGTTTCGCACGCATTCGTCTTTCTCGTTCCAGCCGCCGCGTTTTTTACGGCATGGCTGCTGGCGCGCCAACTCTCGGGGTCGACCGCGGGATCGATTGCCGCCGGCGTGTTGTACGCGCTAAACCCGGTCATGCTGAACAAAATGGTGTCGGGTCAGGCGTCCTACGTCGTCGGATACTGCGCGCTTCCGCTCGTGCTATGGGCGTTCGAACGCGCGATCGCATCGCGATCGCATATCAAGTCGGCGGGATTCGGTGCGGCGCTGGCACTGGCCGGCGTGCAATTGCAGTTGGGCCTGCTCGGAGCGTTCATAGCCGTGATCGATGCGCTGATCCCGCGTCGCGACGTACCGCTGGGGCGCAGGCTTGCAACGCTCGTAATCGGCTTTGCGGTGGCGCTCCTCATTCAGTTGCCTACCGTGATAGGCATAGCGGGCGGCGCGCCCGGATACGAGAACATCGCGCAATTCTCAAACAGCGCCGCATATGTTTCGATGAACTCCGTAGCCTTTCCCGAGGCGGTGCGTCTCATGGGCTACCTTACGCGTTACGCGGACGTCGCGATTCAACAGTGGGCGGGGCTGTGGAATATAGCGATGTTCGTTTTGCTTGCCGCGGTGCTCATCGGAATCGCAGCGAGCCCAAAGCGTTTTCGCGCGCTGTCCTGTATCGTGCTCGTGGCAACCTTTCTGCTCGTCTCGGGCGCACAGTCGCCATTTGCGCCGGGCATCTTGTGGTTGTTTCAACACGTTCGGTACATGCAGGTCTTCCGCGAGCTCTATCATCTCATGGCGGTCATCGTCCTCATTTACGCATGCAGTCTTGCGCTGTTCTTTCGGTATGTGAGGACCTTCAAGTTTTACGTTCCGGTTTATATCGTCGTCGCGGCAGCGCTCGTTTTGGTATGTGCGCCCATGATGAGCGGCGATGCGTCCGGGTGGATGCGAGCATTTCCGATTAGAAGCGCGTACGAGGACGCATTCGCTGCGCAATCGCACGGTTCATCGCGAGTGCTGTGGTTGCCGATGGACCAGCCGCTCTCGTTCGACGGCCACGGTGCGGGCGTCGACCCGATGGCCGTGTCCAGTCGCGGAACGTTATGGGATTACGCGTTGAACTGGCCGCTAACTGCGGTTGACACCGATATTCATGACGGCGGCGACTTGAAGACTGCGCTGCGGGCGCTGAGTGTCGGCGACGTTGTCGAGCGAATCGGCATGGAATCGGAACTTGCGCGCTTTACGGTCGACGGGACCGATACTGAACCGTTTCTGGCCAGAAGCGTTCCGCTCGATTTGCCGCAGGTTCGACGCTATCGCAACGCAATCGGCTATACTGTCGCAAATCCCGTGCAGTTTGCGACGCGTCCGCGCGAGATTGCTTTGGTTCCGCAGCGGCTCTCCGTTTGCGCGGAAGCAATCACGAAGGGATACGCCCCCGTCGCGTACTCGGCGAACGTTCCGTCGAATGTACCTTACGCAATGATGTACGATCCCGCGGATGCCCCCGAAGAAGCAGTAGAACTCGCCGATGCGGCTCGTCCGCTGCAGGTTACCTCCATCGATGCTCGCCTCGGTTTTGCACCGTCCGACGTGTGGTGGTGGCACCGCAAAGAGTATGCCGACGTCTCGACTCTAACCCTCACGTTCGACCGTCACGTGAATGCGCTTTCAGCTCGCCAGACGTATCGCAACGCCGTGGCAGTCGTCGCCTGGATCGCCACTTCCGCGGGTGGACGAGTTCGGATTTCGTCTTCAGGGCACTCCATCGTGATCGACACGAACGGCAGCGGCGAGTGGCGCTCTCGAGCGGTTCGCCTCGGGGCAATAGCGGCGGGCATGCCGATTGCGGTGACGTCGCTCGACAAGCCGGCAGAGGTGGCCATCCGTGGGTTTACTGTGATCGAAGAGTCCCAGTACCGGCAAATGCTGAGATCGTGGCGCCGCACACTCGATCGCGCCGCTGCGCGCGTTGCGATCGTGCAATCCTACCGGCAAGTTTTTCTACGGGCAGGGTCCTCCAGGAGTCTCGGATTTCTCTCGGACGGCACGTTCTTCCGGCTTGTTCTGCAGCAACGCGCGAACGCGCGCGTCGAAGATACGAGCGGTTATCCGATGGCCCGGATTGCGCGCTCCGATCCGTTCTTCAGCGGCATCGGCGCCGACGCGCGAGTCGTTTCGCGTAAACCCATCGGTACGTGGAAGCTCTACCGTGTCTCGGTCAGTCCGCTACGCATTCCGGCGCCGGCCCTCGACGACTCTTCGCGCCTGCTATCGTGGAATTGGGCGTTTGGCGATTGGCGAACGCCGAGCCCTTCTTCGCGTTTGCGGTCCGCCCTCGGCACCACGATTTTCGTATTCGCGCATCCCGAGCGCAATTCTACGGTCTACTATCCGAAGAGTTCGGCGTTTCACATCGCCTACGTCGTCGGCGTATTGACCCTGTTGCTAGTTCTTGCCGCGCTAGCTGCGGAGAAAGCTCGCCGCGCCGTCCAGGTCAAAACCGCGCGGGTGGAATTCAGCGCAAAGGACGTAAAGGCGTGATCGCAGCCGTCAAAGCGCTGCTCAGTGCGATTGAGGGACGTTTCTACGGATTTCGGCGGTTCGGACGTGGAGCGATCATCAAGCCGTTTCCGCGACGGATTGCCGGTACGCAGTATATCGAAATCGGCGATGAATGCTTTTTCGGCGACGGTTTGCTGCTCGTCGCGACCGACAAGTACCTGGGCGTAAGCCACGAGCCGGTATGCACGTTCGGGGACCGCTGCGTATTCGGCTCTGATGCGGTCATCTCGTGCACGCATTCCATAACGATTGGAAGCGGCGTGTTAACGTCGAGCCGCGTGTACATCGGTGATTCGTACCATGGATACGAAGATATCTCGGTGCCGGTGCTCGATCAACCGATGACCGGCGAGGCTCCAATCGTTATCGGGGACGGAACATTCTTGGGCATCGGCGCCGCGATATTGCCCGGCGTAACGTTGGGACGAAACTGCTACGTCGGCGCCAACGCGGTCGTTACAAAATCTTTCGGTGACTATTCGGTCGTCGCAGGCGTGCCGGCGCGTCTCATTCGCAGATACGACGTCGAACTGCAGAAATGGGTTTCAACTTAGACGTTTGGTGCGCGATGCGGATCCCACGTGGACGTCAAGTCCGAAGGCAGGATGTCACCGCCGTGCGGGAAGGTGTAATACTGATTGTCGGGCCCGACGTACACGGTCCACCCATCCGTCGGGTCGATACCGTAATACACGACCGCGCCGGTGGCTTTCGATCGTCGAGGCTTCCAGCCGTACCCCGCAGGTCTGTGGAGGTAATCGTACGTCGTCAGATGATCCTTGTGCGAGAAAATCGCGGCGAGTGATGCCGCAAGCGTGGTGAGCATCGTCTGTGTGGCCGGAGGTTCGCCCACGCCGTGCGGACACCACGTCGAGTGCAAGTCGGCGGCCTGCACTTTTCCGCGATGCGGGTAGGTGTAGTAGCGGCTGTCCGGCCCAACATATACGGTCCACCCGTTTGACGGGTCGACCCCGTAATACACGGTGTTCGCGCTTTGCGGAGCTTTGAACGCCTGCCAGTGGTATCCGACTGGGCGCTGCGCGTAATCGAAAGTCGCGACGCACGTTTGCGAACAACCCGCACTACCGATGAGCAGAAGCAAGCAGGCGACGCGAATTCTCATGTTAAGCTTGAGCTATGAGGTCTGGGACAGGATTATGAGTTGAAGCGACATATTGTAGTCGATGGACCTCCGTGTGGCTTTTTTAGTCGCCGGCGGCATCGCCTTGGCGCATCAGCTCCAAAGAGCCGTTCGATGGAAACACACTTATGAAAAAGATCGCCGTTATCGGTACCGGATACGTCGGCTTAGTTACGGGTGCCTGCCTGGCGGAGTTGGGCAACACCACCATTTGCATTGATACCGACGCGGACAAGATCGAAGCGCTTCAGTCCGGGATAGTTCCGTTTTTTGAGCCGGGCCTGCAAGAACTCGTTGCTCGCAATCAGCGATCGGACAGGATTTCCTTCACGGTCGACGCGGCTGAAGCGATTTCGAAATCAGAAATCATCTTCATAGCCGTCGGTACGCCGATGGGCGAAGACGGACATGCCGATCTGCAATACGTTCGGTCCGCAGCGCGCACGATCGCGACTTCGCTCAATACCGGTTCGCGCGCCATTGTCGTGAATAAGTCGACCGTGCCTGTGGAAACCGGCGATCTCGTAAGCGCAATCATCCGTGAGTCTCTGACGGACGGCTGCAGCGTTTCGGTCGTTTCAAATCCGGAGTTCCTCCGGGAAGGCAACGCGATCGCGGACTTCATGAGCCCCGACCGCATCGTTCTCGGTGTGTATGACGACGAGTCCGCAGCGGTCATGAGAGAACTCTATGCCCCGCTCGTCGCGCCCATAATCGTGACTGACGTGCGCACGGCCGAGATGATCAAATACACCGCGAACGCGTTCCTCGCGACGAAGATTTCATTCATTAACGAGATTGCGCGCGTCTGCGAAAAAGTCGGCGCCGACGTAAAAGACGTCGTCCTCGGAGCGGGCACCGACAAGCGTATCGGCACGGCATTCATGAATCCGGGGTTGGGATTCGGCGGTTCGTGTTTCCCGAAGGACGTAACCGCGCTCGCGAGCATTGCGCAAAAATATGGCGTCACGCCGACGGTTTTGGAAGCGGTATTGCAGGTGAATTTGGAGCAGGTGCAGCTGTGCGCGGAACGCCTGGAAGGTGCTCTCGAAACGCTCGAGGGCAGGCGCATTGCCCTGCTGGGGCTTGCGTTCAAGCCGAACACGGATGACGTTCGCGAAAGTCCCGCAATCAAACTCGTGCAAGCGTTGCTCGATCGCGGTGCGCAGGTGCACGCGCACGACCCTGAAGCCATTGCCACGGCGCGCCAAATGCTGGGTGACTCCATCACCTACCATTCGAACGTCTATGAGTCGCTCAAGGATGCGGATGCAATGGTCGTCGCGACTGACTGGAACGAATATAAGCAGCTCGATCTGGATCTCGCCGCTCGCGTACTGCGCGGGAACGTCTTGTTCGACACGCGCAACATCTACGATCCGCGTGTGGTGCTGGAACAAGGGTTCCATTATCTCTCGGTGGGCCGTGTTGCGTACGGTGCCACCGCACCGGTCGGACAGCTGGTTTACGAGATCAAAAAGTGAAGATCGTCCTTACCGGCGCCGCCGGATTCATCGGCTCGCATCTTGCGGCACGGTATACCGCCGATGGGCACTCGGTGGTCGGAATCGATAATTTCATCACCGGAACGATCGACAATCTTGCGACGGCTCGAGCATCGGATGCATTCGAGTTCGTCGAGCACGACGTCTCTGCCGATTGGACGCCTATCGCCGAACGTTTGCGCGGCGCCGAACTCGTTTTGCACTTCGCCTCTCCGGCGAGTCCAGTGGATTACGGCGCGCATCCGATCGAAACCATGCTCGTGAACGGCATCGGCACGCGCAACGCGTTGGATTTCGCGTCTTCTACCGGCGCGCGCTTTCTTTTCGCTTCGACTTCGGAAACGTATGGCGACCCGCTAGTGCATCCGCAAAACGAAGCCTACTGGGGCAACGTCAATCCGGTCGGCGTGCGCTCCTGCTACGACGAATCCAAGCGCTACGGCGAGGCGCTCACGATGGCCTATGCGCGAGCCAAAGATGCGGACATCCGGCTCATACGCATATTCAACACGTACGGGCCGAGAATGCGACGCAACGACGGACGAGTCGTGCCGAACTTCGTGACGCAAGCGCTCGAAGGAAAGCCGCTGACGATCTACGGCGACGGCTCGCAAACGCGTTCCTTCTGCTACGTGGATGATTTGGTCGAGGGCATCGTTCGCTGTGCGGCGTCGACCGCGACCAAGGGGTTGGTCGTCAACCTCGGAAATCCGGATGAGTACACGATTCGGCACTTCGCCGAACTGGTTTGCCGCATCGCCCGAGTTCCGCTGGACTTCGTCGAATGCCCCATGCCGTCTGACGACCCGACGCGGAGATGCCCTGACATAACCCGAGCGAAGTCACTGCTGGACTGGCAGCCGCAGGTGGGCGTCGAAGACGGCCTCGAACGCACGATCGCATACTTCGGAAAGACGGCTCAACAAGCGCTATGAAACGATGGCTGGTTACGGGTGGCCTGGGCTTCATCGGCTCGTGTTTCATCCGGCTCGTGCTGCAAACGCGCCACGACGTCGAGGTGGTCAATTTCGATGCGATGACCTATGCGGCGAATCCCGAAAACTGCAAAGCCGTCGAACACGACGCCCGTTATCGCTTCGTCAAGGGCGACATCGCCGACGCTTCCGCCGTTGCAAGCGCGATCGGTGACGGCGTCGACGCGATCGTCAACTTCGCAGCGGAGACGCACGTCGATCGCTCGATTCTCAATCCCGAGCACTTTCTGCGGACGGACGTGCTGGGGACGCACGTTCTGCTCGAGGCAGTGCGCGCACGCGGTGTCAAACGCTTTCTGCAAGTCTCGACCGACGAAGTCTACGGCCACGTCGCACGGGGCGAGTCGCGTGAAGAAGACGCGCTGTGCCCGCGCAGCCCCTATAGCGCCAGCAAAGCCGGCGGCGATCTGCAAGTGCTCGCCTATTGGACCACGTACGGCACGCCGGTGATGATCACGCGCGGCTCCAACACATACGGACCGCATCAATATCCCGAAAAGCTCATCCCGCTGTTCGTCACCAACTTACTCGACGATCAACCGGTTCCCGTGTACGGCGACGGTCTGCAAATCCGGGACTGGCTGCACGTCGAAGATCACGCGCGTGCCGTTCTGCACGTTCTCGAGAACGGTGAGCCCGGAAACGTCTACAACATTGCAGGCGGCAACGCGCGGACGAATCTGGAGATCACCCGCGCGCTCGTCGAGCATTGCAACCGATCGATGGAGACACACGTTCGCCACGTCACCGATCGCGAAGGACACGATCGCCGGTACGCACTGAATTGCGAAAAGCTGTGTTCGCTCGGGTGGTCGCCGCAGGTGCGTTTCGAAGAAGGCCTCCGTCAGACGGTCGAGTGGTACCGGCAGCATGAGGACTGGTGGCGTCCGCTCAAGGACGGTAAATTTGCCGCCTATTACCAGCGCCAGTACGCGCACCGGTAGGAGCAGTCCGTGAAGGGTATCGTTCTGGCCGGCGGATTAGGTTCGCGTCTGAGGCCGCTTACGAAAGTCACCAACAAGCATCTCTTGCCGGTCTACGACAAGCCGATGATTTACTATCCCATCGAAACGCTCGTGAAGGCCGGTATAGACGACATCATGATCGTCACCGGGGGCAACTCTGCCGGCGATTTCTTGCGGCTGCTCGGAAACGGCCGGGAATTCGGTCTGAACGACATCTATTACACATATCAAGAGGGCGAAGGCGGCATCGCCGACGCGTTGAAGCTGTGCGAACATTTCGCCGAGGGAGAACGCATCGCCGTAATTCTCGGTGATAACGTCGTTCAAGACGATATCACTCCGTACGTGCGCCGCTTCGAAGCCCAAGAATCCGGCGCGCGCATTCTGCTGAAGACCGTTGACGATCCGCAGCGATTCGGGTGTCCCGAGCTCGACGGCGACCGTATCGTGCGCATCGAGGAAAAGCCAATCGCACCGAAGAGCGACTACGCAGTAACGGGAATTTACATGTACGATCGGCGCGTCTTCGATTTTTGCCGCGAGCTCAAGCCTTCCGCGCGAGGCGAGCTCGAGATAACCGACGTTAACAACGCATACATCGCGAACGGCGATCTCTACTACGACGTGCTTTCCGGGTGGTGGACGGACGCCGGCCAATTCGAGTCTCTCTTCCGCGCGAACCAGCTCGTTGCCGCCGCTCGGGGAATCTCACTCCACGCGACTGGAGTGATTTCGTGATCGGCTCGGAGCATCTCGAAGTACGTGAAACGTCCATACCCGGAGCACGAATCATCGTGCCGCGCGCGTGGAGCGACGATCGCGGGTTTTTCAAAGAGACCTACGTGCGCAGCAAGTATCACGCGCTGGGAATAGCGGATGAGTTCGTGCAGGATAGTACGTCCACGTCGCTGCGAAACGTGCTGCGAGGTTTGCACGCGGATCCGGAAATGAGTAAGCTCGTCCACGTCTTGCGCGGCGAAGTCTTCGACGTCATCGTCGATGGCCGGAAAGATTCACCGGCGTTCGGCCGCTGGGAAAGCGTGCGGCTGACCTCCGCCAACCACATGCAACTCTACATCCCGGCGGGGTGTCTGCACGGGTTCTTGGTGCTCTCGCAGGACGCAATCTTTTGCTACAAGCAGAGCGCGGAGTACGCGCCGCAGCGTGAGATTGGCGTGCGATGGGACGACCCGAGCTTGGCGATTGAGTGGCCCGACTTGGGCTCACTGCCGGTGGTGTCCGCGAAAGACCGTGGCAATCGGCTTTTCGCGGACGTGTTCCGGGTCTAAGTCTTACTTGGTCGTAAACGTCTTGACGTTCTTGAGACCTGCGTCTTTGAACGTTTGCTCGACGTTCGGAGCTTCTGCGGGTCCGGCTTTGTAGACGACGACGCTGCGGCCCGCCTCGATTGCATCGTTGTAGTTCTGCACTTGATCTTCGGGAATCGCGTAGTCCGCGAGGTGATCGATGATGTGCGGCTCCGCGAAGAAGCCCACGTACCGATTGTCCGAGCTGATGTTCGGCACTTGCGGATCGCCCCAATTCGTCAGAATCGATTCACCGCCGACGATGACCTCATGCTGTACGTCGGACGTTTCGTGCCCTTGACCCACGTGCATGAAGGTCAAAATCGATTCATGATGCATATCGGTCGGCGGTTCTTTGGTGATGACTGCCAGTTTGTCGCAGTTCACGTTTTCATTGCCGCACAGCGCGTCTTCCAGATGCTCCGGGTTCGACGTTTGTGCGATGCCGGTGACCAGATGTTCAGCCATTGTTTCCTCAGGTTGACATGAGTGGTTCTTTGGGTCTGAAGACCTTGACGTTCCGAAGACCCGCATTACGAAACGCCGCTTCGATGTGCGGCGCCTCCTCCGGAGCCGCTTTGTACATAACCAGGGTGCGCCCTTCCGCGATGGCGATATTGAAATTGTGCGCCTGGTCGCGCGGGATGAGCGGCACACCGCCCAAGTAATCGGGTGCACCGCCATGACCCGCAAAGGATGAAAGCGATGCGTTCGAGCCGCCGATTCCGGGTACGCCTGTTCCGCTCGAGCCAGTCATAATCGTACTACTGCTTGAAAAAGACGGTCCGCCATGCTCTCCTGTGACTGCACCCGCGGCAGCCGAATTCTTGCTCACCGCGGAAAGGCGCGTTTCGTCGAGTGAAGTGCCGGCAAGAAGTTGTGCGGCCTGCGCGCCGGCGGGCGCAATGCCCGTAATGAGGTACTGTTGATCCATCGATAACCTCCGCCCACGAGGGGTTCGACCCGTCTATTATGACATGCTGCGAATAGCCCGCGCCAGACGTTCGATGCCGATGCGGATCTTTTCCGGGGTCGAGTGGGAGAAGTTCAGGCGCATGCCGTCGGTGACGTCGCGATGCGGGTAAAACGAGACGCCCGGTACGAACGCGACTTTCTGCTGCGTGGAAACACGGAGCAGCTCGGTCGTGTCCACGCCTCGCGCTCGAGCCCAAAGGAACATGCCGCCCTCCGGGTGATTGAATTCGACGTTCTCGGGCATGAATTCGCGAAGGGCGCCGTGCATGACGTCGCGGCGTTCGCCGTAGACTTGAACGATCGTGGCCACATGCCGCTCGAATGCTTCGCGCTTCGAAACGAACTGCGCGAACACGTACTGTGCGAGCGTGCCGCTCTGTAAATCCGCTCCTTGCTTTGCGAGAATTAATTTCTCGCGCACCTCCATGTCGTGCATCGCGAGCCACGCTACGCGCATCCCCGGCGCCATAATCTTGCTGCCCGTGCCGCTGTAGATGACGGTTCCTTCGCGCGAATACGCACTGAGCGAAGGCAGATGTGCGCCGGCAAACCGCAACTCTCCGTACGGGTCGTCTTCGACGATCGGCACGCCGTAGTGTTCGCAGATGCGCACGATGCGCTCGCGGCGATCGCGCGCCAGCGTTCTGCCCGTCGGGTTTTGAAAGTTCGGCACCAAATACACGAACTTCGGTATCGGCTCAGCATGCGCCAGCACCCGATCGAGGGATTCGGGCATCATGCCGTCTTCATCGGTATCCACGACCAGATATCGCGCTTGATAAGCGTCGAACGCTTGGATGGCGCCGAGATATGACGGATTTTCGAGCGCGATGTGATCGCCCGGATCGATGAAGATCTTCGCGATCAGATCCAGGCCTTGCTGCGAACCGTTCACGATCATGACGTCCGACGAGCTGAACGCCGCACCGACGTGCGCGCTCAAGCGTTCGGCGACCCATCCGCGCAGCTCCGGGATGCCGTCGGTAACGCTGTACTGCAGCGCGTTCGCACCCACGTCGCGCATGACTTCGCGCGTGCATTCGGCGATCTCGTCCGTAGGAAAGAGTTCAGGAGCGGGCAGCCCGCCGCCGAACGAGATAACGTCCGGCTGCTGGGTGACCTTGAGCATTTCACGGATGGTCGACGCGCGCATGTGCGCGGTGCGCGCCGCGAACCGAGCGGTGCGCGATACGGTTGCCATACGTTGGGCGTATATTCCCCGAAATCGGGGAGGGGCCCGCTTCTAGGCTGGCCCTTAGGCAGGCATCGGCGGTCCGCCGATAGGCGGACGGGGTGCGCCGGGCTGCGGCCCGCTCATCTGCGGGCCCCCGAAATGCGGACCCGCGAAGTGTGTTTCGCGCACGAACGCGAGGATGGCCGCGCCCAATCCTACGAGGCACACGAGTCCGATGACCAGGTGGCCGATGACGGGCACCATCCCGGCGGCGGCGATGACAACCAACCCCAATATCAGCGCCGCAATCGGCGAGGGCGTCGTGCGAGGGAGAATCAGTTCGTACAGACGGCGCCCGATGAGCATGCTGAGCGCTGCGTAACCGATGAGAATCGCCGCGAACACCGCGAGAAACTCCACCGGAATGAGCGGCCAGCCGATGAAGCTGATAAAGAGCAGTACCGCAATCGGAAAGATCGCCACCAGCGCGAGAACGCCGACTCCTGCGGATAATCCGGGATGATGTTCGACACGATCGATCGCTGCGCGAACGCGTGCCGGAAAGATGAGAAACGCGACGAGCACGATGACGCTGT
>DATGJX010000231.1:0-11320 GCA_035294905.1 Vulcanimicrobiaceae bacterium | reverse complement strand
ACCATCCGGCAAGTCCGATCGAACCCGAAAATATGATCGATCTGCAAGCGGCGGTGCGCAAGCACAACTGCGATCTCGGCGTGGCTTTCGACGGCGACGCGGACCGGATGTTCATCGTGGACGAGAAGGCGCAGATCGTCGACGGCAGCACCGTTACGGCACTCGTCGCACTCAACACGCTCAAGCGGTATCCCGGCAGCAAAATCCTCTACAATTTGATCTGCAGCCGCAGCGTACCCGAACTCATCAAGGAAAACGGCGGCATTCCGATCCGCTCGCAAGTCGGGCATTCGCTCATCAAGAAAACGATGCGAGAAGAGGACGTCGTCTTCGGCGGCGAGCACAGCGGGCATTTCTACTTTCGCGAGAATTGGTACGCCGACTCCGGGATGATCGCGCTCATGGAGTGCCTGGAACTTTTCAGCGAAGCCGGAAAACCGGTGAGCGACGTCATCGCACCCATCGACACGCGTTTCCGTTCCGGCGAGATCAACAGTACGGTCAAAGACGTTCCGGCGAAGATCAAGGAGATCCAAGCGCATTACAAGGACGCCGACATCGACTTTCTCGACGGCATCACGGTTTCGTACCCGCACTGGTGGATGAACATCCGCCCGTCGAACACCGAGCCGCTGCTTCGCCTAAACGTTGAAGGCGACACCAAAGAACTCATGGAGAAGCACCGGGACGAAGCTCTGGCGTTGATACGAAGCTGATCGATTCAACGGCCCTCGCGCGCTATGACGAGACCCGCCTCGCGGTTCTCGAGGAAGTTTGCGCGCTCGAAGCGCTCGCCGGGCCCGAGCAGCAGCAGACGATCGCAGCTGCGCGCGAACGGTTGGAACGTGCGACGTTTCTCCTTGCGGTCGTCGGAGAATTCTCGAGCGGCAAGTCGTTCTTGCTCAATTCGCTGCTGGGAAAATTTCGATACGAGCAGATCGCCGGGCGCGAACAGATCGTCGGCCTGCTGGCAACGGACATCAATCCGTCGACGGCGACCATCACCGAACTCGAATACGCTCCGGACAGCGAAGCTTACGCCTATCACAGCGACGGCCGCATCGAGCGCATTCCGCTCGATCGCCTGGCGCAGTTCGTCGCCGTTGCATCGAGTACGGGCGACGCCGGCGCCATGCACGACGCGCTCAAAGACGAAAAGGATGCTCCCTCACGCGTGCTCGTCAAAGTCGATTCGCCGTTTCTGCGGCGCGGCTTCAGCGTCGCCGATACACCGGGTCTGGCTTCGATCAATCCGGCGCACCGTCGCGCGACCCTGCAGTTTCTGCCGAACGCGGATGCAGTATTGTATCTCATCGACACGCAGCAGCCGTTCACCGAAGGCGACGCGTCGTTCTTGGGCATCATCCGCCAGCACCTCGATACGATTTTCGTCGTGCAGACGAAAATCGATCTGTGGGAGCAAACCGGCGATGGCGGGAAAGCCGCGTGGGAAACGGCGTACGAGCGCATATCGAAACTCGCGGCGGTGCACGCGCCCGGGACGTACGTGTACGCGCTCTCCGCTCGTCAATACGTCGACGGCACGCTGCGAGCAGACCCCGAGCTCGTCGAGCGTTCGCGCTTTCCGCGCTTTATTTCTGCGCTCGATGCCTCGCTCGTGCGCAACAGCGGCCGCGCGCGCCTTTCGCGCGCACGCGCTCGAGCGGCGCTCGCGGCGCGTGATGCCATCGAGCAGCTCGACCGCGACATCGCGATGCTTGCAATCGACCGCGGGCAGCTCGAGCAGCGGCTCGCAGAAGCTCAACCGCAGATCGATCGTCTGGAAACGTTTGCCCGCGAGGCTCAGTCGAAGGCGCTCGCCGCATCCGCGCGCTTGACGAGCGCGTTGCGCGAACGCGGTGAAATTCTGTCCGGCGAAGCGCAACGCGCGCTGACGCAAGCCTTCGATACGGCGGACGTCGCGCGTCTGCGGGACCGCGCGCGCCTGCACATGCTCGTCGATCGAACGCTCGCCGAAACCGTCGAAATCTTTGCATCCGAGGTCGCCGATGCCGTTCACGGCGAGTATGAACGCGAGCTGCGGGCCGGACGAGCCGAACTGCCGATCCGGTTCTCGTTTGGTGACGCTGCTGCGCACGCGTTCGGCACGGCGGGTCAGAGCAGCATGTGGACGGAGCAACCGTCGCGAGCCCTTGCCGCCACGATCGTTCTTGCGGCAATCGGCGGCCCGGCGATTGCGCTCGTGCACGAGATTGCCACGAGGTTTTCCGCCGCACCGCCGGGATCGTACATGAAGCGCGAACTCACGGCGGACCTGCGTGCCGCCATTTGGCCGCGCTTTCAGGAAGAGATGAGGTCGTTTGCGGACGAGATCGCCGTCAACATCTCGGAGGTCGCGAAAGCGTACGCGGGTGCGCTGGAAGACGCGCTTGCGTATGCTCGCGATGCCGCAACCGGCAGCATCGATCGCGCACTGGAGACGTATGCGCACGGCGAAAATGCGGCGAACGTCATTGCGGGGATGCAGGATCGCAAAGCGCAAATGCGCGAGCGCCTCGACGCAATCGACGCGCGCGTCGATGCGTTCTTGGCACGAGACGAAGAGATTGCGTCCGCGGATGCCGGAGCCGAAGCCGTGCGTCGCGCGCACACGCTTCCCGCGCAGTTCGACCGCGAGGCTTATCAGCGTGGACTGCGTCCGCAGCGCTGGCGCGTCGCGGTGCTTGGTGCGCTGCGCCGCGGCAAATCCAGCCTCATCAACGCGTTCGCGGGGCATCGTGTGCTCGCAGATGAAACCGCCGGCGAAATTGCTTATCCGGTGCACGTGCGGTACGGAGAGGAAGAAAGCGCGCTTGCGCTTCAAGCGGACGGTACGTGGCTCGAGATTGAAGTGGAGTCCGCGCTTGAAGAAGCGACGCGAAATCCGGTCCTGATTCTAACGCCGTGGAAGCTGCCGCGCGAACTCGTGCTCGTGCATACGCCCGCGTTTGACGCCGGTGACTCGGCACTCGAAGACATATCCATGGTTGCTGCGCGCGCGGCGAGTGAAGTACTGTGCCTCTTCTCACGGCAACTCTCGGACCGCGAGCTCGCGTTGTACGAACGCGTCGCGCAGCTCGGAAAGCCGATGCTCTTTGCGCACACGCTTGCCGACAACGAATCGTCGTCCGAACGGCGGCACGTCGTCGAACTCGCGCAGCAATATCTGCAAGAGCGCATGATTCCCGTGCAGCGCATTTTCACGGTTTCGACCCTCGAATACTCGCAAGCGAAACGCGAACACCGCGCGCCGGCCGGATGGAACGAATTGGACGCTCTGGTATCGACGATAAACGCGCACGCGGAAGAACATATGGCTCGCTTGGAACGGTTGGCTCGCGCGCAGCGCGCCGAGGAAAAAGAAAAGCAAACCGTCCAGGCAAGCGAGCCTAGCCCCGAGCCGCCGCGGGGCTTCCTTGCACGCCTGTTCTCCCGGTCAATGGGGACCGGCGGAGGGAAGGGCGAATGACCCCCTCCGGCACAATGGCACCCCTGACAATCGACCGGTTTACGCTCGGACCGGCTACAATCGCGCACGGCGACGGGTCCTCGACCTACGGCCGTATCAGCGTCGAACGCGGACGGATCCGCGAAATACTCGCAGCCGACGGACCCACGGATTTTCGTCTTCCGCCTGGGACGCACGTCGCACCCGGACTCATCGACGTCCATACGAACGGCGCCGGCGATTTTCTTTTCAATCGCGACCAAGGTTACGCCGTGCCGGTTGCCGCCGTCGAGTACGCGCGGCAAGGCGCAACGGCATTCGTCGCCGGCATCATGACCGCACCTTGGGAATCGATGCTGCACGCAGCGGGTGAAGTCGTCGAAGCTGCGCATCAGCTCGAAGAAGACGTCCCGCGCGGCGCACGCTGCTTGGGCGTCCACTTCGAAGGCCCGTTCCTCAACCCGAAGTTTCGGCGCGTGCATCAGCAGCAATGGATCATTCCGGCGAGCGCGGATCACGCCCGGGCGCTCGTCGAAGCGTGCAAAGGCGCCTGCCTAATGGTAACGCTGGCACCGGAAATCGAAGGCGCCACCGATGCGGCACGCGTGTTCCTGGAACACGGCGTCGTGTGCTCCGCAGGCCACACATCTGCGCGCTATCGCGAAGGTATGCTGGCAATCGGCATGGGTTTCCGTTCGCTCACGCACGCATTCAACGCGATGCCGCCGCTCGATCATCGCGATCCGTCGATTCTTGCCGCGTTCATTCAAGACACACGCACGTTTGTCCAGTTGATCTGCGACGGCCATCACATTGCGCCGGTGATGGTGGACATTCTGCACCGTACGCTCGGCGATCGCGTGATCATCGCGACGGACAACATGCCTCCGGCGGGTCCCGGATACCACATCGAAGGGGGCGTGATGCGCGCCGAGGACGGCACCATCGCGGGCAGCGCATTGCGCATGGACGAAGGCGTGCGGAACTACATGGCCTACACCGAACTGCCTTTTGCAAAGGCGGTCGTTTCCGCGACACTCGCACCCGCCAAACTGCTCGGTCTTCATCGGGACCTGGGGCGCATCGCCCCCGGACTGCGCGCGGACCTCTCATTCTGGGACGAGGAGTTTACCGTCATCGGCACGATGGTCGGCGGCCACACCGTGTTCGGCGACGTGTGCACGCCGGCAGCAGCCTGAACAACTGAGCCCGTCCCCGCGACGATTTTGAGACGCTTGCGCGGCTATGCTCCGCTCATAAACGTCTCGTCGCTCGGAGGTACCACTCAGACACGCGACCGGGCAGGTCGACGATCTGAACCCAACGACCGCGCCGATCGTCTATATCGACGACGTCAACGGCGTGCTGTGGACGGTGAATCTTTCGACGCTCACGATCCATCGCGTCGGAAATCAGGGACAGCAGTTGACCGATATCGGGTTCGATCCGACCAACCACGTGCTCTGCGGCCTCAGCTTCGACGCATTCTTTCGTGTGAGCACCACAACGAACCGGCGATTTAGCCACGGCGAAAGAAGCAATCGTCACGCTCAATCACTCGACCGGCGCAAATCATCTATACGGATTCGCGAACACCCGCCTGTCCCAAATCTTTCGGAGCGCGCCCACAGTTGCACAGCGCACCAAACCGATCAAAAATTTCTCCGGCAGCGGGGTCGGGCAAATTCTCGGAGCAGCGTACAACGGGAACTTCCAAATCTAGCATGACGCTGCGGCCTCCGAGCCGCATAGCGGCCGCTTGCTTGCAGGGGGCCGCTCTCTTTTTGCGGGGGCCGTGCGCGTCGTTCGCAAAGAGTAGCGCTCCGGCAAACGCCCGGAGGTCTCATGCAACACCTCCGCCTGTATCTTTTTGGAACGCCTCGCGCCGAAGCGGACGGCACGGCGATTCCGCTGAACTTGCGCCCGCGAACGCTGCCGCTGCTCGCGTTTGTTTTACTCTCGCCGCAGCGCACGGCGGATGTGCGGCTCGCCGCATCACGGCTTTGGCCCGACGAACTCGACGAAGATGCGCTCGCGAACGTGCGGCGCCATTTGTACTACGCGCGACAGTGGATCGGCGCTGCGGGCGCGGACCCCGAAGGCATCCTGCGCCGAGGACGCAGCGTGACGATCGCTTCATCGGCGATCGAATGGATCGACGTGCTCGAGTTCGAGCGCATGGCGCGTGAGGGCGACGACGTCGCGGCAATGGACACGTACGCCGGCGACCTCATGGACGGGTTTTCGGATGAGTGGCTCGTCGCGCGGCGCGACGCGCTGCGCGAAGCATTTCTACGCGTTGCGGATAAAGCAATCGAAGCAAACCTGAACGTCCCGGCGCGCGCCGCAGCTCTTGCGCAGCGGGTACTTACCGTCGATCCGTATTGCGAGTCTGCCGTACGCGGACTCATGCGGGCGCTCGACTTGAGCGGAGATCGTGCCGGCGCGCTTCGCGAGTACCGGCGCTTTGCACACGCGCTGCGAGACGAGGTGGCGTCCGATCCGTCCGAGGCGACGGTACAACTCGCCGCGACGTTGTCCGGCTCAATGGCGCCGACGCGATACAGCATTCCGCGCGCGCTGAACAGTTTCGTCGGCCGCGAGCAGGCGCGGCGCGAACTGGCTCGCATGCGCACCGAATCCCGTTTGGTGACGATTACCGGCACCGCGGGCGTCGGCAAAACTCGGCTCGCCGCCGAAATCGCGCGCGACGCGGAAAGCGACTTTGCGGACGGCGCGCGATTCATCGATCTTTCCGCGTTGACTGACGCCCGCGCCCTTGCAAGCGCGATGCAGTCTGCACTCGTTCCGAGCGACGAATCGATAGTCGCGGGCGACGATCAAACCATGGAAGCGGCAATCCGCGAGCGCGCGTACTTCATCGTGCTCGACAATTGCGAGCATCTGGCGGAACCAGTGGCGCGTATCGCGCAACGCCTGCTGCAGGCTTCGCCGCGCTCGCACGTCTTGGCAACCAGCCGCGCTCCTTTACACGTACCGGGCGAAGTGACGTGGCGGCTCGATCCGCTCGCAGTCTCGACGGAAGCGGCGCAGCTGTTCGTGGACCGTGCGCGCGCAGCGAGGCCGTCGATAAATCCGAGCCGGTTTTCTGCCGCCGACGTTCAGCGCATTTGCGGTCACGTCGACGGGCTGCCGCTCGCAATCGAAATTGCGGCTGCCCGTCTTCGAACGATGACGCTGCGTGAAGTCGCGGATCAGCTTGCAAAGCGCATGGGCGCAATGGCGCAAGCCCTGCAGTGGTCCGTCGACTTGTTGAGTGAGAACGAACGGCGCGTCTTCTATCGACTCTCGGTCTTTCGCGACGGTTTTACCGCCGAAAGCGCAGCTGCAGTTTGTGAAACAGACGTCGGCGATGCCATCGCTTCGCTGGTAGAAAACTCGCTCGTCGTGCCCCCCGAGCCGGACGCTCCGGACCCGCGGTACCGCATGCTGGAAGCGATACGCGGGGCGGCGTTCAAAGCGCTCGGCGAATCCGGCGACGGCGCGGCGGCGCAAAATCTGCACGCATATCATTTCGCCGCGCGCTTCATCGATCTGGACGAAGATCTGCGGCACGCCCGTTCTAGGCGGTATTTCGACGAACTGGAGCGTGAGTATCAGAACGTCCGCGCCGCGCTGGACCGGTTGATCCGCGAACAGATCGACGTAGAATGCGGCATGAAACTCACGCTGGCATTGTCGCGGTATTGGTTCGATCGCGGCATGATCGCCGAAGCGCGTTCGTGGATGGAGCAGGCGCTTGCGCGCGAGGCCGACGCGCTGCTTGCGGCGCGTGTTTTTCAATGCTTGGCGACCGTATCTCGCAATTGCGGCGATTATGCCGAGAGTTTCGATCTCGTGCGCCGCAGCGTAGAGCGGCTCAAGGGCGGAGGCGCCGACTCGGTGACAGTAGGGAAAGCCGTGGCGGTACAATCGAATGCCGCACGGATCTTGGGCGATTTCGAGACAGCGAGAAAACTCGGCTATGAAGCGATGAAGCTGTTCGAACCTTCAGGTGATGCATATCTGTCGGCATTTGCGCGCACGTGCATCGCCGTGACGCTGTACGGCGAAGGCCGCTTGGATGAAGCGGAACGGGAATTTACGCGCATCCTCGATGAATTCGAGCGCTGCGGCGTCGAGAACGACAGTATTCTGACGATGACGAATCTGGGCATCTGCCGGTTGTACGCCGGAGATTACGCGCTCGCGCGTGCCCGGTTCAACGCCGCGTTGCCGCGCGCAGTAGCGCTTCACCACCGGTATTGCGAGGCGTGGACCCGCGTGGGCTTGACGATGACCTACGTCCTTACCGGCGATTCCGACCTCGCAGTGGAAGAGCTCGCGCGTTCCGCGCAGCTTGCGCGAGCCATCGACGACAAGGAAGTACAGGTTGGATGCATCGAGTCCGCGGCGTTCTGCCGCGCGCAGCACATGCCCGAGATTGCCGCGCAGCTGCTCGGATGCGCGGACCGCGCTCGCGAGCGTTATCATGTGCCGCGGCTTCCCGTCGAGGAGCCGCTGCACGAAATGTTGCTGCAGCGGCTCTCTGCGGCGCTCGGCACCCCTGCGCTCGCCATCGCCCTCGAGGAAGGACGCTTCACCAGCTTGGAAGCGTGGCTGAAACGGCTCGAAGCGAAGGGTAAAACCGCGGCGCTGGTGGACTACCCGGCATGAGCGTGCACGCAATCCTACTCATCCTCCTCGGCCTATTCGCGATCGTCTACATCGCCGTGTGGGGCGTGGAGATGAAACGACGCGGGTTTGCGCTTCCCAAGCCGCTGGAAATCGGTATCGGGTTCGTCACGAACTTTTTTGACACGCTGGGCATCGGCTCGTTCGCACCGACCACGACGATGTTCAAGTTCTGGAAACTCTCACCGGACGAGCGCATCCCCGGCACGCTCAATGTCGGCCATACGCTGCCTACCATCACCGAGGCGCTCATCTTCATCGCTATCGTCAGCGTCGCGCCGCTTACGCTCATTCTCCTCATCGTCGCTTCGATCGTGGGCGCGTGGCTCGGCGCCGGTGTCGTTGCGAAGTGGCCGCGCCGTTACGTGCAGATTGGCATGGGCCTCGCGCTGATAGCCGCCGGCATTCTCTTCATCATGAAGAACCTGAACATTCTGCAGGGCGGCGGAAATGCGCTGAGCTTGAGCGGAACGCTGCTTTGGGTCGGCGTCGCGGGCAACTTCATACTCGGGGCGCTGATGACGATCGGTATCGGCCTCTATGCGCCGGCGATGATCATGGTCGCGCTGCTCGGCATGAGTCCGATTGCCGCATTCCCGATCATGATGGGCTCGTGCGCGTTCCTCATGCCCATCGCGAGCTGGCGCTTTATCAAGTTCGATGCGTATACGCTCAAAGCTGCGCTTGGATTGACGATCGGCGGCGTTCCGGGCGTGCTCGCCGCGGCGTACATCGTCAAGTCGTTGAATGTCACCGCGCTGCGCTGGCTTGTCGCGGCGGTCGTTATTTACACTGCGATCATGATGCTGCGTTCGGCAATGGTGGAACGCACGCAACAAGAGCCCGTGCCGATGGGCACGGGGACGGCTACGCCCTAACGCAGCGAAGCCCCTGATTGAAGCCGCGAGAGCAACGCTTCGACGGTGAAGGGCTCCCCGGTACTCGGACGATTCCTCGGATTACGAACGTAATACGCGTGCACACGTTTCTGCGCGTCCGAAAGAAGTTCTTCGGTATTGTTCCAGAGGTGCGGGTCGTCCAGCACTCGGCGCTCTATGTCTATTACCGGGCCTAGCGCCGTGCAGAGAAGCACGATAGTGTGCCCGATGAGGTAGTAAATCGGGGGCCCCTCTACGAGTCCGAGTTCGATGTACGCGCCCGTTTCGTTCAGCAGGCGGAGAACGCTATGCCACGTTTTGTCGCCGTTTCGAGCGCTTTGCGCAACTTCCGATCGGAACTCGTCGTCGCGCATGCGTTCGGGCAGCTGGTACATCACAAATCTGCATGCGTGCAACATCCGTTCGTCGCTGTATCGTTGGAGCAATCGCATCATTGCGTCGAGTTGGGTTGCGCGAGAAGCAATCTTGACCTGTCTACCCGCGTAGATGGCCGTAGCGATGACGACGAGCGAGGCGAGCAACGTACTGAACGCAGTTATCGCTTCCCACTGCATGCGCGTTAGGCCGTCGAAAGCTCGCGAATCGCTGCGGCGTTGAAGTAGGCAGCCTTCGGATGATGCATCACGATCGCGGCCGTCGATTGCTCCGGAACGATTTGGAATCCTTCCGTGAGCGACACGCCGATTGCGTTCGTCGCGTCGAGCAGTTTGAACGCCGTTTCGTGCTGCGAAAGATCGGGGCACGCGCCGTAACCCCACGAGTAACGCTTGCCCTGTTCCTCTTCGAGCGCGAGCTCGCCGCGGATGAGGCGGTGCGAATATTCGGCCAGCGCCTCGGCGCTCTGCACCGAGAAGCCGTGCAGAAAGTACGACTCGCTGTATTCACCGGCGTGCTGCAGTTGTTCCGTGCGCTCCGAAGCGCGCGTGCCCATCGTCACGACTTGCAGCGCAATAACGTCGGAAGCGCGGCCGTTCTCCGGTTCGCGCACGTAATCGGCCAGCGAGAGATGCTCGCCCCCCGCTTGGCGCACGAACGTGAAGCGCGCAATCTCTTTCCCGTGATCTCCCGGGTCGTACACGATGACGTCGTTGCCCCTGCTCGCTGCCGGAAAATACCCGTACACGAAACGCGGCTGCAACAGTTCCTCGTCGACGGCTATTTGCTGATACCGGTGCAGGCGCGGCTCGAAATCTTCGCGGATCAGTTTTTCGAACGCGTCGCCCTTCGTGTTCGCTGCGCCCCACGAAAGCCGGTACAAACTGCGCAGATCGAAACACGACCACAGACGCGGAAGATCGATGTCGGTGACGACGCGGGTTCCCCAAAACGGCGGCTTCGGAACGGGCGCGCGCTCGTTCTTCACCGCTGAATAGACGATTTCGCCGTTTGACGAAGCCGTTGCCGCGCGCTGCTTATCACGCAGCGCCACGGCTTCGCGCTTCGCGCGTTCGACGAGCACTTCGCGGCTGCTCGGATCGGCGAGCGATTCCATGATCTGCAGCCCTTCGAACGCGTCCTTTGCATAGAACAGGCCCGGTTCGAAAAAGCGCTCACCGTCGTCGAGCAACGCAATCCGGCGGCCGAAGTCGCGATTTATCGCCGCGCCTCCTACCATCACCGGGAACCGCAACCCGCGCGCATCTTGCTCGTGCACGCACACGGGCATCTGCTTGCTGGTCGATACGAGCAGCGCCGAAAGCCCGATCGCATCGGCCTGAACTTCGACGGCTTTATCCAAAATGGTAGTCATCGGCACTTGTTTGCCGAGGTCGAAGACCGTGTAGCCGTTATTCGAAAGTATCGTGCCGACGAGATTCTTGCCGATGTCGTGCACGTCGCCGTACACGGTCGCGAGCACGACTTTGCCTTTACTCGCGCCTTCCTTCTTCTCGAGGAATTGTTCGAGGTGCGCAACCGCCTTCTTCATCACTTCGGCGGATTGCAGCACGAAGGGCAAAATCAACTCTCCGGCGCCGAACTTGTCGCCGACTTCCTTCATCGCAGGCAGCAAGATGTCGTTGAGCACACCGACCGCATCGCGCGTTTTGAGCGCATCGTCAATCTTCTCTTCGATACCGTCCTTGCGGCGGCGCAGAATCGCATTGTGAATGCGCACCTCGGGCGGCGCATCTCGGTCGTCGTCTTTGGCCGGACCGGTGCTTTGCACGGCACCACCGGCCGCCTCGAAGTGCTCGATGAGCCGCTGCAGCGCATCCGGACGCCGGTTGAACACCAGATCGTCACACAGTTCGCGTTCCGTCGCATCGACTTCGGCGTA
>DATGJX010000230.1:0-12418 GCA_035294905.1 Vulcanimicrobiaceae bacterium | reverse complement strand
CGGCGAACGTCACGTGGGCGCCGTTTCCACCGCTCGACCGCGAAGTGCGTGATAAAAAGATGCGCCGGCGCGCGATGGCCGAGCGCGCGCTGCACGCCGTCGAGCTGTTCTTGACCCGTTTGAATACCGTGAGGAGCTTCGCATGACGTCCTACACCCCGCCAAAACTCATCAGCCGTGGACCCAGTGCCGTGGAACCCAAAGGGAAAGGCACCGTGGTCGTGCAGGTGCTCATCAACCCGGACGGCAGCGTCAAGGTCACCCGGGTGCTCAAATCGACGAATCCCGGCGACAACGCCGCTGCGTTGGACATCGCGCAGCACTCGAAGTATGCGCCCGCCACGAGAAACGGCAAGCCGACGCGCGACTTCTTCGATTTCACCATCAACTTCGCTGGGGATGTCGTGAGCGGCGCGGCCGGGCAAATCGACGCGCTGCTTCATCAGAGCCGTTGGTCGGAGGCGAAGACGGCCGCAACGTCGGCGCTTGCCCAAGACCCGAACGATGCGCTCGTACAGGCACAGCTCGGCGTGGCCGACGCGTTCACCCACGACGTTTCCGGTGCCGTTGCAGCGTTCGATCGCGCCGGGACTATCCCGGACCAATACGCGGAAGTTGCGATGCAGGCGTATCTAATGAACGCGCAAGTGCTCGCGCAAAGCGAACCAAAGTCAGCTTTGGCACAAGCGCAGAAGGCCAAAGCTCTTGCAGATCGCATCAGCCCACCGGCAAGCGCTGCAACGAAGGCGCGGATCGACCAAGAAGTGAGCGCGCTGGAGAATCCGCAAGGTGGCGGAACGGCTGGGAATTCCTACGAGCAGCAAGGCGCAGCGCTGCAGCAACGCGGCGATTATGCGGGCGCAATCAAGATGTACCAAGCCGTTGCAGCAGCCAATCCCAAAGTGGCTGCGCCGGAGTACACCCGGTGCGCGATGCTGTACGCGCTCATGCCCGTTCCGGATTTTCTCAATGCCGAAACCATGGCAAACAAAGCCATGGGTGCGGATCCGAACTACGCGCTCGGATATTACGTGGCCGGGGTGGTTGCGGCTGAAAATGCCAAGCGGACCTCTAACGGCGATCAAGAGCAAGATGCAAATCTGTATTTGCGCAAAGCCGCTGACCTCGCGAGGCAGCAAGGCCTGACGAATCTGGCTTCGGACGCGACGGCTTTCGAGCAGGATCACGATCGGAATCCAAACTTCCAGACGTGGATCACGAAGTTGGAACCGTCGCAACAAAACTAATTCTTGCAGTAAAACTAATTCTTGCAGTAAAACTAAATTTTTAAGTAGTTAGATTTTGTGAAGGGGCCGCATATCCGCTAGATAATACTCACGGCACTAGGCGCGTCGCCGTAGCTGTATCGTCGGGCGTTTGGAACATATAGAAGAAGCGCCGCAGATATCGCCCACCGGTGAGCGTCCTTTGCTCAGAGATGTGGAGGGGGCATTATGCGGTTTTCATCCGCGCGCGCATGCGGCCATTTGCTGCGCGCGCTACTCTGCGTCGCAGTCGTTCTCTCGCTGATTATGTCATCAGCGTCGCCCGTTTTTGCAGCGGGCGGTATCCAAGGAAACCTGTCGGGAACGGTTGTCGATTATACGACGCAAAAGCCATTAGCTGACGTTCACGTGACGGCGAAATCGCCGTCAGGAACGTTCAGCGCGTCGACGGACGGCGGCGGCCATTTTACGATGCTGGGCCTTCCGCCCGACACGTATACGGTAGACTTTGCTCTAAACGGCTACGCGCCGCTTTCTATACCGGGCATAGCGGTGTTCGGCGATATGAACAACACCGCCGGCACGGTCTCAATGACCAAAGAAATGAAGACGATCGCGCGTATCACCTCGCGCGCTCGCAACGGCGCATTCCAACCGGCCCAAACGCAAGACACGACGACGATTAGCGGAGCGCGCATAACGCAGGCGCTCGGTAATCCGCAGTCGACGAACGAGCAAAACCTCATCCTCGCCGCTCCGGGTGCCGTTGAGGACATCAACAACAACATCTCCGTTCGCGGTTCGCTCAACGTCGAACTCGGCTATCAATACGACGGCGTGAACTTCACTGTTCCGTTCTTCGACGGCAACGGCGCGAGCGGTTATCTGAACAACATCGCCGGCGGTACCGGCGGTTCTCTGCAGGTGGTCTCAGGCGCGGGCGATGCGACGCAAGGCAACATCGGCGCCGGCGTCATCAACATCGTCCCGCCGCGCGGAAGCTATCCGGCCGTCGCGATGACGGGCTTCCAAGTTCAAACGCCGTACTACGCGCACCAGTTCGACGCGTCGTACTCATGGTCGACGCCGAACAATAAAATCTCGGACTACGCGGCGTTCGACGCGCAGAACTTCGTGCCGGACTACTATCCGATAAACGCACCTGCTGCGGACGTTCAAATCGGACCGGCGGGAACGCTCGGACAGTACTACGGGACCGGCTTGACCGCACACCGCGACTTCCAGAATAACCTCGTGTTCCGCTTCGGCCATAACAACGACATGTCGTTGCAGTGGCTCTACCGCAACGAATGGCAGAACTCGTGGGGCAATTACGGCGGTCTCGCGGGAGCGGGTTACTATCCCAGCAATCCGCTCGCGTACTCGCCCTGGAATTTGGATTTTCCCGGAGACATCAACCAGATGAACACGGTGACGTTCCTCGCGCCGCCGCTCACGTCGTATAGTGAAACGCCTCAAAACGCGGAGTTGACGCTGTACCAGCCGCTGATCTTCGACAAGCTCGGCTACACGTGGAACATCAATTCGTCGACGTTCCTCAACCTCTCGTGGGCGAATTTCCAACAGCAGTCGGGCAGCACCAACTACAATCAGGGAACGGGTCCAAGCCTTACGGAAGTCGGCGGCGGACGCGTTTTCGGCGAAGCCGACCTGACGCATCAATTCGGCGCAAACCACACGACGACGCTGGCGTTGCGCTACGAAGACGACTTTCCGCGCTGGTACGCCGACGGCGCCTACCAGAATTTCTGTTCGCTGTGGTCCAACGATATGGCGCTCGGCGGCGCCGGAAACCTCGCGTTCTGCGGCGGCGGCAATACGGGCAACCCGTATGCGCCGACGATGAGCGACTGGTATCTTCCGGCAAACCCCGCAGGCATCGGCTCGCCGATCAGCGCTGCGAATCCATGTCAAACCAACCCCATCACCGGCGCGGCCGGAACCTGCTACATCTATCAGTACCTCGTGACGACCGGTCAGTGGAAGGGAGCACTCCCAATCATTCCGACCGGCGGCATCGACTATCACCACGCGATCTTCCACGAATCAGGTATCGGGTTGCGCGATCAGTGGGACGTGAATCCGCGACTCCACCTGGACTACGGCGTACGTTTGGATCAAGATAATCTGGATTGGGGTCTGAACCCATTCGGCGGCCCGACGACGGCAGACGCGCTCGCGAATCCGTCGGATATTCCGTCGATCGACTGGGGCAACGACTTCCTGCGTCCACGTATCCTGCAGCCGCGTCTCGCTGCATCGTACCGCGTAGGTGCAAACGATTCGCTCCGCTTTGCATACGGACGTTCGGTGGAGTTCTTCTTCGCGCAAACCGCCGGAACGCCACTGTTCCAGACCAACGTCAATCCAATCTTCTTCAAACTGCCCTCTAAGGACAGCGCGGCCGGTGCGGCCCTTTTGGGACTGCCCCCGGCTCTTGCCGGAACCTGCGGCAGCGGTGACAACAACATCTATCCCGGACCGGGTAACACCACGATTCCGTTCTGGCCGTGCCAGAACTATGCGCAGCAGCTGTACTGGTTCACCGACCAGTGCTGCGACGCGCCGGATATGGGCGGTCAAGGTCCGCCGACGTACAACAATTGGGACCTCGCGTGGTCGCACCAATTCTCACGTGGGCTTCTCGACGGTTGGGGCTTGAAACTCACCGGCTTCTACCGCCGCGGCTACAACGTTGAAGAGAACACGCTTCTCTCGAACGGTGCGCCGAACCCGATCACCGGACAAAGCTCGGCGTCGATTTTCGCAACTCGTGCGAACGGCGTCGAAAAGACCTCCGGCCTCGAGTTCATGTTGACGACGCCGGATCGTCCGGAAGGCCTGAGCGGCTTTTTGACGATGAACTACATCGCTGAATACTCCTCGTCTCCACCGGTTGCATTAGGCGGTAGCTTTGCAACGGATGCGCTGCCCATTCTCAGCCAGTTCTACTTCAACTCGGGGCAGATGTATCGCAGCGGATTCTTGCCGCCGTTCCAAGGCCGCATGGGCATCACGTACCAGCACGGTCCATGGAAGATCAATCCGATCATCTCGTTCGATACGGGCTATCCGATCGGCGTCGGCCGCGATACCTACACCGGCATCAACGGCGTCGACGTATGGATTCCGTCGACGAACGTTCCGGGTGACGGCCCGATCGGCGGCGTCAACGGCGCGGGCAACACATATAACTCGCCGACGTTCGTGGATCCGTCGTTACCGGGCAGCTCGACCAATCCGAACATCGCTGCAACGCGCGGCTTTAACGAGCCGGCGCTTCCGGGCGGCGCGCTGACCAAACCGCACGGATATCTAGACCTGGATCTGGAGTACACGTTCAAGAGAGCGGATGTCACGGTCGGCGCGTACATCGCCAACGTGTTCAACAACCACTACGGCATCTGGTTCCCGAACACGCTGTACCAACCCGTAGCAACCGGCGTCGCGGGTCCGCAGACGGGACAAAACGCCTCGGCGTATCCCGGCTCGGCAACTTGGCTTGCCGGCGCGCGTGACTACTACCCCGGAAACTGGTCGTACTATCCGTACGAGGTTCCGTATGGTACCACCCCGTCTACGACAGTCCAGATCTACTTGCAGCACCGGATTTAGGTGAGGAGACGACTTTGAGACAAATAAAACAACTGCTTGCAGTTGCAGCGGCGAGCTCCGTGCTCGCCGCATGCAGCAGCTCGCAATTCCAACCGCCGGCGGTGCAGCAATCAAACCCGGGCTCGTCATCCTACAGCGACTTGCAGTTCGCGGTGGGTACGGCGAACATCGGAGGCACCCCGGGGTTGAACGTCGTGTCGACGTTGCGACAACCGAACGGCCTTACCGCCGATTTGGTTAATACGCCGACCTTGACCGGACCGTTTAGTCTCGCCGCTCTTGCGACTGGTTCGGGAAACACCGGCAGTGACCCGTACGCGACGATCTATTCGAACGGTCCAAGCCCGACCGAAAAATCGAAGAACGCGATCATGGGAACGCCGCAAATCGTTCGCCAGGGCACGCCCGCTTGTGACACGACAGCGTCGTGTCCGTCCGGTGTTTCCCCGAACACGACGACGTTCGGAGAATTCGGCGGCATCGAGCGCATGGGATTCTTCCCCGGCAACTCGACACCGGGTGGCAGTGCCGGCTCTTACGTTCCGTACAACGACCCGATCTACGCGACCAGCGCGACCACCGCGGAAGGGTGGGTGCCGTGGGGCGGACCGCCTGCGTATGATGACAGCGGCGATCATATGGGCACGCGAGACGGCGTGCATCACTCGCTCGGGCAAGGCGTGCTCGGCGTGTTCACCGGTATGACCGTGTTCCAGATGGCTCCGGTAGCGGGTTCATACACACTCGCAACCGTCGTTCCGACGGGCCTGAACAGCTCGAATCAAGCCACCTACGCAACTATCACCAAAAGCGCGTCACTAACGTCTACCGCGCTTCTTCCGACTATTACGCCGCCGACTTTTACGCCGGACGCGAATGGCGATGGCGGCGGCACACTGGCTGTGACGTTACCTGCCGGCGCAACGGAAGGCATGGTGACGATCGAGGATATCGGCCCGGGAACTACTGCCGCCAATCCCGGCGACGCGAATTGCCAGGGTTCGCTCGGCACGACATTCGGGCCGGTGTACTACACGATCGAGTTCACGTCATCGGGAACGATTACGTTGCCGGCTGCGAATGGACCGAACGTGGGTACCGGTTCTACGCTAACACCGAGCGCTTCACTGTGCAGTGCTGCGGCGAACGCGACGGCAGTCGGCGCGGGAACGCCCGCCGATCAATTCGTCGTGCAGTACTTCGCCATGGACTATCCGCTGTACGAGGCTTCGGAGCCGTCAAACAGACAACAAGCTCCGACGATTGCAGGCAGCAGTGGGCAATCGGACATCACCATTTCCGCACAAGCGACGGCAACCTACTAATTTCGGAGATTGGTTGTTTCACAAAAATGGGAGCGGATTTGTCAGCTCCCATTTTCGTGCATGAAAATACGTTATTTCCAGTAACAAAAACGCAGCGTGGTTCGACGGCAACCCAATGAGGCTGATGCTCGCCCTCGTAATACTGGCGGTTGCGCTATTCGGAGCGTACGTCGCGTTTGTACCCTGCGAGAACATCGTACCGATGTTCACCGATTCGGAACGGCTCAGGACGACTGAATCTACGGAGCTGTTGGAGGCTGCGCGGAAAGTGTATATCCAAAATAAGAACCTCGACCCTCGCCTCGCTGATTACATACCTCCGCCGGTTCGAGTGCTTTCCATTTCCGGGCAATGGGCTTCGTTGGAGGTGTCGGCGCCGATAGCCGATCTGACGAATCGCACCGCATATTCACTTGCATGGCAGCAGATCTTTGTCCGTCATCATGGCGGGAATATCGACACGTGCGCGTACATGCATTTCGTTTGGAATGGCGGATCCCACACCGACTACTGCTGCCTCCCAAGTTTATGATCGATGTGCGGGCGGCTCAGGACGCAAAGCCCCTCGTTATCGACCGCCCTTTTCTTTACGGGCCGTCGCAGGTGCGGACAGTTTGTAGCGCCGGCTTCACGAATGCAAACTCTTCCGTCATCATCTGTTTGACCACTTGCGCAGAAGTGGCTGCGTACTTATCCTGCGGCGTTCCGTACGCTGACTCCGGTGGCGGCGTTCCGTGGCTGTCGACGACCGACTGCGGACGCGCGGCGGCTAGCGGTTCCGGCTGCAGTTCGGGGATCTTGAACTCGCTGTCGAGCGCCGGATCTTTCAGCGGCAGATATGCTCCGATGGAGTTCAGATACGTGCCGGCTTGCTGCTCGTACCGGTTCGCGAGTTCGCGCTGCAACTCCAAGATGCGGCGCGCTTGATTGCGCAGCCCATCGAGCTGCGCGTTGTGCCCCGGCGGATGCGCCGCTTCGGATTCGTCGATTTTCTTTTCGGCGTCCGTGATGTCGACGTACATGTTCGCCGCCATTTGATCGATTTGTCCGGCTGCCATCGCCTGCGCGCCGTTGTACGCGGGGGTCCCGTCCGGGTTCACGTCTTCGTCCGCAGCGGGACGGTACCAGACGTGGTATTTCGCCAGCTGCTTGTCCATCGTGTTGAAGCGCTCGTTGTTCTTTTTCTCGGTAACGACGAACGGCATGATGACCTGATGCAAATCGCTGCAGAGCGCGGTCGCGCGCGTGTTGACGATCGTTTTCAGGTAAACCGGCGGGAGACTCGGCGCGGGCGTCGGAGCCGAGGCGGACACGGCGGCAAAGACCATGATGGGCAGGAACACCATACGCGTCGGTTCGCCGGGGCCCACGGCCGCTCCTAAGGGCCGGGAAGTTGGGTCGGGCGTCGAACAAGCGTTGCGGGTAAGGCAGGCTCATCTGTGGAGGGTTTGATGCATCGTTTTCTTCGTCGCGTCTCGCCGCTTGTGTTTTGCGCGCTTCTCGCAGGCCTCTCGCCGCTTGCAACGTCGCTGGCTACACAGAGCAATCCGATGACGGTCGTGCTCGACGAGCGGACCGCGCCGCGAGGCTTCGCGTACACGCACATGACGATTCCGGTGAAACCGGGGGCGTTCACACTGGTCTACCCGGAGTGGATTCCGGGTGAGCACGGACCGACGGGGCCGCTTCACGACATGTCGCAGCTGCATGTCACCGCCGGCGGCAAGACGATTCCGTACATGCGCGATCGCGTCGACATGTATGCGTTCCACATCGACGTGCCGCCCGGCGTGAGCACTGTCAACGTCGATTTCACCGTGCTGCTGAATACGGTGAACAATTTCGTCGACGGCCACTTGGCGACGCGCAACATCATGGTCGGCAATTGGAACCGCTACATTCTCTACCAGCAAGACATCGACAATACGCAGTACTACGTCAAAGCGAGTCTGATTCTGCCGCAAGGCTGGGACTATGCAAGCGCGCTTCCCGTCGCCTCGCGCAGCGGCAATCGCACCGACTTCAAAACCGTAACGCTCGAAACGCTGGTCGATTCGCCGACGGATTCCGGCCGTTACTACCGGCATATCGTCACCTGGAGCGGCGACGGCACGCACTCGTATCTCGACATGTTCGCCGATCATCCCGAGGATCTCGAACTGTCCAAATCGCTGATCGACAAATACAAATGCGTAACGCCGGAGGCGATTGCCCTCTATGGCGGCCGTCATTGGAACGTCTATCATTCCGAACTCACGCTCAGTGATCTGATTCCGCCGCAAGGTATCGAACATCATCAGTCGAGCGACGATCGCGCCGGTGACGATTTCATGACCGACCCCGCACAGCAGATGGCCGGCGGCGATCTGCTCACGCATGAGTTCTCACATTCGTGGAACGGCAAGTACCGCCGTCCTTACGATTTGCAGCAGCCCAACTTCAACGAGCCGTATCCCGAGCAGACCGATTTGCTTTGGCAGTACGAAGGCATGAATCAGTACATGGGCGACATGCTCGCGTTTCGCTGCGGCATCAAGGGCAAGGCGAGCGACTATCCGGAGTATCTCGCACTCATCTACGCGCAGATGGCCTACGAGCCGGGCCGCTACACGACGCCGATTGTGGATTTGACGACCGGCGCACCATACTACTATGCGAGCGGCGGCGACTATCCGTCGCTGCGCCGCACGGCCGGCGACTTCTACACGGAAGGCGAGCTGATGTGGCTCGACGCCGACACGATCATCCGCCAACTCACCCATGGCGCGAAGTCACTCGACGATTACACGAAAGTCTTCGCCGGGGGAACGTCGGCACCGAAAGTCGTCACGTATACGCGCGAAGACATCGAGCACTATTTGAACGAAGTGGTTCCGTACGATTGGCACGGCTTTTTCCAGAAGTACGTCTATTCGGTCGCGCCGCAGCCCCCGAACGACACCTTCCAGCGCGCCGGTTACCGCTTCGTGATGAGCGACAAGCCGAATACATACGAAGAGAACTTAGAAAAAACCGGCAAGTTCGTAGATTCGTGGTACGACACGGGTCTACAGATAGGCGACGACGGCAGCGTCGGGGATGTGCGTGAGAATTCGGCCGCTTGGAAAGCAGGCCTCGGCGTCGGCATGACGATCGTCGCGGTGAACGGCCGTGAATTCTCACCCGACGTGTGGAAGCGCGCCGTGAAAGCGACGACCGCGAGTTTCACGCCGATTACCGTACTCATCAAACAAGCCGGTTACTATCAGTCGCTGACGCTGAGCTATCACGGCGGCGCGAAGTATCCGCATCTCGTGCGCATTCCGGGGACCACGGACATGCTGGTCAAGATCATGGCGCCGCACGCGCCGAAATAGGTCCGCCTACGGGCCGCGGGCTTGCAACCTGCGGCCCGTTTCGCGGGTACAGGGCTCCGAGATGAGAATTCGATCCACGACGATCCTGGCGGTGCGGCGCGACGGCAAACTCGCGGTCGCGGGCGACGGTCAGGTGACCTTCGACAAAACCATCATGAAGCACGGTGCGCGTAAAGTGCGCCGCGTGGCGGGCGGAAAGGTCATTGCCGGCTTTGCCGGATCCGCCGCGGACGGCATGACGCTGCTCGAAAAGTTCGAAGGCAAATTCAACGAGTACAAAGACATCATGCGCGCGTCGGTCGAGCTGGCGAAGGACTGGCGCCAAGACCGCGCCTTGCGAAAACTGGAAGCGCTCATGATCGTCGGTAACGCCGATCATTTGCTCGTGCTCAGCGGAAACGGCGACGTCATCGAGCCGGACGAGGGCCTGGCGGCTATCGGGAGCGGCGGACCGTACGCTCAAGCCGCCGCTGCAGCCCTGCTTCGCAACACACAGATGAGCGCGGAGGAAATCGCGCGCAAGGGCCTGGAGATTGCTGCGGAAATCTGCATCTACACCAACGACGCCATCGTGGTCGAAACGCTATGACCGTAACGCAGAGCTTGGAACTCACGCCGCACGCCATCGTCGCCGCGCTCGACAAATACATCGTCGGTCAGGCTGCGGCAAAGCGCGCGGTCGCCATCGCAATGCGCAACCGCTTTCGCCGCGAACGCGTTCACGATGAGCTGCGCGCGGAGATCATTCCGAAAAACATTTTGATGATCGGCCCGACCGGCGTCGGCAAAACGGAGATTGCGCGGCGCTTGGCCGCACTTGCCGGCGCGCCGTTCGTAAAAGTCGAAGCGACGAAATACACCGAGGTGGGGTACGTCGGGCGCGACGTCGAGTCGATGGTGCGCGATCTCGTCGAGCAGGCCGTGCGCATGGTCACCGAGGAGCGGCGTGAAGAAGTAAAAGACGTCGCAGCGCGCCTGGCCGTCGAGCGCGTCATCGATTTGCTGCATCCCGAAACGCGTGCACCGCAGCCGCCGTCGCAGCAGAATCCGTTCGCGGCGACGCTGGGCTCAATCTTCGGCGGCTCCAACTACCAGCAGCAGCCGCAGGCGCCCCCGCCGCCGCCGCCGAGCACCAATGCAGCGCAGGTTCGCGAACAAGCGCGCGCCGACGTCGAACGCGGATTCTACGACGTGCGACTGGTCGAAATAGAAGTGGAAGAAGCGCAGAGCATGCCCATCGGCGTCATCGGCGGCGGCTTCGACCAAGGCATGGGCGGCAGCGACCTCGGGGAAATGCTCGGCGGCATTCTGCCGAAGAAGCGAATCCACAAGCGCGTCACGGTGCAAGAAGCGCGACGCGTCTTCGAACAAGAAGAAGCCGGCAAACTCATCGACATGGACGCGGTCAAACGCGAAGCGCTGCGACGCGCCGGCGAGAACGGCATCATCTTCATCGACGAAATCGATAAAGTCGCCGGACGTGAAGGCGCACGCGGACCAGACGTTTCGCGTGAAGGCGTGCAGCGAGACATTTTGCCCATCGTCGAAGGCAGCACCGTCAACACGAAGTACGGCCCCGTGAAGACGGATCATATCCTGTTCATCGCCGCGGGCGCGTTCCACATGAGCAAACCATCGGACCTGATTCCGGAATTGCAAGGACGCTTTCCGATTCGGGTCGAGCTTGACTCCCTTACTGCGGAAGATTTCCGAACGATTCTCACGCAACCGAAGAACGCGCTTACGGAGCAATACAAAGCGCTGCTGGCAACCGAAGGCGTGACGCTCGAGTTTCGTGAAGACGGCATCGCGCAGATTGCACAGTTCGCGATGGAGGTGAACGAGCGCAGCGAGAATATCGGCGCGCGCAGGCTGCATACGGTCCTGGAGAAGCTGCTTGACGAGGTCAGCTATGAGGCACCCGAGCAGAGCGGCGACGTCGTCGTCGACGCTGCATACGTGCGCAACAAGCTGCAGGACGTGGTAACGAACGCCGACCTGAGCAGTTATATCCTATGAACGTTCTCATTCTCGGTGGCACGCGCTTCGTCGGACGGCACATCGCGGATGCATTGACCGAACGCGGGGACGGCGTTACGCTATTCAACCGCGGAAGTCACAAGGACGTGCATGCGGATCTCGAACAAGTACACGGCGACCGCAAGCACGAGCTTCCGCGCCTCGACGGGAGAAGTTGGGATGCCGTCGTCGACGTGTGCGGCTATACGCCGGACGTGGTCGAAACGTCAGCGCGGTATTTCGAAACACGTGCGAAGCGGTACGTGTTCATATCGACGCTATCGGTGTACGACCACGAACGCACGGACGGCCCGAACGAAGATTCGCCGCTGATGCGACTCGCGCAGGGTGCGGACCCGGCCGTGTATTCCGACGAAAACTACGGAGCGCTAAAAGCGCTTTGTGAAGGCGAGGTTCGCCAAGTCTTCGGCGATCGAGCAATCGTGCTGCGGCCCGGTCTGATTGTCGGGCCGTTCGATCCGACGGATCGCTTCACGTATTGGCCGCTGCGATTCGACGAAGGCGGCGACGTGCTCGCGCCGCCCGCCGAGACGCGCGTGCGATACATCGACGCGCGCGATCTTGCGTCGTTCGTCGCTCATCTAATCGAAGGCAGCGGCAGCGGAACCTTCAACTGCGTGACCCCGCCCGGGAGCGTGACATTTGGCACGGTTGCCGAGGCCTGTATGGCCGAAGCATCCGCGGAGGATGCGCGTGCGGTTTGGGTTTCGGAAGAATTTCTAGCCTTGAATGACGTGCAGCCGTGGAGCGAATTGCCGCTTTGGATTCCCGAATCCAGCACGTTCGGGCGGTTGAACAACGTCGATTCGAGCCGCGCGCTCGCAGCCGGTCTTGCG